>CAZQES010000208.1:0-5382 GCA_964591425.1 uncultured Anaerolinea sp.
TGATCCACACAGGCAGATGAACGGCGCGTCCATTTCCCATTCGGTGGAGGGATAAAAGAACGAAAGTTCCTCGCCTTTTTCAATCTCGCGCCGGGCCACCATTTGCATGTTCGTGGTATCGAGAATCACATTCGGGTCGCAGGAGTGATTCAATGCGGCGAGTTTACCCACATCGGTATGTTCGGTCCGCCCGATCTGAACCGTGAAGCGGTTCGGTTTGTTGATCACCTTCTCCCGTGGAATTTCACTGATCACCTCCCCTTTCTTGTATTCTCGTTTTGTGATCAGACTCCTAAATTTGTTTTCAGTCTTGATCACAAGTGTTTCCATTGAAACCATTTTATGTTCCTTTCGTATTGTCATTGCGAGTCTTTGAGAAGCAATCCCGCTCAACAATCAAACAATTGTAGGATTATGCTTCGAGATTGCCACGTCGCCAAAAAACAGCGGCTCGCAATGACATATAAAAGAGTAGTATAACGATAATAAAAATAATTTCAAGGGTTCCGCGTAGGAAAATAAAAACTTTAAGGTCAAGCAAATCCCTCCTCCATTTGGCTAGGAGGTAAGCCAATCGAACGTCCGATGTGTTTATTTTTCATAAGCGTTACACTGTGAAGGCTTGGTTCCATCAAATCAATATGTTATAAGGAGATCATCATGACCAACCCCTTCACCGAATTTTCAAATGGACTAATCACCGCTGTTGAGAAGGGCGGCGCGAGCACCGTCGTTGTGGATGCGCGCAAGCGTTACCCCGCGAGCGGAATCGCGTACGCCGAAGACCTCGTGTTGACTGCCGACCACGTTGTGACGCGCGAAGACATCAAGGTAATCCTGCCAGACGGCAAGATTCTCGCGGCAACTGTCGCAGGGCGCGACCCCGGCTCAGACCTCGCACTGTTACGACTCGCTGAAAAGGCTTTGAAGCCCGCGAAGACCTCAAACGATGTGAAAGTCGGTCAACTTGTGCTGGCGCTGGGACGACCTAATACCTCAGGAATGCAAGCCTCGTGGGGCATCGTCACTGCGATCGCAGGACCTGCGCGAACTTATCGCGGCGGTCTGCTCGATGAATACATCTCAACGGAAACAACACCGTATCCCGGTTTTTCAGGTGGTCCGCTCGTCAACACCGAAGGTGAAGTGCTTGGGCTGAACACGTCGGGTCTCACGCATGGTTCCTCGCTTACGATTCCCGTCAAGGTGGCGTGGCGCATTGCGGATGAACTCGCGAAGCACGGCTCGGTCAAGCGCGGCTATCTCGGCGTGCGCACACAACCTGTTGAGATTCCCGAAGCCGCGCGCAAGAGTCTGAAGCGCGAGCAGAAAAGCGGATTGCTCGTGTTATGGCTCGAAGAAAATGGTCCCGCACAAAAAGGCGGACTGTTCGTCGGCGACACCATCGTCACAGTCGCCGGTCAATCCGTCAGCGACCCTGATGACCTCTTCGCTGCGCTCAAGAGCGATACGGTCGGCAAGTCCGTCGTCGTTGAAGTTCTGCGCGGCGGCAAGCCTGAAAACGTCAACGTGACGGTAGGCGAGCGCAAGTGATTCAAAAGATTCCGTCATTGCGAGTGGCGTTAATACTCCACTCGTAATGACAGGGTTGGTCGATCTTATGATTCGAGTCTTGTTGAAAGTTTCCTCACCCGCATTGCGCGCAGGATTGCAAGCCTTGCTTGCGTCTGACAAGACGATCAAAGTGGTGAATGACTCTTTGGATGAAGAAAACGAAGCGGACGTGATGATCACGTCCGCTTCGCTCGCTTCTTTTTCTGGACTCGAACCTGTTCTCCCTTCGTCGGCTGGAATCCTCTTCCTGAGCAACGACCAAATCAACCTTGAAGAAATGAAGCGTTCCTCCCGCGTGTGGGGAATCCTGCCGACGGATTCATCTACCGAAGAATTGACCGCCGCCATCCACGCCTTATCGCAAGGACTCATCGTCGGCGCGCCGCACTTGTTATTCGAATCAGAAAGCGAACCTATCGAACGCGGACCGCTCACCGAACGGGAGTTGGAAGTGCTGGGGTTGTTGGCAAGGGGATTAGCGAACAAACAGATCGCGGTTGAGCTGGGGATCAGCGAGCACACTGTGAAATTTCACGTCTCTTCGATCTACACAAAACTCGATGTGACCAACCGCACTGAAGCCGTGCGCGCAGGTCTGCGCGGCGGATGGATCGCGTTATAAAATTAAATTCCTAGACCACCCACCGGCTCGGTCTCAAAGCGTTCGCCAAAACCAGCGATAAATGATTTGCCGCGCGCAATGGCTTGTTGAACAGAAGGCAATGCCAACGAGGCGTGATGACTCTCCTTGCTATCCCATACCTCCGTGATCCAAATTGCATCCCCGTCCGTTGGGTCTTGCGCTACCACGTAACTTAAACAGCCGGGCATATCAGTAACGCCATTCAGCAAAATGGCCACCAGTACATCGCGTTGTCCTGTCGTCGCTTTGATCTTTCCGATCAGTCCATACATTTGTTAGCTCCGTTTACACTGATTCAAAAATCTCGATCGGGTTGCCGGAGGGGTCTTCGGCAAGAACTTGTTTTCCGCCCGGTCCCGAGATAATTTCGTTACGAAAAGACACGCCAGCAGTTTTCATCGAGTCAACAAGCGACTCGATGTCATCCACTTCGATCACAATTCGATTCCAACCTCCCGGTTCGGGTTTACGGCCATCCGGCATGGCGCGCGCCGCCGAGGTCTGAGGTCCGCTGAGCCAGAGATGCAGGTCTCCCCTTGCGACAATGGCAAAGGCAGGTCCCATTTGCTCCACGAGTTGAAAGCCAAGATTTTTTGTATAGAACTCGACGGACGACTCCACTTCACGCACTACATATCTCATCGTTGCCATTCAGTCTCCTTGTGATTAGAACATCGCCAGTTGACTTTCCGCACGCCTGCCATCGAACAACAAGAACGGCGCGGCGCGAGCGACAACAATACCCAATTTGCGGAGGGCGGTCAAGTCGCGGAGTTTTGTTGTACGCCGCGCTTGAAGGATGGCGTCGGCATGTTTCGGTCCGATGCCGGGGATGCGAAGTAACTCGCACCTCTCTGCTTTGTTGATTTCAATGGGAGTCTCTTTCAAGGTTTGTTGCGCCCACGCCATCTTGGGATCGGTGTGGAGGGGGAGGTTTGCGTGTCGCGTGAACGGCATTTCTTCCAAATCAAAGCCGTAATCTCGCAGTAAGAACGACGCTTGATACAAGCGATGCTCGCGCAACGGATCCACCGCGGCTTTGTTTTCCAACGGCGTATCACGGATCGGGTAAAACGCCGAATAATAGGCGCGTGTGAGTCGCACGTTTTTCATGAGCCAGTTTGTGGTCGTCAACAGTTCAAGATCGCTTTCATCGGAGCCGCCTGCGACAAATTGAGTCACGGTGGATGGGTATCTCCCGTTCCAAAATTTGTATGCGGGTTGGCTTCGCCGAATCTCTTCCACCCATTTCAACGGACGGAGCAGTTCTTCGATAAAAATTTTGTGTGGCGCAAGTCTTACCAGTCGTTCAGTGTTCGGCGCTTCCAAGTTGACCGACACACGGTCGGCAAGTTGCATCATGCGTTCGACTTGTCCCTTTTCCGCGCCCGGCATGATCTTGAGATGCATGTATCCGCGGAACCCAAGTTTCTTGCGGAGTATCTCAGCCGTATCGAGAATTTTGTTCTGTGTGTTCGCCCCGCCAGCCGCGATGCCTGAACTGAGGAAAATCCCTTCCGCCATTTTTGCCTGATTCAATTTCATAAATAGTTCGGCAAACTCCTGCGGCTTGAACGTGGCGCGGCGGAAGTCGCGTCCCGCCCGGAAGGGGCAGTAGTAACAATCCCGTTCGCACGCGGACGATAGGAGCGTTTTCAGTAGAACGACTTTCTTTCCGTTGGGAAGTTGGGCAGGATGAACGAACGCGGCGCGTTTCTCCTTGGGCGTGAAGCAGGCAGGCTTGGCTGGCTCATTGGTGGGCGTATCGAGACCACGCGATTCTTCTGCATGTTCCAATCCCATTTGGCTTGAAAGTTCAACCAGCGTATCCAGCGCGTTCATGCTCGAATTATAGAACATATATTCTGATTTAGCAAGGAGACCTCAGGTCTTTGAGACCTGTGAGGTCTATAGTGTCTTGTTATAATCACACCATGCCCGCCAAAAAATATTCTCGTATCGGCATGATCGCGCGCTGGAAGCCTGTTCACCTCGGGCACGCCGCGATTCTGCGGGCGGTGTGCAACAACGGGGAGGCGGCGCTCATCGGCATCGGCAGTTCCAATCGCTACAACGCGCGCAATCCGTTCACGCTCGACGAAACGCACGCTATGATCCAACTCGTCCTTCCGGAGTTTTCGAATTATCGAATCATTCCCGTCCCCGATCTGGATGACGGTCCGCGCTGGCGCGCGCAGGTGAAGGATCTGTTCGGCGCACTGGATGTATTCGTGACGGAGAATCCGTACGTGACGAGTCTGCTCAGGGACGATTACCGCGTCCTCCGCCCAGTGGAGTTGATTCCGCCTCGCGAGCGCGTACCAGCCGAAGGGTCCGCAGTGAGGCGTGCGATGGCGCGCGGCGAAGAGTGGGAGTCGCTCGTCCCAAACGTTGTGGCAAAGTATATTAAGTCCAAACATCTGGATGTACGATTTCGTGAAGAGTTTGGGTTGGAAACTTTGGCTATGATCACAGTGGTTGAGTAATCAGAAGAAAGAGGAGATTGCTTCGGCTATCGCCTCGCAATGACACTATCAAGGAGATAACATGTATTCATGGGATGACGATACTTCAAAATGGTATGGATCAGGTAAATATGCCTACAGCCCTACCGCCGCGCCGGCGCGTGCGGCATCTGCCGCAAGAGCCGCGGCTTCGGGACCGCGCACTTATGAGAAGAAGGCGGGACCGAACGAAAAAATCATTGACCCCAAGCAACACATTTCAACAGAGTCGAAGAATCCTGTCATCGTTGCGATTGACGTGACCGGCTCGATGGCTTCGTGGCCCTTTGAAATTTTCGACCGCTTGCCATTGATGTTCAACACGCTTTCACAATATCGCCCCGATGTTTCGATTTCGTTTGCCGCGATCGGCGACGCCCAAGTAGATCGCTGGCCCCTGCAAGTGACTCCGTTCGCCAGCGGATTCGATTTGGAACAACTGCTTGGCTCGCTCTATGGTGAAGGCGGCGGAGGGGACGCGCCTGAGTCGTATGGCTTGTTCGCGCGCTGGGTCAATACACACGTGACGATTCCGCCCACTGACGAAGTGCCGTTCCTGATCGTGTTCGGTGACATCAACATGCACGCTACAATGGACAGCAAGCAGGTGAGCCATTACCTCGGCGATAGCGTTTGGGGCAACATCGATTCAATTGACGA
>CAZQES010000209.1:0-5337 GCA_964591425.1 uncultured Anaerolinea sp.
CGCAACCTGCGTGAAAAGCACAACTTTACCCGCGATGACGGCACGCCGCTGACGTTTACGCTGGTCAATATCAAGGATTGGTGCAAGAACACGTTTGAGGTGGTGAACCAGTTGCGGATCAATACCGCCAACAGTTATCACCGCTACGATGTGATTTTGTTGATCAACGGCGTGCCTGTGGTGCAGATCGAGTTGAAGGACTTGCCGATCAGCCCGCGCCGCGCCATGCAGCAGATCGTGGAGTATAAGACCGACCCTGGGAACGGGTACACCAACACGCTGTTGTGCTTTATGCAACTCTTCATCGTAAGCAACCGCACGGACACGATGTACTTTGCCAACAACAATAACAAGCATTTTGTTTTCAATGCCGAAGAACGCTTTTTGCCCTTTTACCGCTTTGCGGACGAGAACAATAAAAAAATCACCCTGCTGGATGACTTTGCGGAGAAGTTCCTTGCCAAGTGCGTTTTGAGCGAGATGATCAGCCGTTACATGGTGCTGATCGAAACCGAACGAAAACTGCTGATGATGCGCCCGTACCAGATTTACGCCGTGAAAGCGATTGTGGACTGCATTCACCAGAACAGCGGCAATGGCTACATCTGGCACACGACGGGGAGCGGCAAAACGCTGACTTCCTTCAAGGCGTCCACGTTGTTGAAAGATAATCCCGATGTTGAAAAAGTGTTGTTCGTGGTGGATCGCAAAGACCTTGATAAGCAGACCCGCGACGAGTTCAACCGCTTTCAAGCGGGTTGCGTGGAGCAAAACACCAACACCGCCGCGCTGGTGAAGCGTTTGCTTTCGGATGATTACGCCGATAAAGTGATCGTAACGACCATTCAAAAGTTGGGGCTGGCTTTGGATGAAGGCAACAAGCGCGGGTACAAGGAACAACTCAAACCGTTGAGAGGGAGGCGCGTGGTCTTCATCTTCGATGAGTGCCACCGCTCGCAGTTTGGCGATAATCACAAAGCGATCAAGGAATTCTTCCCGAAGGCGCAGTTGTTCGGTTTTACGGGGACGCCCATCTTCGAGCAGAATGCAACCTACCAGCAAGTTGAAGGGCAACAGGCTTCCTACAAAACTACAGCGGACTTGTTCCAAACGCAGTTACATGCCTACACCATCACCAACGCCATCGAAGATGATACTGTGTTGCGTTTTCATGTGGATTACTTCAAGCCCGAGGGCGAGCATATCCCGAAGGCGGGCGAGGCGTTGACCAAGCAAGCCGTCATCACAGCGATTTTGGATAAGCACGATGCTGTCACGGCGGGGAGAAAATTCAACGCGCTGTTGGCGACCGCTTCGATCAATGACGCAATCGAGTATCACAAACTGTTCAAACAGATGCAGGAAAAGAAGCAGGCGGAAGATGAAAACTTCCAGCCGCTGAATATCGCCTGTGTGTTTTCGCCGCCCGCGGATGGCGACCAGGACGTGCGGCAACTGCAGGAAGATCTGCCGCAGGAAAAAGCCGATAACGCCGTAGACCCTGACGGGAAGAAAGCCGCGCTCAAAGAAATCATGGCGGACTATAACGAGCGCTATGGCACGAATCACAGCCTTGCTTTCTTCGATTTATATTATCAGGATGTGCAAAAGCGGATCAAAGATCAGGAATTTCAGTTGCCCCATGCTGAGCGCGTGGACTTGGTGATCGTGGTGGATATGCTCTTGACGGGCTTTGATTCCAAATACCTGAACACGCTGTACGTGGATAAGAACCTGAAACAACACGGCTTGATTCAGGCGTTTTCGCGCACCAACCGCATTTTGAACGACTCGAAACCCGCAGGCAATATTCTGGATTTTCGTCAGCAGGCTGGGGCGGTGGATGAAGCGATCCAACTCTTTTCGGGCGAGACGATCGAACGATCCAAAGTAATCTGGCTGGTGGATTCTGCACCCGTGGTCATCAGCAAACTGAAAGAAGCCATCAAGAAACTGGACTTGTTCATGCAGTCGAACGGGCTGGCGTGCGTTCCGCAGGATGTGCCCAACCTGAAAGGCGACCACGCGCGCGGCGGGTTCATCGAACGATTCAAAGAAGTGCAAAAATATAAGTCGCAATTGGAGCAGTACACCGACCTGACCGCTGAACACATCGCGGAGGTGGAGCAGGTTTTACCGCCAGAGCAATTGCAAGCCTTTCGCGCGGCGTATCTCGAAACCGCTGCGCGCCTGAAAGAACGGCAGGACAAAGAGAAGGAGGACCCGCAACTGGGACAACTCGATTTTGGGTTTGTATTGTTCGCTTCGGTGACGATTGATTACGATTACATTATGAACCTGCTTGCCAAAGCGGACGCGGCGAAGCCCAGCAAGCAAAGCATGACCAAAGAACAATTAATTGCGCTGATCGCTTCGGACGCCAAGTTTATAGACGAGCGCGAAGACTTTTCCGAATACATCAACAGCCTGAAATTGGGAAGCGGGCGCAGTGTGGAGGAAATCCATGCGGGCTATGCCGCCTTCAAAGCGCAGAAGAACGCCCGCGGACTGACGGAGATTGCCGCCAAGTTTGGATTGGAAAATAACACCCTGACTGCCTTTGTGGATGAGATCATCGAACGGCTGGTCTTTGACAGCGAAGCGCTGACCGACCTGCTTGCCCCGCTGAATTTGAACTGGCGCGAACGCGCCCCCAAGGAAGGGGAATTGATGACCGACCTGATACCGCTGTTGAAGAAACTGGCGGGTGGGCGCGAGATTTCAGGGTTGAACGCGTATGAATAAAACTCTTTTGCCCAAGTTGCGCTTCCCTGAGTTTCAAGACTCTCCTGCATGGGAAGAGAAGACGCTGGATGAATGTTTAGATTATCAACAGCCTACGGATTACCTGGTTTCGGATACCACATACAGTGATTCATACAAAACTCCTGTTTTAACAGCAGGAAAAACATTTATTTTGGGTTATACAAATGAACAGCATGGTATTTTTAGTGACAACTTGCCAGTGATTATTTTTGATGACTTTACTACTGCCACACAATTTGTTGACTTTCCATTCAAGGCGAAATCCTCTGCAATGAAAATATTGCAGGCAAAAAATGGAGCAAACATCAAATTTATGTATGAAGCCATGCAAATGTTTGCTTATGAAGTTGGGGCGCATGAGAGACATTGGATTTCCAAGTTTGCGCCAATGTCGATATTAATCCCACGCCCCGCCGAACAGCAAAAAATAGCGGACTGCCTGACTTCGCTCGATGACTTAATCGCCGCCCAAAGCCAAAAAGTGGAGACTCTCCAAGCCTATAAAAAAGGGCTGATGCAGAATCTCTTCCCCGCCGAAGGCGAGTCCGTGCCGAGATTGCGCTTCCCTGAGTTTGAGTCCGCTGGGGAGTGGGAGACAAAGCCGCTGGGAATAATTGCAGAGAACCTAGATAACATAAGAATTCCAATTACTGAAAGTGATAGGGTGAAAGGGGAGATACCATACTATGGAGCGTCTGGAATTATTGACTACGTCAATGATTTTATTTTTGACGATGATTTACTTTGTATTTCAGAAGACGGCGCTAATCTAGTAGCAAGAACATACCCAATTGCTTTTTCTATTTCTGGAAAAACTTGGGTGAACAATCATGCCCATGTCTTGAAGTTTGAAAATAAATCAACGCAGAAAATTATAGAAGACTACCTAAACTTTACAAACATAGAAGATTATTTAACTGGAATGGCGCAGCCCAAATTGAACAGGACTATGCTTGATGATATTCCTGTTCCACTTCCAAGCGTAGAAGAACAACAAAGAATCGCGGAATTGCTGAGCGCGCTCGATGAACAAATCACCGCGCAAGGGGAGGCGCTGGCGGCGTTGAAAGTCCATAAGAGAGGGTTGATGCAGGGGTTGTTTTTGTAATGAAAAAGACCTGTCAGGTTTCCATAGAACCTGAATCGACCAGTGTCACGGTGATTCACGGGATTCGAATCGACTCAGTACGCAATGAAACCTGACAGGTCTAAGTTAGGTCTTTAAAGGAACGAACTCATGCCAACCGATATTCCGCCACTTACATCTGGGACTTTCTTTCACATCTACAATCGCGGCAATAACGGCGAAAATATTTTTATTCAGGAACGGAATTACGCCTACTTCATGGAATTATGGTGGAAGCATACCTATTCCATTTTCGAGACCTGGGCGTATGGTCTTTTACGAAATCACTTTCATGTGGCGGGGTATGTGAAGGATAAAGACCTGACAGGTTTTGGAAACCTGTCAGGTCTTAAGGATACGAGTAAACCCTTTTCCAATTTCTTCAACGCCTATGCGCGAGGCGTCAACATTGCCACAGGTAGAACAGGCGCGTTGTTCGAGCGTCCATTCAAAAGAATACCCGTCACGGATGAACAATACCTGATGCGTTTGATTGTGTATATTCATCAAAACCCGCAAAAGCATAAGTTTGTAACCGACTTTCGGGACTGGAATTATTCGTCCTATCACGAACTTATTGGAAACATGCCAACCCGTTTACAGAGAGAGAAGGTCTTGCAGTTATTTGGAAGCCGTGAAGACTTTATCAGAATTCATCAGGAAATTCAGCCGTTACAAGATGTGGAAGACGAAGAGTAAAAAGACCTGACAGGTTTTTAAAAACCTGTCAGGTCTATAAAAGGATAAATCATGACCAACGACCAACAAAAACAACTCGGCGCCACCCTGTGGGGCATTGCCGATCAACTGCGCGGCGCGATGAACGCGGACGACTTCCGCGATTACATGCTGTCCTTCCTCTTCTTGCGCTACCTTTCGGATAATTACGAATCCGCGTGCAAGAAGGAACTGGGAAAGGAATATCCGACCGAAAGCGAAGTGGAAGAAGCGCGGGCGCAGGCTCAGGCGCAGATGCAAAAAAAGAAGCCAAAGAAAAAGGAAGAGGAGGCAGATGCGGAGCAGGTTCCGCTCGTCACAGCGCTGCAACTTTGGTATGAACGCAACCGTCAGGATGTGCCAGCCTTCGAGAAGCAAATGCGCCTGAAAGTGCATTACGTCATCGAGCCGCTCTACCTGTGGGGCAGTATTGTCGAAATGGCGCGCACGCACAGCAAAGATTTATTGGAGACTTTGCAAAAGGGCTTCAAATACATCGAAGAACAATCCTTCTCCAGCGCCTTCGATGGTCTGTTCTCCGAGATCAATCTCGAGTCCGAAAAACTCGGCAAAAAGCATACCGACCGCAACGCCAAACTCTGCGCGGTTGTCACCAAAATTGCCGAAGGTCTAAGAGACTTCGCCGCCGATAGCGACACTCTCGGCGACGCCTACGAATATCTCATTGGTCAGTTCGCGGCTGGCTCTGGCAAAAAAGCGGGCGAGTT
>CAZQES010000210.1:0-5223 GCA_964591425.1 uncultured Anaerolinea sp.
GCGGAAGATAAAGGCAAGGTGTTGAGTGCGAACGAAAGCATCGTCGTTCCCGCCGGTTCATTCACGGACGTAGTTCAGACTTACGATTTCTCCTCCCTCGACCCGGATATTCAGGGACACAAGTTCTATGCACCGGGCGTCGGTGTGATCAAGGAAGCTGAATTGCTCACGGGCGAGGAAGTCATGCTGATCGAATTTACTCCGGGAAATTAAAAAGAAAAGCCTCACAGGTTTCGCAGACCTGTGAGGCTTTCAACAAATTTATTTCTTGAACAAAGCCAGATACTCGCCGTAGCCTTCCTCTTCCAACTTCTCCACCGGAATAAATCGCAGGGAAGCCGAGTTCATGCAGTAACGCAGACCGGTCGGCGCGGGACCGTCGTCGAAAACGTGACCGAGGTGCGAGTCCGCGTGCTTCGAGCGGACTTCCGTCCGCGGCATGAAGAGTTTGAAATCGGTTTTGGATGTGACGTTCTCAGGTTCTAGCGGTTTCGTGAACGAGGGCCAGCCGGTGCCCGAGTCGTATTTGTCCAGCGAACTGAACAACGGTTCGCCGGAGACAATATCGACATAGATACCCGCCTGCTTGTTGTTCCAATATTCGTTCGAATACGGGCGTTCTGTCCCTTCGTGCTGGGTCACTTCGTATTGAAGCGGGGACAATTGCTTTCGCAATTCAGCATCAGCCGGTTTCTTGAAATCTTTCATTCGTGCCTCCTATGCAGAAGTGACGAGGTTTGTGTACGAAGATTTACTCGGAATTCATTAAGCAATTCTTACAAACTCTTCAACGCCTGACACATTTCGCGAGCGGTTGAAAACCTACGAGCGGGTTGAGGCTGAACCGCCTTCATGACTATGGCTTCTAATCCCTCGGAAACTGCGGGGTTGAGCGACCGCACGGGATGTTTCTGAAAAGTGAACGGTTTCTTCTTGCGAGGGTCTCGTTTCGTCAACAGGTGATGTAATGTCGCGCCGAGCGCGTACACGTCACTGCGCGGCGTGACGATACCGCGATACTGCTCCGGTGGAGAATATCCCTTCGTGCCGATGGGGAATCCTTTCTTGAAGTGGCTGAATTTCTTTATCCTATTTTCAAAGAAGCGAGGCGGGAACACGCGCGCAAGTTCGAAATCAACCAAAGAAACCCGATTCGTTCGATCCACCATGATGTTGTTGGGTTTCAAATCGCGGAAGACTATCGGATGTACCGGGTGAGTATGCAGAACCTCCAACGCGCCGCACAACTGGATCGCCCAATGGATAACAGTCTTCTCCTTCAAGAAACCCTTGTGACTACCAAGAATCTCTTCAAGGTTCGAGCCGCGAATCAGTTCGCGCACAAGATAAGAATGTGTTACGGTCGCAAAGTAATCGAAGATGCGTGGAATGGCGGAATGTTTCAAGGTGGCGCGCAAATCTGCCTGGCGTTCACAATCCACGATCATCTGCATGGGCATTTGCTTAATGGCAACAAAACGAGGCGTATCCGCCGCCTGCTTGTCGCGCGCTTGATAGACCGTGCCGAAATCTCCGGCACCCAATACTTTTATGATTTCATAACGCTTATGAAGGACTGTTCCGCTTTTGAGCATCGGATTCACCTTGAAATCACTCAGGGAAAACCGCTTTTTCTCGGTCGGTCAAATTGACAACAATCGCATTGCTCGCCTTGACCAGATTCTCCGGGGTGATCATGATCTCTTCGCCCCATTGACCTGCACCTGAGCCGAGAATGGGTTCGTCAAGGAGAGACGCTTCGAGGAAGGAGCGAAATCCGCTGGACTGCCAGCCAAAAGCAGGAATCGAACCGATCACGTATCCCGTTGTCTCTTTCACCGCTTCGGGCGAAGCCATCTGAATGTTGCGTGAACCGATCGCTTTCTTCAAATTTCCAGAGATCGCATTCTGGTCGCCGCCTAGCATCACGAGCACACGCTCGCCGGTGTCTACTTGAAAGATCAGGGTCTTCACAGCTTGCCGCTCGGAGAATCCCAACGCACGCGCCACATTCGCCGCGCCTTTCTCCGTTTCGGGAGGAAAACTACGCGCTTCATAAGGAATGTTTCGTTCATCGAGATAAGCATGTGGAGGAAGTTTCATAATACCTCTTGACCGTCCCGCAGGTTTAAGTCAATCCGTGATATTCATCAAGAAACGTGCGGGACGATTATCGCAAGATAAACCCATCTTTCAGCGGATCGTTCGGATCGATCCACAATTCTTTCCGACTGACGATATGCGCTTCGCCCCGGACCTCGGGAATGATCGCGGCATGGGGACCAAAAGTCGTCTCTTCGACGACTCGCCCGGCAAATTTACTTCCAATAATACTTTCGATAACGATCTCTTCATTCAACTTGACCTCACCGCGCGCGTAATGGATCGCCAGCCGCCCGCTCACGCCGGTGCCGGTGGGACTACGATCCACCTCCCCATCGGCAAAAATGCACACGTTGCGGCTGTGCGAGCCCTTATCCACCGGCGGACCAACGAAGATCGTACCGTACAAAAATCCCAAATCTTTTTCAAAGGGATGCATGATCCGGTTGGTCTGCATCACGGCGCGCTTGATCGCCATTCCCTTTTCGATCAACAGACGGAAATCTTCCGGCGAACACGTGACGTCGACATCTTCGGCATTGACATACGCGTAAAACCCGCCGCCGAACGCCAGATCATAACGGACTTTTCCCAGCCCGGGTACATCTACAACTGCATCGAGTTCAGAGACAAACGAGGGAACGTTATGAAAGGAAACATTTTTCACATGACTGTTTTCGATGTGAGCAAACGCGGTAATCAGACCTGCCGGACTGTCAATCTTGATGGTTGTCGTCGGAGCGATCATCGGCATCATCTCTGTCTCCAGCACAACGGTTGTAATCCCGATGATGCCGTGTCCGCACATGGTGCTGAACCCTTCGTTATGAATGAAAAGGATTCCAAAATCGGCATCCGGCGTAACGGGAGGCATGAGGATGCAACCGTACATATCTGCATGTCCGCGCGGCTCCCACATCAGCGCGGTACGGAGATGGTCATACTTCTCTTTCGCATACCGCCGCTTCGCAAGGATTGTATCGCCCAGCAATTCAGGAAATCCATCCACAATGACGCGAAACGGCTCGCCGCCGGTGTGCGCGTCAATGGCGGTGATTTTGAGCCAGTCGGAGGGTGGGGTGAATTTCAAGGCGGAATTGAAGTTGAGCATTCTGAATTACCTTATTGCGTAGGGGCGGAGCAATGCTTCGCCCCTACCTCATTACAAATATCGAATCGTCATCAATTTCAATCCAATCACCCGTTTTCAATCGCGCAAAATCATCAGGTGAAACAGCAATCAGCGGAATCGGCTTGGAATACATTTCATCCGCTACCACCGAAGCAAGCGCGAAGAAAAAGTCATTGGCAGTGGTGATGATTCCCGCCGGTGCCGTCTGCGCGCGGATCGCCTCCAGCAACACTGCTGTCGTTGTGGAAGAGCCGCGCGTGAATGGAATCGCCAGTATTTTGTCTTTTGCAATTTGCCCCGAAAGCGGGTGCCTGCGGTC
Source organism: uncultured Anaerolinea sp. (assembly GCA_964591425.1). Lineage (GTDB taxonomy): Bacteria > Chloroflexota > Anaerolineae > Anaerolineales > Villigracilaceae > Defluviilinea. The sequence goes on from CAZQES010000210.1 coordinate 3,555, forward strand.
GATGATCTCGCCGGATTTCCAGTCATAACCGCCCCAAAAGGAAAGCGGCTCAGTGCTCACAAGCGCAATCCCTTTTGCGGAACCTGTGATGATCGGCTTGCCAGAAAAAATCAATTTATCCACAACGATTCATCCCGAACGATTCTTCCTTCAACAGCCGAGTTCACGCAATCTTTCAAACTGCCGAACGCTATCTTGCGCCCAAGCAAACCGGGCGTGTAATACGCGAACTTTGCCGAGTTGGTCATCAGGTGTTGAATCTCCGGCGGCAACATCGGCGTGGTAAGGATGCAAGTATCCACCGTCAATTGTGCGCCGAAGGATTGAAGTGTTTCGAGATAGCCAGCTTGCTTTGCAAGTTGCGTCATGGCGCGACTGGATGTAACCAAGAACTTTACGCCGGGGTTTTTTTGTTTTCCCGCAACCAGCGGTGCAAGTTCTTTGAATTCCGCCAGCGAAAAGTGTGGGCTTCCGAGCACGACCATGTCCAACTCATCATTATCCGTGTGAGTGAGCTCGGCGCGCGCTTCACGCAACAACTCAATCGTTACGTTAATGGTCTCGACAGGTTGATTGCCTTGAAAAGCCGATTCCAACGTCGGCGCTTCGGGTGTGACTCCTACCATGTGGTACAACGCGACACCACCCGACGATGCAGACGCCGCGCCCAACGCCTTGAGTTGATCCTCCGTGGGAGAGACAGCCAGCCCGTCAATAACCGGGATGCGATCCCGCGCGACATTTCCCATGAAATGACCAAGCACCGGGTAGAAGTCATCGCTTTGTTGAAGCGCAAGGGAAACATCTTTCAATTGCAAGAGTAATTCCCCCGCACGGTTTTCTGTGAGATGCAATCCAATTGCAGGCGCGCGACCCGTAATGGCGCAACAAATATCAAATAGATCGGGGTATCGCTCTGTCCGCGCGCCGATGACTGAATTGGCAAACACGATCGCGTTAGATTCGCCCCATGCAATCTGCTGACCAAATTTGGGACGCGTCTCGGTTTGGTACGGCGCGCACGTCCACGTGGGAATCGTCCCCATCCTCCGGTACGCTTCCATCTGACGGTATGCCTGCTTCGCCCATTCGGAAGGAACCGCCCACTCCTGCCAATGATGTTCGTCGAGTCCGCTCACGTTGAGCGTAGTCGGCACACCCACTTTCGCACCGAGGCTTGACAGCCTTTCCGCAAACTCTAACCCCGCCTCGCCGATGTACACGGTGCTGTCAATGTGCGCGCCGGTGATGTCGAGCAACTCTTTCGCGCCGGAGACCTCCGCCATGCGAACCAGAATGGACATCGCCATTTTCGCGGCAGGACCATGGTCGCCGCGCAGCATGGCGCGGTCTTTTTCGGTCAGGACGAGCGTCATTCCATCAACGCCCGATCGTATTTTCGATGCGCGTGTCCGGAATGAACCAGATCAACGCAACCGCAACGTATAAAGCAAACGAAACGGATGGAATGAAGAATGCGAGAACGATGGCTATCGTATATCCCACAAGTGAGATAATGCCTTTAATATCCCTCCCGATCGCGGCGGCAAGCGTGGATTCTTTGCCGTGATGTGAGATCATCATTCGGACAAGAATAAAATACGCCAAGCCAGCCATCCACAAGACAAAACCATACACAGCCATCGGTAGTTCGGCAAAATTCGTTTCA
>CAZQES010000211.1:0-5208 GCA_964591425.1 uncultured Anaerolinea sp.
GCCGGCGCAGACGACTACCTCACCAAGCCGACGCCGAGCCGCGTCCTCGTGGCTCACATCAACAGACTGGTCAAGCGAAACGGATCGAACGGATCGCTCGGACACAATTCGATGCCTCAGATGGCGACCTCCTAGCCTGACGCTTCCTCCCCCGATTTACGCCTGATTCAACATCCCCGGCCTTCTCCGCCGGGGATGATTTTTTATGCGTTTGCATCGTGGGGCGGGATGATATCCCGCTCGTTTTATGCGAGATGTTTCAACGCCTCAGCTGTTTCTTTCACCGCCTCCATCATCGGCAGGTGACCCACACCTTTTAACTCCACAAAATGCGCGTGAGGTACAGCGTTTTTCATTTCACGCGCCCGGTCGATCGAGATCAACGAATCCGCATCCCCGTGGATGACCACAACTGGAATTTTGAGATTCGCCAGCAGTGAAGATGTGTCCATGCGTTCCGCCATGGCTTTGAGCGCGCCGATGAACGCGGCGGGTTGCTGTCTCTGCATGATGGCGGTCACCGCGTTTTGATGCTCTTCACTTGGTGAGAATTTTGGCTTCATCGTTTCCACCACGCCGCCGATACCTTTTTCCGCCACATCCGCGGCCGTTTTGTATCGTCCCTCTTTTCGGTCGGGTGGATCGGAGAGTGTCTGAGTTGAGACAAGCCCCAGCCCACTGACTCGTTCAGGATACAGTTTCGTGAATGCCAGCGCGACATACCCGCCCATCGAATGACCTGCCACTGCGGCTTTTTGCATTCCAAGTGTGTCGAGCAAGCCTGCAATATCCGACGCGAAATCATCCAACGTGTATTGCGAATCCACCGTGGACGATTGACCGAACCCGCGCAGGTCGGGCATGATGAGATCGAACGTACCATCAAGTGACGGTGCGACGAAATCCCACGTGTGATGGTCTAGGGGGTAGCCGTGTAAAAGCACGAGCGGAGTCCCTTTGCCGCGGCGTTCGTATGCGAGTTCAATTCCATTTACTTTTATCTTTTCCATTTTTTCTCCTTTTCCATTCCGTCATTGCGAGGGGCGACAGCCCCGAAGCAATCCCCGTTATTGTGTTGGAGATTGCTTCGGGCGGAAGAGCACCGCCCTCGCAATGACGGGAATGTCATTTCCAATTAACCGACACCTTCAGCTTGCTTCCCAGTTTCGAATAATACTGCACATATCCGTGATCGCACCCGAATTCGTAGACGCGTCGGGTAATGTCCACATCTGCCTTGCAGTATTCAGCGACTTTGTCCAATTCGCCCGCGCGAAACCATTTTACCGATTGTAAACCATCAGCGGATTTGGTAGTGCCGAGTGTCGCCTTTGCGAGCGAATCCAAACTCAGGCGAAAGCCGAGCGCGCGGTATATATCCTGTAACATATCCGTCGAGCGGATGGAGCGCAGGTTCTCGTTCGGCGCGTAGGGCTTGAGCACCTCATAATCGAAACTGAGAATATTGAAACCGATCACACGGTCAGCGGATTTCAACTCGGCGATCAGCGCCGCCGCGTCCTGCTCCCAGTACACGGCGAAATCATTGCGCGCGGTGGACCATGTCACGCCGCAGGCGAGCAACAACTTCGATGGGTCGCGCCCGCCGACTTCTTCAAATAGTTTTTGTGTTTCGAGATCGAAATAAACGAGATTCATTGCAATTCCTGAATTCACATGCTTAATGACCCCGAAGGGGTGTCAAGGGCAATGAAATTATTTCATCCCTTCGGGATTTGATTCGGCTTTGCATTTTGTTGCTACAATCCTACCATCCCTTCGGGATTGGACAAGGCAGACTATAAACCAGCATTTTGATTCAGTAATTTGCGCGCGAGCGCCAAAGCTTCTTCGCGCGTGGAGATTTCACCTGTTGCCTGTTCCTCGCGAATGGCTTCGAGCAATTGCCCGATGATTCGTCCTGCATCCAAATTCAATTCTTTTATCAGGTCGTTGCCATCCAGCAGGCGCGGCGGTGCGACGGTTTCTTCGCGCTTCTCCCAGTAGTTTTCGAGCAGGATGTTTGCAATATCTAAATTTGTTTGCCAGAATTCTCGAGTCAATGTGTGATCGTACGTTCCGCGCACATCCGCGAGACCGAGCAGGATCAGATCCACGCCTGCTTCGCCCGCGTCGCGGAAAAAACGGTAAATGGATTTACGCGTCGGCGCATGTTTCTTTCCATCCAACTGCATCGTGAAAAAGTGGAAGCGCATGTGGTTGTAGACGATCTTCTTGACTCGCTGAATTTCGTCGTTGCTGAGATTGAACGTGTGCCCGCGCGTGGATGCAACCTCCGCGCCCTTCACATCGTGATCGAAAAAGCGGATGCGTCCCGCCTCATCCACGGACTGGGTGGTTGGCTTCTCCACATCGTGGTACAACGCGGCGAAGAACAACGCGGCGCGAACGGAGCGATCGGTGTTGAGGGATTCGGTGAAGTGTGAAGTAAATCGTTCGCGATATTTTCCAAGCGTGTTGACGAGCATGGACAGGAACGAGTCTTCTCCAACTGAACCCGATTCGAGCGCGGCGAGAATCGCCTCGAGATGACCAAGTACTTTCAACGTGTGCTCCCACACATCGTACACGTGCGGCGAAGATTGCTCGACTCCCTTCATAGCGGAGAGTTCGGGCAGCAAGTGTGGAAATACGCCAAGCATTTCAAGCGCGCGCATCGACGCGTCGGGTTTGGGTCCCTCGAGGATTTTGAACAACTCATCCCTCTGGCGTTCGGCTGAAACCTTTGGCAACAAGTGTGCGGCTTCCTTCATCGCAGTGCGCGTGGCGAGGTCAATTTTGAAATCGAATGCCGCGGCGTGACGCACCGCGCGCAAAATGCGGATCGGGTCGTCGGTCAACGAGGTGTGTGAGCAGGCGCGAATGATTTTCGCGCGGATGTCCTCCGCGCCGTTGAGAGGATCAATAACGGAGTTCGTCCGCACGTCGTAAGCGATGGCATTGACCGTGAAATCCCGGGCGCGCAGGTCGTCTTCGAGTTTCGTGCCGCCGCGGTAGGTTGCAAAATCGAGAAAGGTGCGCGAGTTGTCTGGCTCGATAACGATGACGCGTCCTGTGTCGCGTTCTTCGTCGAGGACCATGAAGTTCGCATCGAGAGTGCGGGCGACGCGTCGGGCGAGGGAGATGCCGCCTGAAGGCACGGCAAAATCAAAGTCCCGCGAGAGGCGGTTCAGGATCAAATCCCGCACTGCGCCGCCGACAAGATAGATCTCCTGATCCGGCAACGCGTCGCGGACTTTATCCAACAAAGGCGGATGCGAAAAATGAATCGGCATGTAAATAATTTCTGGTTTTTCTTTGTGGCGGCTGGTCTGCGCGGCGTGCAGGGCTTGCTCAGGCGTGCCGCCCTGCGCGACGATCTTGCCGCGGATGCGGGCAACCCAGCGACCTGCGTAATTCGATGAGGCTTTTGAATCGTCTGGCATGTCTTTCCCCAATCGTAAATCTTCAATCGTAAATCGTCAATCACAATGAGGGTTTATATTTTTCCAGATCCACCACACCGACGAAGGGAAGGTTGCGATAGTATTCATCGAGGTCGAGACCGTAACCGAAGACGAATTTGTTGGGGATGCTGAAGCCGCGATAGTGAATGGGGACAACCGCTTCGCGTCGTTCGGCTTTGTCGAGCAATGCGCAGACTTTGAGCGTACGCGGCTGGCGGACTTGCAAAAGCTCGAGCACCGACGCGATCGTATTGCCGCTATCAACAATATCTTCAACGAGCAACACGTCTTTGTCGCGGATGTCCATTTGCAGGTCCATGGTGACGCGCACCGCGCCGCTGGTTTCGCGTTTTCCCGCGCCATAGGATGAGACCGCCATAAAGTCCATCATGTGCGGTGCAGAGATGTTGCGGCTGAGGTCGACGAGGAAGGGCACGCCGCCGCGCAGGATGCACACGAGGAGCAGGTTGCCGTCGGGGTAGTCCGCGCTGATCTCCGCACCAAGTTCCGCGATTCGATTCTGGAGCGCGACAGCATCGATCAAAATCTCAGCCAATATTTCTTTGTACTCCTGCATTCTCACTCCGTGTATCCGTGTCTACCTGTCTACGTATTTACTTTTACCGCGGCACTTCATCCCTCTATCGTGGGACTTCATGATGCTCTCTACACCGCGCTTCATACATTTCAGACGCGCCGACGATGACGACGGGATCATCAAATTTTGCGGGCTTGCCGTTGACCAGTCTCTGCGTGCGCGAGGCTTCGCCTCCGCAGACCATGCAGATCGCGTGGAGTTTGTCCACGTGTTCAGCAATGGACATCAGGATCGGCATCGGTCCGAACGGCTCACCGCGGAAGTCGGTATCGAGTCCCGCCGCGATGACGCGCATCCCGCGCTCCGCCAGTTGACGCGCGACAGGAACGATCTCGGGGTCGAAGAATTGCGCCTCGTCGATGCCCACGACCGTTGTATCTTTATCAAGTTTTTCGAAAATAGCGGTGGCTTTTTCAATCGGGTTGGCATCGAAGTTCGAGCCAGCATGTGATGTCACTTTTTCCACTGCGTAGCGGATGTCAATGGCGGGCTTGAAGACCTGCACTTTTTGTTTGGCGATCGTCGCGCGGACGAGACGGCGGATCAACTCGTCCGTTTTGCCGCTAAACATCGAACCGCAAACGACTTCAATGGAACCGTGTGTATGACGCATATCACCTCATAATAAAACAGGCATGGCGCGATGCGCGCCATGCCTGTAAGTTTACCTGAGAATAATCATTCTGCAAGCGCTTGTGTTGTCAGCAGATTTTCTGCTGGACAACGGTGTTACGCCGCCGCGGCGGGAATCTCATACCCCAGCGACCGCAGTTTCTTTTTCGCGGCGGTGAGCGATGCCTGACCAAAACCTGCAATCGCCAGCACTGCATCATTGCCGCCGTTCAACTTCTCGAGGAACTGACCAACGTTATCGATACCAGCCTTCTTGAGCGATTCGGCTGCGCGAGCCGCGAGACCCAGATCCTCGATCGGGCGTTCGGGCGAACCTTTCAACTCCTCTTTCACTTTTTGCTGTTCTACATACGTCTGGCGAACCGACAACTTCTTATAGAAGCGGTCCACCTGACCTTCGATGTCCAGCAAACGTGACGCTTCGCCGGTGAAGAATGGGTGACAACTTCCGCAAATGTCCACGCGGAATTCTTTTTTCGTCGAACCCGTTGTCCACGTGCTGCCGCACGA
>CAZQES010000212.1:0-5185 GCA_964591425.1 uncultured Anaerolinea sp.
GCTGGACGTCCTGACCCCGCAACATCCGGGCGTGGTGGTGCTGGAGCCCCGGCGCCTGGCCGCGCGCATGGCCGCGCAACGCGTGGCAGATGAGATGGGGTCACGCCTGGGTGGCGCCGGTGATCAACCATAAGGAAGTGAAGCTTCCGGCAGAGTGGGTGGTGAAGCGCGTGCGTCAGATTGGGGAAATGCCGAAGAAAGCCGGACCAGCCAAACGTGAGGCGAGCGACGCGTTGATCGAGTCGAAACGAGGCGGGTCTCGGTATGCAGAGATCGCTACTCGACCATCGCCGCTGGTCGTCTTCGAAAATGTGGACTTTCGTTACAGCGAAGAGACGCCGTTCATTTTACAGGGTGTGAATCTGAACATCCAGCACGGCGATCTGATCGCCGTGCTGGGACCGAACGGGGCGGGAAAATCCACCCTGGTAAAACATGCGATCGGTTTGTTGAAACCCACCAAAGGGCGCGTCTTGGTGGAAGGGAACGATACAAAAAACATGAGTGTCGCGCAGATCGCGCACACGCTCGGATTCGTTTTCCAAAGCCCGACGCACATGTTATACGCGCCAACCGTCCGGGAAGAATTGGAATTCGGTCCGAAGAATTTGGAGTTTGAAGAGGTCGAGATCAAAAAATTGGTCGCCGCGAGCGTTTCGACGGTGAATCTGAAAAATTTCGAGGAGTATCCGCCGCTTGGGCTTTCATTCGGGCAACAGAAACGCACCACCATCGCGGCTGTGCTTGCCATGCAGTCGAAGATCATGATTATGGATGAGCCTACCGCGGGTCAGGATTATTCGAATTACACTCATTTCATGGATGCGATGTGCCGCCCTGTGAACGGATCGAAGTCGCTGGTTGCCGCGAATTTTGCCGCGACGTTGTTCATTACCCATGACCTCGACCTGGCTGTGACGTATGCCAATCGTATTGTGTTGTTCGGCGACAAACACATCGTAGCCGATGGGCGTCCGGAAGATGTGTTGAAGGATTTCGACCTGTTGACGAAGTATCGCGTGCGACCCACGTCGCTTCTGCGCATGAACGTGGACCTGCTCCCGAGCACCGGGCATTTCCTCACCGCCGAGGCGTTAGCCGCGTATGATTAGGTGTCATCCCTGCAACCATTGTAGCGAAGCAGGGTTAACATGAACGGGTCAGTTCGTTATTCAACCAATTCAAAAGGAGAATAGAAATGAACAACAATTCGACATGGGAGTTCGGCACCCGGCAAGTGGTGTACGGAGCCATTGGCGCGGCGCTCTACGGGGTGTTCTCGTGGGCGACGAACATCTTCCCGCTTCCCGCAGCGGGCAACGTCACCTTTCGCCCGGCGGTTGCGGTGTTGATCTTCTTTGGCGCCGCGTATGGTCCGTGGGTGGGTCTGCTCGCCGGTTTCATCGGCAATACCCTCGGCGATATGATCACCGGCTGGGGGTTCTATTGGAACTGGAGCCTCGGCAATGGTTTGATGGGCATGGTCGCAGGCTTGGTCATGGCGGCGATCAATGATTTCAAAGCCCGCCCGGATATCACGAAAGCGGTTGCCTACGGGCTTGGCGGCATTGCGGTCGGCATGTTGTTTGCCTCTCTAACCGAGATGTTCACCGGCGGCATCGATTTCAACACCGCCCTCGTCGGTTATTTTGTGCCGGCGTTCATCGGTAATGCAGTGGTCACCATCATCCTCCTGCCGATCTTGATGATCGCCTTTGCCGGAGTCGCCGCCCGCCGAGGCAGATAATGCTCGTCACCTGGAAGTACCGCCCGCGCAACACCTTCATCCAACGTCTGGATCCGCGCACGCGCTTCATCTTCATGTTTTGCGTCATCTTTGCGCTGACCATTCCAGAGATCTGGGACTATCGCCTTCTCTTTCCGCTCTTTCTTTTATCGCTGACCCTGTTCCTGATGGCACGAATCGAGTGGAAGGATATGAGGCGCGCATGGTTCTACATCTTCATCCTGTTGTTCTTCATCGTTGGGTTGAATGCAGTGCTTTCCGGGCGCGGCGGTCCTTCCTCGGTGACCAATCTACCATCCCCGGTCTTGCTCACAATTTCGTTGTGGGCAGACCGGGGTTGGGTTGTGCAAATCACGGTGTCGAAAGTGTGGTTTGCCCTAAACCAGATAATGCGTATGCTCACCATGGCGCTCCCTGCCATCATGCTGCCATATACTCTTGATCCAAATATCTATGGGACGGCATTCAAGCGCATGGGAGCCTCGGATAAAGTTTCTTTCACCATGGATCTGGCGTTCCGCTTCCTGCCGACATTTGCGCGTGATCTTACGATTACAATGGATGCCCAGCGTGCAAGGGGCTACGAGGTGGAAAAACTTAAGGGTGGAATTTTTGAAAAGATCCGCAAACTTGCCCCGATGGTGATTCCCGTTACGATGCAATCTACCGTTACCGGCGAGGAGGTCATCGATGCGATGGATCTGCGCGCCTTCGGCACTGCGCCGCGCACCTGGCTCAAGGAACTGCACTACGCACCTCGCGATTATTTCATGATCGGATTGGGTGTTGCCATCTTTTTGGCTTTCTGTATTTTGAAGTGGGGGTTTGGCGTCGGCGGATTCTTCGTGCCTGATTTCTTCACGAACTTTCTCATAAACTAAAATTAGAATCCCTCCAAGGGGTTCGATTTCTAATGTCGGTGTTTGGCTGGTGTTCCGGGGAAAAGTTCCCCAGCCTCGATCGTTGTATTCTGCGCGGTGGAAACTATCCTCGGTAGATCTCGCCCGCTTCCACGCGGAAGGGCAGTGTGTTTTGCGGAGGCGCGAATAAGCATGTGGCGTACGGTGTGAATGCACACGGCGGACTGTATGAATAGTTGAAATCGAGAATCACTTTGCCGTTTTTCGGCGGCTCGGTGTAGTGGTAACGGCTCGCCGGGTAACTTTCTTTACTGCTCGTGCCGTCGCGGAATTTGAGGAACAATTTTTTCGATTTCGTTTGGGTCACATCGAGCTTGTATGTTTTTCCGTCGTAACGAAAAGAAACATAACCGTCGTACTGGTCTTCGCCGGTTTCGCCAGTGGAGGCGCTTTGCGTCATCGTTTTTGGTTTGGGGTATCGAGTAAACGACCCATTCAAGCGGAATTTTTTATTGACCGGAAACCATTTCAATGGCGGGAGTTTGAAGCGTTCCTCGCGGTCGTTATCCCACAAGCGGAGGGCGTATTTGCCGCCGTATTCGTGGATGACCATGCGCAATCGATTCCATGTGATGAAACTCGGTTTCGGGTCTCTGCTGGACCGTAGGACTGCCTTCTGCGCCGCCCGTCCGTTGACCAATACCCGTACGCCCTCCGCCGCCTGAAAGAGGACCTTCTTGCCCTTCAATTCGACGATGCCGAGGAACGTCGGCGCGTGATCGGGAAGCACCACTTCGCACATCGGGTTCGAGCCGACGAGGTTACGTCCCTCGTCCAGCCAGAACAAGCCAGCCAGCGCGACCCAGCCGTTCTCACCGGTCAGCGCGGCATATCTCTCCGCGCGCCATTGCAGGATTTCGTTTTCGTAGGTTTTGTCTGTCATCGGGGGCAAATTATACTTGGAGACAATCTCCCGCTGATTTGCAGTTTTGTTATAAAAATGCTGTAGCGAACGGCCGTTCGCCCCTGCAAGGAATGTTATTCTTCCAGCGTTGAAATATCACCTTCCGGTAACCCCTGCGCGCGGGCTTTCAACACGCGGCGCATGATCTTGCCGGAACGCGTCTTGGGGAGTTTATCTACAAAGCGGACTTCCTCGGGGCGGGCGATGGGTCCCATGTGCGTTGCGACATGCTGACGCAGTTCTTCCGCGAGTTCAGTGGATGCCACCTTGCCCGCACGCAACAACACGAACGTGTAAATGGCTTGACCTTTGATGTCATGCGGCAGTCCGATCGCTGCGGCTTCGGCGACGGCGGGATGACTCACGAGCGCTGATTCAACTTCGGCTGTGCCAAGTCGGTGACCGGAAACTTTGATCACATCGTCCACGCGGCCGATGATCCAGAAGTAGCCGTCGCGGTCGCGTTTGGCAGAGTCGCCGGTGGTGTATTTGCCGGGATACTTGCTCCAGTACTGACTCACGTAACGGTCGGGGTCGCCGTAAATTGTGCGAAGCATCGAGGGCCAAGGATTCTTCAACACAAGGTAACCCTCGGTGTCATCGCCGACAGGTTTGCCGTGTTCGTCTACGATCTCCGCTTCCTGCCCAAAGAACGGACGCGTTGCGGAGCCGGGTTTGAGCGGCACGACAGGTGTTGGCGTGATCATGAACGCGCCGGTCTCGGTCTGCCACCACGTGTCGATGATGGGGAGTTTGCCCTTGCCGATGACGCGGTGATACCACTTCCACGCTTCGGGGTTGATCGGTTCTCCCACCGTGCCAAGCAGACGCAAGGAGGAAAGATCGTGCTTGTCGGGCCACGATTCGCCGAATCGCATCAGTCCGCGAATTGCGGTTGGCGCAGTGTAGAAGATCGTGATTCCGTATCGTTCGACGCATTGCCACCAGCGATTCGGCTCGGGGTAGGAGGGTCCGCCTTCGAAAAGGAAGGATGTCACACCGTTGAGCATGGGACCATAGACGAGATACGAGTGACCGGTGATCCATCCGGGGTCAGCGGTGCACCACCAGCGGTCATCGTCGCGCACGTCGAAACAATACTTGAGCGTGGCGTACGTGCCGACCATGTATCCGCCGTGTGTATGCAGAATGGCTTTGGGTTTGCCTGTGGAGCCGCTGGTGTAGAGGATGAAAAGCGGATCTTCCGCATCCATGACTTCGGTTTCGCATTTGCCCTCGGCGATGGGTTGTTCGATCAATTGGTGATACCAATGGTCGCGCCCGGTTTCCATGTTCACTTCGTTGCCAACGCGCTTGACCACAATGACATTTTCAACAGATGGACAGCGCTTCAACGACTCGTCTACGATCGATTTCAATTGGACGACTTTTCCGTTCTGGAACGCGCCGTCGCAGGTGATGACCAGTTTCGACTGGCTGTCTTCGATTCTGCCTTGCAATGAATCAACCGAAAAACCGCCGAACACCACCGAGTGGATCGCGCCGATCTTCGCGCACGCCAGCATGGCGAAGACGATCTCTGGGATGCGTCCCATGTAGATGGTAACGCGGTCTCCTTTTTTCACACCCATGGCTTTGATGAGGTTTGCCATG
>CAZQES010000213.1:0-5103 GCA_964591425.1 uncultured Anaerolinea sp.
GGCGAAGCAATCTCCTCGCATAGTTGGGGATTGCTTCGCGGAGTTTACACTGAGCCTGTCGAAGCGCTCGCAATGACAATACAATCAGGAGAAACCATGATACGCAAGACGCTACTATTAACTTTACTCATCTCGCTGTTGACTGCCTGTACGCCTCAAGCCGCGCCGACGGTTGATTCAGCTCCGTCGGAGGTTGTCGCAACCTCAGCGCCGACAGAAGCCGCCTCGTTCAGAGTGTTCACCGACGGACTTGGACGCGAGATCACCTTCGAAGCGACTCTACAGCGGATCGTTTCGCTCGCGCCTTCCAACACGGAGATCCTTTTCGCAATTGGAGCAGGCTCACAGGTGGTCGGACGCGATGAATTTTCCGATTATCCCCCCGAAGCCGCGTCCGTCGAAAGCATCGGTGGGTCGTTCGGCGAGTACAACGCGGAAGCCATCCTCGCGCTCGAACCCGACCTCGTTCTTGCCGCAGAGATCAACACGCCTGAACTGGTGAATCAACTCGAAGGGTTGGGGTTGACCGTATATTATTTGAAGAACCCAACAACGTTTGAAGAAATGTATGCCAACCTCGAGATCGTCGGTCAACTGACGGGACATGATGTGACTGACTTGGTCGACTCGCTCAAAGCGCGCGTCGCCGCGGTGGACGAAAAGATCGCGCCGCTTTCCGCGCGCATCCCCGTTTTCTATGAGATCGACGCGACCGATCCATCCAAACCGTGGACGTATGGTCCCGGCACGTTCGGCTCCCTGTTGATCGAACGCGCCGGTGGATACAATATCGGCGATATCGCCAGCGACCCATACCCGCAGATCAGCATCGAGCAGGTGGTGGCGGCAAACCCGTCTGTCATCATCCTCGGCGACTCAATGTGGGGCGTGACACCCGAGTCCGTTCTCACGCGTCCGGGCTGGGAAACGCTCCCCGCTGTCGCCAGCAATAGCATCTTCCCGTTCGACGACAACCTCGTCAGCCGTCCCGGTCCGCGTTTGGTAGATGGGCTGGAGCAGTTGGCGAAATTGTTGCACCCGGAATTGTTCGAGTAAAAAAGTAAACAGGTACACAAGTAGACAGGTAGACACGGACACACGTGTTTACTTGTTTACTTGTTTCCGTGTCTACATTCCCTCATGCGCCTTTATCTTTCCTCACTTCGAATTCGCTCAGTGCCGGCTTTCCTCTTTCTTTTGATCGCCCTGCTCCTCAGCCTCGCGATCGGCTCTGTTTTCATTTCACCAAAAGAATTGTGGCAGACCCTCCTCGGCAACGGCACGGAAACCGCCGAATCGATCCTGTGGAAGATTCGCCTGCCGCGTACGATTCTCATTGCCCTCACCGGCGCGGCGCTGGCGGGGAGCGGCGCGGCATATCAAGGTTTATTCCGCAACCCGCTGGCTGACCCGTTCCTCATCGGCGTTGCCTCCGGTGCAGGGCTCGGTGCTGTCATAGCCATGTCGGTTCGATGGCCCTATTCATTCTGGGGATTGATGGCGATCCCGCTTGCCGCGTTCATTGCCGCGTTGCTCACGGTTTTCATCGTCTATTCACTTGCGCGGGTCGGTCAAACGATTCCCACCACAAACCTGATTCTCGCGGGTGTGGCTTTCTCGTCGTTCGCAACATCGCTCACATCGTTTTTGATGATCCGCTCCACCAGCGAAGTACGCCGCGCGCTCGGCTGGCTCCTCGGCGGCGCAACGCAAAACAACTGGACCGCCATCCTTGCGATGCTTCCCTATCTCCTCATCGGTCTTGGCATTTTGGTCTTCAGCGGTCACGTGCTCAACCTGTTGCAATTCGGCGACGATCAAGCTCAACAACTCGGTCTCAACGTCACGCGCACGAAACGGATTCTTCTGTTCGCCTCCTCCTTGACTACTGCCTCAGCGGTGGCTTTTTCCGGCATCATCGGATTCATCGGACTCATCGTCCCGCATCTCATCCGACTTTGGTTTGGTCCCGATTACAAGCGTTTACTCCCCCTCAGCATCCTCGGCGGCGCGACCGCCCTGCTCCTCTGCGATATCCTCGCACGGATTCTCATCGCGCCGCAGGAAATCCCTGTAGGAATCATTACCGCGCTCGCAGGCGCGCCGTTCTTTTTGTGGGTGTTGAGGCGTTCCAAGAATCAAGGATTTTGGTAGGCATGGAAATCTCCCTCCGCGAAATTGACAAAGACAACCTTCACGATGCCAACAAGTGCGACGCCGCTTTCACGGTTGATTCAAAATTGGTTTTGCGTGCAGAAGATGGAGTTATCCATTATTCAGTTGTCAGCGTTGCGGTATATCGAAAACAATACGTCTTTGAAACAAAAGATTACTCAGTGTATATCTCCAACCCCGATAAGATTGTTTACTTCGCTTATGCGGATGGTCACCTGGCTGGGCAGATCAATATCACCAAGCATTGGAATGCCTATGCATGGATCGACGACTTTACCGTGGATGCCCGCTTCAGAAGACGCGGCATTGGACGCGCCATGATGCGAAAAGCGGTTGACTGGGCAAAAGAGAAGAATCTTCCCGGCATCATGCTCGAAACACAGGATGTAAACGTCCCTGCCTGTAGGTTTTATGAAAAATTTGGATTCGCGTTGCGCGGTTTTGACACACATTTGTACAAAGGCTTGACCCCAAGTACCGACGAAATTGCCTTGTATTGGTATTTGATTTTTTAATGGCACACTCGCTGGTCGAGTAGTCCCGCGTATTCGTTGTGGGACGTATCGAGACCAGAGGTTAGCAAGGAATATGTGTTTTGAATCAAACCTGTGGTCTCGATACGGGCTTCGGTTTCGATACGCTACTTCGTAGCTACTCAACCATCAACCCTACTCGACCACCGAGCATAAATGAAACAATATGTTGAAAATACAAAACCTCTCCGTCAATTATGGCGTTCGCCGCGTCCTGCATGATGTTTCCCTCGATGTGGGTAGCGGCGAAATCCTCGCGCTGATCGGACCGAACGGCGCAGGCAAATCCACGCTCATCCGCGCCGCGAGCGGAGTGATTCCCTATTCCGGTCACGTCCGCACGAACGGGGATGACTTCGCGTCGCTGAACCCCATGCAACGCGCGAGATACATCGCCACGGTTCCGCAGGCGGTTTCATTGCCACCAGCCTTTACCGTCTGGGAAACGGTTTTACTTGGTCGCACTCCGTATCTTGGATTTTTAGGTCAGCCTTCACAAAGCGACGAAGAAACCGCGCGGCAATCATTGCAACGCGTGAGCGCGCTTCAATTCATGGAGCGCCGCGTGGGTGAACTCTCCGGCGGCGAACAGCAACGCGTCCTGCTCGCGCGCGCCTTGTGTCAATCCACGCCGATTCTTCTGCTCGATGAACCCACCGCGCATTTGGATCTGCAGTATCAAGTCAGTTTGTTGGAACTGGTCACCGAACTTGCGCACAAGGATAATCTCGCGGTGTTGATCGCGTTACACGACTTGAATCTTGCCGCGCATTACGCGGATCGCATTGCGCTCATGGTGGCGGGGAATATCAAAGCGATGGGGAAACCGAAGGAAGTATTACAACCCGAGTTGATCGCCGAAGCGTATTGCCTGCCGGTGCAGGTTGTGCCACATCCGTTTTTGGATGTGCCGCTGGTGTTACCGGACGCAGGCAAATAAGGAATTCAATCCTTCAAGATCGCTTCGATTTGCCCCCACAGTTCAGGTGTTTCCAATATCTTGGCAAATGACTCGACCCAGTATTTTATACGGGTGAGGTCGAGATTGGGGTGATTATCAACAATCGTTTTAATATCATCCAGGTCTTTTAAGCGGTGGGCAATGGCTTTCATGATGATCAAATCTTCAGGGCTTGGTAAATGCACCGAAAGATTTGCGAAAGTTTTTTTACCGCCTCTTTTCACCAACTCTTCTTCAAACGGCATGATCCCCAGTGATATGTCAATTTCAACCCCGGTGGGGGAATGTTTCAGGAGCAGAACGCGATTTTTCTTTGCAAACTCTTTTATGTTTTCGATACGCGGGTCAATGTTTTCCACATGCGCCAGTTCAAGGAATTTTGGCACATCTTGTATGGATAATAAAAAGACCGCGTCCACATCGGCTGTAAAACGTGGCTTGCCTAAAAAACCCACCGCCACTCCGCCAATGATCACCCCTTGATACGCGTGGTTCTCAAGCAGACGATTCAGAGATTCGATGGCTGCGCGAAACGGCTCAAGGCTATTATCCAACTTCATATAAAGCCTTAAGTTTTGCCCAACGCAAAATCACTTCCAGCTCGCTTTCATCCCGTTCGACCTTCATTCCCGTTTCAATAGCAAAACGCGCCAAAGCGTTCAGTTGCCGCCAGCGTTCCTCCATAGTCATGGCGCGCAATTCCTGCCTCTGGATTTCCTCCACCTCCTTCCAGCGACCACGCAGATGGTAGACGATTTCTTCCTTGTTCATGCTTGAATTATAACCCTCCTTGTGAATCGCTCCAATGTTCATTCGGAATGTGACACGTCAAATGGGTATAATCCTGTGCATGCGCAGTGCGGTCATCATCTACAACCCCGCGGCGGGACGATTCTCCGTCAAACCTTTTATCAAGTCCGTTGTGAAAACACTCGAATCTGCCGGGTGGAAAGCCGACGCGGCTGAAACCAAAAGCGGTGAACATACCATCCAATTGGCGAAGCAGGCGTCCGTCGAGAAAAAGGACGCGGTGTTCGCCGTCGGCGGCGATGGCACGATCGGCAACGTCGTCAACGGCTTGATCGATTCGGATACCGCGCTCGGAGTCCTGCCTGCCGGTACCGCGAACGTGTGGAGCATCGAACTGGGTTTGCGCGCGTTCACGTGGGCGAACCCGTGGACGTTGAAACGCAACGCGTCTTTGCTCGCGAACGCGCCGTGTTATGCCATTGACGTGGGCACGTGCAACGATGTTTCGTTCATGATGTGGGCGGGCATCGGCTTGGATGCGATGACGATCCACGCGCTCGAGCCGCGCATCCGCTTTGAAAAATTTTTCGCCTTCCCCGAATTCACCGCGCAGACCTTGATGCAAGCCGCGCAATGGAGCGGTGTGAAGTTGCGGCTGTGGGCAGATGGTCACGCGGTGGAAGG
>CAZQES010000214.1:0-5099 GCA_964591425.1 uncultured Anaerolinea sp.
GATTCGATCACCAGCGCGTCCGCGTCTTTGCTGACCTCGACCAGATTCTCCGTCTTGCCCGCGTCGCCCACCAC
Organism: uncultured Anaerolinea sp.; assembly: GCA_964591425.1. Lineage (GTDB taxonomy): Bacteria > Chloroflexota > Anaerolineae > Anaerolineales > Villigracilaceae > Defluviilinea. Next base: position 75 of record CAZQES010000214.1, read on the forward strand.
GACGAGTTTGGCTCCCGCCTGAAGCGGACCCAACACATCGTCCGGTTTGACGCGTTTGCCATCGGGCAGAGAAATTTCCCGACCGGAAACCAGTTCGCGGCGTTCGGGTCCGAACGGCACGCCGAGTTCATCCGCCTTGTTCGGCAAAAACGGACGGCGCGCTTTTCCCTCAAAACTATAACCGAGGCAATCCGGTCCGCGATGCGAAACGGGGAACGCGGTCACGGTGAAATCGTCCGCTTCGAAGATCAGGCCGGGTTTGATCTCGGTCAATTTCAAAGGCATCGGAGGCTGGTTGCCGCGCAGGACGACGCCATACAAGAGGTCATGCACGCGATCGAGCGTGGAACGCCCGCCGAAAATTTCAAGTTCGTCGATCGCCTCCCAGCGCAGGAACGTGCTGAGCAAACCGCCCAACCCGAGGATGTGATCGAGATGTCCGTGCGTGAGCAAAATGCGATTGAGGTTTTTGAATCCCAAACCCGATTGCAGGATCTGCCGCTGTGTGCCCTCGCCGCAATCCACCAGAAAACGATATTCGTCGTGCTTCACCACCTGCGCCGAAAGCCCGCGCTTGGCAGACGGGGCGGAGGCGGACGTGCCTAAAAAGAGAATTTCAAACAAAGAGGTTCCTCATAAATCAGCCACAGAGAGCACAGAGATTCTGAGAAAAGAATTTAACACTCAATGTTCTCTGTGTACCTATCATCCCCTTGTGGGACTGTGGCGAATTTTTATCGTTATGTTTTCACAATTGTACCCCAAAAGAAAAACAGACCATTTGTGCTATACTACAAAAAATGCCTCTGCGAATTCCATTCATTCCGCAAAAAACGAAAGCGAAGCCGAAAGGAAAATCGGTGACGTCTCAACACGGCGGAAAACAATCACAAGCCGCGCCGAAAAAAGGAAAGACGGCGCTTCCTCCCGCGCCTCCGCCTGCCTCGCCCTCGTGGTGGGATTCGCTCTCTGCCGAGCGCAAACTCGACGTGGTCGGCGCGATCATGGCGGTGATCGGATTGTTCACCGTGTTGATCCTCTTCTCAGCGCAGCGCAGTCCATTGACCAGCGAGATGTTGACGTTGCTGAGCCGGATCATCGGCTGGGGAGTGTACATCCTGCCCGTGGGCTTGATCGTGATGGGCGTGTGGCTCGTCTTGCGGCGCATCGAAAAACTTCCGCCCCTTTCGCTCGAACGCGCCATCGGCTTGATCTTGTTTTTCTTCTGGCTCATTGCCACCATGGATTCGATCAACGCCGGAGCCGCATTGAACGGCGCGGGCGGGGGCTACATCGGAAGCCTGCTCGGACGAATCTTCTTCAACAGTCTTGGCTTTGCCGGGGGCATCATCGCGCTCCTCGCGTGGTTCCTCATCACCATCACGATGATCTTCGATATTTCAGTGCAGGACTTGTTCAACTGGTTCGGTCCGATGGCGGGCAGAATCCGCGGCTTACTGGCGAGGCAGAAATCCCCGGCGGACGAAGCGTTCTTACCCGAAGATGCCGAGGTCACATCCGCCGGGTTCACTCCGCTTCATCGCCCGGAACCGGCGGCAACCATCGAAGTCGGCAAGCCGGTGACCACCGTCAAACCGTCGGAGCCGGTCATCCAATGGAAGTTGCCCGAAGTGAAAAACATCTTGGATTCGGGTTCCGCGCCGGAAGTCAATGAAGAGTTCATTCAAGGACGGTCGCGTTTGATACAGGAAACGCTAGCATCGTTCGGCGCGCCGGTGCAGGTGGTGGAGATCAACCGCGGACCGGCGATCACGCAGTTCGGCGTGGAGCCGCTGTTCGTCGAGACGCGCGGCGGGCGCATCAAAGTGCGCGTCAACAAGATCGCCTCGCTCGCGGATGACCTCGCGCTCGCGCTTGCCGCGCCGCGCATCCGCATTCAAGCGCCGGTGCCCGGTCACAGTTACGTGGGCATCGAGGTTCCCAACGATGAAATGTCCCTCGTCGCGCTGCGCGACATCATCGAAAGCGAACCGTTCCAGCGCAACATGCACCCGTTGAAATTTGCACTGGGGCGCGACGTGACCGGCAACCCCATCGCCGCGACTCTCGAAAACATGCCGCATCTGCTCATCGCCGGGACGACCGGTTCGGGCAAATCGGTCTGCGTCAATTCGATTCTCACCTGCCTGCTGTTGAATAACACACCCGAAGATCTGAAGTTGATCCTCATCGACCCCAAGCGCGTCGAGTTGACCGGCTACAACGGCATCCCGCACCTGCTCGCGCCGGTCGTCGTGGAGATCGAGCGCGTGATCGGCGCGTTACAGTGGATGACGCGAGAAATGGACAAACGCTATCACTTGTTCGCGCAGAACGGCTCACGAAATATCACCGATTACAACGCGCGCATGAAATTGCAGGGGACGAAGAAACTGCCGTTCCTCGTCATCGTCATCGACGAACTCGCCGACTTGATGATGATCGCCCCAGGCGAAACCGAGCAGACCATCACGCGTCTCGCGCAGTTGGCGCGTGCCACCGGCATCCACATGATTCTCGCCACCCAACGCCCGTCGGTGGATGTGGTGACCGGGTTGATCAAAGCAAACTTCCCTGCGCGCGTTGCGTTCGCTGTCGCATCGAACACAGACAGCCGCGTCATTTTGGATCAACCCGGCGCGGAACGATTGCTCGGGCGCGGCGACATGTTGTATCAGGCACCCGATGCGCCCGCGGCGGTTCGTCTGCAGGGTGTGTTTGTTTCAGACCATGAGATTCAAAACCTCGTGGAGTTTTGGCGCGGACAACTCGGAAGCGCCAGCCCATACGCCGCCGCGTCGCAATCTGCAGACATTCCCAAATCGGATGTTCCGCTCAAGCAAACGCCCTTGTTTGAGGATATGAGTCCCGCGGACACAACGACCGATCCGTTGCTTGTGGAAGCGATCGAACTTGTTCGGAAAGAGGGACGCGCCTCGGTCTCGATGTTGCAGAGACGGATGCGCATCGGCTACACACGCGCCGCGCGTCTCGTGGACATGATGGAAGACCGCAAGATCGTCGGTCCGCCGGAAGGCGCGACGCAAATGCGCCAGATTTTGGATTATGGTCAGACCGCACCGCCGAAGGATGATGGGGTGTAATCCAATTTTTTTTCAAAATCCCCGCATGCAATAATTTTTGACTTACAAATTAACTTGAAATACAACAAACCAACCGTTTAGGGGATGTTTTAATGGAAACGTGTTGATGTTCTTCATTGCCTTTTCCCCCATCACGAACTCTACTTTCTGTAAAACGTCCGCTTTTTCATCTTCACTATGATACGGGACAACAAGATTCAACGTGTTGTCTTTGATATCTGGGTATTGATTTGAGTTTAGGATATTTCCCTCAGGCTTAACTTCCGTCATAACCCTGAACCGCAATTTGACCGAAGCTTTATCTACATTTCGCACGCGGCTGAAATCTTCCTGTTCCGAGAAAACTTCTCCAAGCTGGTTTCTCACTTCTTCTGAAATATTCTTTCCGGCAAGTTTCTCATCTAACACTTGCCTAAAAGATTGGCGAATAAGTTCCTTCGTATTGATTGTCTCAAAAAAACTTCCGTGGATTAGGCAGATTTTCTGTGCCCCTTTCTTTCTTCCGCGAACGAGATAATACACATCGCGCTCTTCCAGAGAAAAAACATCGTCGCCTGCTTTTGTCATCTGAAGATAGGTCGTGGTATGTTCGGAAGGGATAATCTTTCGTATGTTTTTCCTTCCAGTGGGGATTGTTGAATTGAACGAAGAGATGCTGTAGGATTTGCTGTCTTTCAACTCAATTAATTCCCCGCCAGAGAATTCGGAACGGTCTTTGTTCAGTCTGATTGCCAAGTCTGGGAAAATCCCATCATTCTCGCAAGAAAACATCTTACCGTCGAATTTAAATTCGCCCAAAACAGAAAGTTTGGCAAACGAGTTCTTGCTACGAACGAGATGCTTCCAAAAATGGAAAATCGAATTCATATCTACCCAAATAGCGACGGTTGTTTTGCTTTGGATTTTGTCGGTATCTTTACAGCTGATTTTGCGCCCCAAATTTCTGGTAAATTTTCCGTGTACACATAATCCTGATAATATTTTTCAATATCATCGGCCTCGCGAATTTCTTCCAACCGTTTCTGGATCATCTTGGCATTTTTTGGGTCAATCTCGATACCAACGCTATGCCTGTTAAGTTGATGCGCAGTTACGAGGGTTGTACCCGTTCCAGCAAAAGGGTCAAAAACAGTATCGGTTGGCTGGGTAGACGACAGGATAATTCTCAACAACAAAGCAATCGGGGATTGCTGCTTATGAAACCGGTCACCATTTTTCTCTCGAATGGCTTCGTCTCCCGCAAAATAGCCGGAGGTTAATTCCCGAATGTCATCCCAAACATCCGTCACATAAACGCCGTTCTCCCGCTCGAATTTGTAATTGGCGGGCAAGGGCGGTGAAATCCGCAAGCGATTGAACACACGTGCTTTATCGCCTTTCGTCGCATACGCGATGATCTGATAATGTTTCCCGAATTTACTTGTAACCGGCACAGCGGATGTTTTTTTCTTCCAGATGATGAGGTTCTGTAACGTCCAACCCGATTCTCTCAAGCACTGTAGAACTTCCTCAGTATTCTTTTCGCGTTGCATGAAATAAATCGCGCCGCCATCGGACGTGACATTCAATATTCTTTGGCACACATCCTTCATCATCCCCCAATATTCTTCCGGTGACAAATTGTCGTCATGATGGGCATAATCTTTATTTTGATTGAAGGGAGGATCGAGAAAAGTTAGGTCAACAAGAGATGAAAATTTCTTGTCGGCAAGAATTTCAAGACAGTTCCCTTCATAGATCTTATTTTTGGGCATTTTTCCTCTATAAACTTGAGTCGAGTATACAGCAACTCACCACAACCAACAAGAACCTTCAAATGCTCTTCAATAGCATGTACCACCCCTCAATAATATTATCTTTTGGTTTGGTACGGAAATTTCGAAATGAGAAGATATAATGATTATCATGAATGGCGATGACA
>CAZQES010000215.1:0-5084 GCA_964591425.1 uncultured Anaerolinea sp.
ATCTGGTGGAGCACATTTGCAAGGAATGGAACGCGGGATTGGATTTGTTGCAACTCGACCCGCGCGGCATTTCGACCGTTGCCCACCTGAACGGAAACATCACACCGCGCACGGGCTGGCGCATCGAACGGACGGTGGTGCGTTATACACTTGCCGACGATTGGTACAAGAAATTCTCCCAGCGCGTCTTTCTCATCACCGATTATTTGCGCACGCGCGACCAGATGGAGTTCACGCCCGAGCCCGACATGTTCCACGACATCTTTGGGCATCTGCCGTTTCTCACGCAAAAATTCTACGCGGACATCGAAGACAAGTTTGCGCCGGCCTACATGAAAGCGACCACGGAAGAGCGCGAGGTGATCAAACGGCTGGCGTGGTACAGCACGGAGTTCGGGCTTGTGGTGCAGGATAATCGCTTCAAGGTCTTCGGCGCGGGGATCATCTCAGGACGCAAAGAGTTGACGCGCACCATCATGGAGTTCTACCGCCTCGGGCGCGACAACGTGATCGATTTCACCAAACCGATCTTCCCGCAGTTGCAGGCGCACTTCCTCGCCAACAAGACCAACCTGCACCGCATCATTGACGGGGTGAACGCGCTCCACCAAAAGGGACAGATGTCCTCCGCCGACGCGGGTTGGAACGTTGTCCTTTCGCTGTATCAGAATTTGGGCATCAAGCAGGATGGCATGTTCGGCGGCGAGGTGATCATCGCGCCGTTCGACATCGAGACCATCGCGCGCATCCCGAAGACGGTCTACGCCTTCAACCCGATGCTCTTCGTGTGCGAATCGCTGGAGCAGATGGACGCGTTGCTCGAGTCGTATCTGGGTCCGATTGCGGCGAGGTAGTAGGAGACAATAAAGCCGCCTCGAAAGAGGCGGCTGTTGTTTTAAGTTTACTGCTGACAGGTTGCTAGCGGCAGATTGAAGTTGACACACTTCGGCTAATAGAAAATGAAAAAGATAGTTAACATAATTTCCTTACTGCTTTTGGCAGTGATTATTATCTGGGGATATTCTGAAATGATTGCGAATTCTTTTGAGAATCAAATTAGCAAAGACACTCTTGAGCTCGTAAATAAAATAACGAATGAAGATGTGGCATGGGATGGAACATTCATTGGGTTAATGCCAAAACTAGGTGGAGCAACCTTGAGGTTACGCGACAGTAAAAAAGATATTAATCCCTTACTTGTTGAGGCACTATTGGATCAAGATAAATTTGTCGCAGCGCATGTGTTACTGACATATCGGACAGCACTCACTATTAGTGCAAGTGGAAGTGAGTGGAATGGTTTGAAAGTCCAATTGAAATCCAATGGAGAGACGGCTTATGACGATAACGACCTCAACGAATTACAGAAGTATTGGATGGAAAAACTTGGGAAGTAGCTTGTCGATAGCTTTGTCTAAGATTTACTCACAGTTTGGTGCTGTATCAACTCGGTAGTCAATAACGCAACTGCCAACACCACCCACGCCACAACCTGCGCGAGCCGAAACCCGCCGAGAATCAGCGTGCTATCCCCGTGGAAGGCTTCGAGGAAGAGACGCGCGCCAGCCGTGAGCGCGGTGAAATTGAGAAAAAGCGCGCCGGGGGATGACTCTGATTTCCGAAACCACAACAATCCAAAAATAATCAGCGAAGCAACCAACTCATAAATTTGGGTTGGTTGCCGCGTTGCGTTCCACAGGTCAATGCCCCACGGGAGGGTTGTGGGACTGCCGAAGGCTGTCCCTGCGGCGAGGTGGGAGAGGTGGAGTCCGATGGCGATAAAACCCAAGATAGGTGTCAGGGCATCGAGTGTATTCCAGAGTGGAAGATTTTGTCTTCTGGCATACACAACACCGACGAGAATCGCGGTGAACAATCCGCTGGTGGAATCGAACAAGTCAATGTTGAGGGAAAATAAGTTGAGCGGGGAATCTGCGAACGCGGAAACATTTACCAGCGCGAAGAGAATCCGCCCGCCGAGGAGGTAGCCGAACAGGGAGTAAAAGACGATGTTGTTGAGTGCGTCTTTCGAGACGCCGTGACGTTCGCTCCGTTTTTCGGCGAGGGCGAGTCCGATCCACAGCGCGGCGACGAGGAGGATCAGGTCACGGGGAGGGGCAAAGAGGGTGCGGAAGGATTCGATCATTTCAAAAATAATTTCGCTGGTTGAGTAGACGGCGATGTTCGTCCGCCGTCGCATCGAAACCAGCAGGTTTCAAAAATACTCTTTGTAACAAGATCACTCTGCTTATTGGTGGTTTCGATACGCCCTCGGCTGTCGCCTCGGGCTACTCAACCACCGATCATTTCAAAATTTCCTCCACCCTCGTCCGCAACAATGCCTCAGACATGGGTCCGCCGATGACGACCTCGTTGATGATTCCCTCGCGGGTGATGAAATAAGACGATGGCAATGAACGGAGTTGATAGTCATTCGCCATGTCGCCGGTTTCGTCGAGGAGGATGGGGAATGTCAGTCCATGCTCGGCGACGAACGGCGCGATTCTGCCCGGCGTGTCTTGATAGGTCATGTTGACTGCCAGCACGACAAATCCTTCCTCTTTGTATTCGTTGTACACTTTTTCGATGGCAGGCATTTCTGCGCGGCAAGGCGGACACCATGTTGCCCACAAATTGACCAGCACAGCCTGCCCGCGCAGGTCTGAGAGTCGAATCGTTTCGCCGGTGGTCGTTGGCAGAGAGAAGTCGGGGGCGAGGAATCCTTGCTGAGGCGCGGCAGACGTCCCTGAGGAGGAAGCGTTGGCATTGTCCCTTGCTACATAGATCCAGATCAATCCTAACGCGAGGATCAGGATGTATAAGAATCGGCGGTTGTTTTCAGGCATGGTTGAATTTTACCCTGAAGCTCAGTTCGGGTCATTCCAAACGGTGATTCGCCCGCCGGAGCGGTCAAGCCATGCCAGTGTCACATTACCGAGCGCATCAACGAACAGCACCGGCTTACCGGGGTTACCGAGCGCGGGATCGCTGTTATCTGCAATGACTTGCGGCGGTGCAAAGGTTGCCCCTTTGTCGTTTGATGTGGTGTAGTAAAGTCGGTTAGCGCCACCGGTTTGGTTTAATGATTCCCAAGCGACATGAATCCTGCCGCCCGGCCCGACAGCAATGACGGGCAGGGTGTGATGGGAATCTTGATCGTGATTGATGCGCACGTTTGTCGAAAACGTTATGCCGCCGTTTGCTGAGGATGCGAACCATGCATCGCCGCGTCGGAATGACCCGATGGGTTCGAACCGTCCATCCATCCACGCGACGAACAATGTGCCGTCGTGCATCACCATGGACGGACCCGCAATAGGGCAGGCAGGGATGTGCCAATTCGTATCGCTGACGCGCGCTGGTGATTCGAAGGACTGACCTTCATCGATCGAGCGAATCAAAAGGATGTCACGAATATCGCCTTGCGATCCACCTGCCTCCAATCCACGGTAGGTGATGAAGATATTCTCAAGTGTAACCACAATCGAGGGTTGGCAACACTCACATGAACTGCCGCGGATTCGCATGGCTTCGATAAACGATTGTCCGCCATCGTAGGAACGCGTGAATTTTAGAGTGCTTCCGTTGATCCATGCAAGCACGGGATTTCCACTCGTATCGAAAGCCAATTGCACCATGGCAACTTCTCCAAAGTCCTCTGTCGCGGCGAGCACTGGAGGTTTGAACGTATTGCCTTTATCTTCCGAAATTGCATACCAAATGCTTGCTCCTTGAAAATTCGACGGGAGTTCCAGCCACGCTACCGCTACACGGCTCTCATTGTCCACGGCAATCGCCGGTTTCTCCACTGGTAATACGTGCGCTTGTGTATTCCCGGTTGCCAGGACCGCGTTGCTGAAAGTTCGACCGGCGTCTGAGGAACGCGAAACGTACAGGCTATGTTCATTTCCGTAAGCCAGATACAATTCGCCGTTTGAATTTCCTGCTATCGAAATCGAACGAATATTCGGAAAGTGGAACACGTCGAATTGAAGTGGAGTCTGGATCGCGCTCGGGAGATCGGGTGTTTGTTGTTGGGAGCAACTGAACATCAATACGGCGCAAATACAAGCCATCAGCAGGGGTTTAATTGATTTCATCACGTTCTCCAATGAAGAAATTTCTATATTCCTCATTGTACGAAAATCTGCTGTTTGCGCAACCCTCCAGAGTATATGTTGCGCCTCGATGGTTTTCATGCGCCATCCACGCGCAGTGACCTCCCGATGGTACAATCGAACAATCTCCACTCGTCAAGGTTAACATGACAAACGATAAATTCGACACGCCCAATCGGGCAGTCAGTGCAAGCCTCCAATCCCGCGCGATCAACACATTGCGATTTCTATCGGCAGACGCCGTTCAGCAAGCCAACTCGGGTCATCCCGGACTTCCGATGGGCGCGGCGGCGATGGCTTTCACGCTGTGGACGCGTCACCTGCGACACAACCCGCGCAACCCAAAGTGGGCGGGACGCGACCGCTTCATTCTTTCGGGTGGGCATGGTTCGATGCTATTGTATTCGCTCCTCCATTTGACCTGGTACGACGTGAGCCTCGACGATATCAAGAACTTTCGGCAGTTCGGGAGCATCACGCCGGGACATCCTGAATATGGACTGACGCCCGGCGTCGAAGTGACCACGGGTCCGCTCGGGCAGGGATTCGCGCAAGGCGTGGGCATGGCGATCGCGGCGAGTCACCTTGCCGCAATTTTCAATAAACCTGACTATGAACTTATTCAATCGTATATTTACGGCATCGTCACCGACGGCGATCTGATGGAGGGCGTTGCCTCCGAAGCCGCGTCGCTGGCGGGACATTTATCTTTGGGGCGAATTATTTATCTGTATGACGATAACCACATCTCGATAGACGGCTCGACGGATTTAGCCTTCACCGAAGATCGCGCCGCGCGCTTTGAAGCGTATGGCTGGCACGTCCAAAAAATTGACGATGGCAACGATGTCGAAGCGATTGACAAGGCAATCCAAGCCGCGAAACTCGACCCGCGTCCGTCGTTGATTTGCGTCCGCACGACCATCGGTTTTGGCGCGCCGAAGAAACAAGGGACTGCCAAAGCCC
>CAZQES010000216.1:0-5003 GCA_964591425.1 uncultured Anaerolinea sp.
GCTTTTCGCTTCGTTCGCGGCATTCGCGTTAAGATCGCTCCCAAAACCGTGAACTTGTCAAGCGACTTTGAGAGGACAATACGGGAACTTTCCTTCGCGCCCGGCGTCTTTCTACTGGCAATCATATTAACAAGGAGTATATGAAATGAAAACCAAATCCATCCTGTTTACGACCCTTGCCTTGCTGGCGCTGGTTGTAAGCGCGTGCGCGCCCGCCCTGAGCGCGCCCGCAGAAACCCCCACGTTGAACGTGGTGGGAACCGGGCAGGCTGACCTCGTGCCTGACATCGCGTATATCTACGTGGGCGTTCACACCGAACTGCCTTCGGCTTCTGAAGCCATGAACGAGAACAACGCGCAGACCCAGAAGATGATCGAAGCGCTCACGAGTTTCGGAGTCGATGCCAAGGATATTCGCACAACGAACTTTAGCATCTGGCCCTTCGACAAATACGATCCGTTGACGGGCGTATCGACCGGCGAGAAATATTATTCGGTGGATAACACGGTCTACGTCACCGTGCGCGACCTCGACACGCTCGGCGACCTGCTCGATACGGTGATCGCCGCGGGCGCCAACACGGTCAACAGCATTCAATTCGACGTGGCGGATAAAGATGCCGCACTCAAGCAAGCGCGCGCGGATGCGATCGCAGATGCGAAGGCAAAAGCCGAGGAACTTGCCGAAGCCGCCGGTATGTCGGTGGGCGCGATCCGCTCGATCAGTTTCACCGATAGTCAGTATTACCCGGTCTTTGAAGGCAGGGGCGGTGGCGGCGGAGGCGAAGCGGCTTCTGCAGTGCCGATCAACCCCGGACAATTGTCCTTCACCGTGACCGTCAGCGTGACGTACGAACTCAAATAACGCGAACGCTTCGCATCGGACTTGTGCCCTTCGATTCAACGCTTCGATAAACCCAGCGCGGCGACTCAGGGCAAGCCTGCCTCTCCATTGGAGAGGCAGGCTTTTTGTTTTGTTGATTCTCTCATGCAACGATCTCTGAGGTTGTCTGACATCATCGAAAATCTTTAATCGAAAGTCACTTGTACAAATTCTTATTCGGCTGTATTATCAGTAGCGTCTGGGAAGATTTCCCAAAATCCAATTCCATCAAGAGGAGAAAAGTTATGAAGAAACTGCATCTGTTTCTCGCCGTGGTGGTGATGGCTCTTGCGTTGGTGATATCCGCCTGCGCGCCCGCCACCCCGGTTGCCACGGAGCCGCCTGCCCCCACGGCAGCGCCGACCGAAGCTCCAACCGAAGCGCCGACCGAACCACCCATGCCGGCGATCGGTTCACCGGAACATCCGATCAAAGTGTTGTTCGTCCCGTCTGTGGATGCGGCGGTGATCGTCAGCGGCGGTGAAGTACTGGCGGCGGCTTTGAATGAAGCCACCGGTCTCACCTTCGAAGTGGTTGTGCCCACTTCGTACGCCGCCACCATCGAAGAGATGTGCGCCTCGCCGTCAGACACGATGGGCTTCATCCCCGGCCTCGGGTATGCGCTCGCCAGCCAGTTGTGCGGAGTGGATGTCTCCTTCAAAGCCATCCGCTTTGGTTACTCTGTGTATTGGTCGCAGATCCTTGTGCCGCGCGATAGCGATATCGACTCCATCGAAGACCTCGACGGTCTGACGTGGGGTTATGGCGATCCGGGTTCCACCTCCGGTTACATGGTTCCGCTCGTCATGTTCCAGGAAGCCGGCATCAACCCCGTTCCGTTTGAAACCGGCGGAAGCCACAACGGCGCCGCGCTCGCGCTCTACAACGGATCGGTGGATTTTGCCACCACGTTCTACAGCCCGTACCTCGCGCCGGAAGGCGGCATTGCCTGGTCTGTGGAGCAACCGGATATCCCGGATGAATTCGTGGAATCCTGCGCCCCGAACGCGGAAGGCTCACGCCTCTTCTGCGGTCCCAACGCCGACTATCGCGTGCTCGATGCGCGCGCCGGTGTACGAACCGAAGCCCCGGATATCATCCAGAAGGTTCGCATTCTGACGATCTCCGCGGAGATCCCCAACGACACGCTTTCGTTCGGTCCTGAATTCCCGGCAGACTTGCGCGCTCAGATCGAAGAAGCGCTCGTTGCCTTCTCGCAGACCGAAGCGTGGAATGAATCGCTGGGCAACCAGGACTTCTACGGTTGGACCGGCATCGACACAGCCACCGACGCCGAATACGATTTCGTCCGCAAGATGGTCGAAGCGGCCGGCATCACCCTCGAAGGTCTTGGCAACTAGCCGAACTTTGCAAGAAAAAATCCCGGACAGGTTTACCTGTCCGGGATTTTGCACTAGGAACAAATCCCCTCACTGGTGGTGAATCACCATGCTCAAAATACAAAAGTTGACCAAAATCTACGATGGCGGCGTGCAAGCCCTGACCGATGTCAGTTTCGAAGTGCCCAAGGGTCAGTTTCTGGCGGTCATCGGATTGAGCGGTTCGGGCAAGTCCACCTTGTTACGATGCATCAACCGCCTGATCGAGCCGACCGCCGGAAAAATTTATTGGAATGATATGGACGTTACCGACGCCTCGGACGACGAACTGCGCCGCATCCAACGCAAGATCGGCATGGTCTTCCAACACTTCAATCTCGTCCATCGTTCGTCGGTATTGACGAATGTACTGGCTGGGAGGCTGGGGTACGTTAACCCGGCGTGGAGTCTGGTGAATCGCTTTCCCAAAAGTGACGTGGAGAACGCCTACAAACAACTCGAACGGGTCGGGATCGCCGACAAGTCGCAACACCGCGCCGATGAATTGAGCGGCGGACAGCAACAGCGGGTAGGCATCGCGCGCGCCATGATGCAGAACCCGGAAATGATCCTCGCCGACGAGCCGGTGGCCAGTTTGGATCCGGTGCTGGCGCACAGCATCATGCAATATCTCGAAAAGATCAACAAAGAAGATGGCATGACCGTGTTGTGCAGTCTGCACTTCCTCGACCTTGTGCATCGTTACGCTGACCGTGTGGTAGCGCTCAACCAGGGGATACTCATGTTCGACGGCTCGCCCAAAGACATCGACGACGCGAAATTCAAGGATATTTACGGCCGCGAAGCGGAACGTGTAGGATGATGAGGCAACGATGAAAAACAAGAAACCCGACCGCTTCCGTTCCCTCAAAGTTGGACTCCTGGTCTTGATCACGCTCGTGATCTACGCCTACGGCTTTCAAGTGACGAAGGTCAACCTTGCCGAGACCAAGTCTGAAAACCGACGCGAACAACTCTTCCGCATTCTGCGCGCGCTTGCCAGGCCGAATATCATCGAGTACGAGAAGGAAGAATTCGTAGTGCGCGTTCCGATCATGATTCCCTGCCCTGAAACCGGCTTCACGCCTGAACTGATCGCCGATACAACCCAACCGTACATGGTGGTGACTCCGTCTTGCAGTGACCCGCGCACGCGCGTACAAGTGCAGGGCTTCAACTTCGAGCCGCTCACGCGCGGTCCGTTGAACCTTGTACCTTTCGAGAGCGGGGTGAACCTGCAACTCGAAAATATCGAGATCGACCGCTTTGGAAATTTCCAAGCCGAGGTCTTACTGCCCAATCGTCCCAGTGAAGACGCGCATGAGATCGTCGCCATCACCCGCCGCAATATTGGCTCGCCTCATTTAACTCGAACCGCCTACGATACGTGGGATAAGATCATCGAAACGGTCTTCCTTGCCCTGCTGGCTACCACGCTCGGGGTGTTCATAGCCATACCGTTGAGTTTCTTTGCGGCGCGCAACCTGATGAAAGATGTGACCAGTTCCTTGCTGGGCATGTCCCTGTCCATCTTGCTCATCCCGCTGGGTCTCTTTGCAGGACTTCAAGTGGCAGGATGGTCGTACCAAATCAGCCAGGCATTGACGGGCAACATGGTCATGGCGGTGTCGGGCACGGTCGTTTCCCCCGTGTTGGTCTGGTTCGGCCTCCGTTGGGCGCTGCCGCAACAGGAGATCAAACCGCCGGAGACGAGCACCCGAATTTTCCGCGTTTTGGTAATGATCGTCGCCGCTTTTATTTTTATCATTTTGCTTTACCTGCTCTCCTTCCTCATGCTCACCTGGGGCAACGCGCTGGATGACGCGTTGGGCAGTTTCGGGTTTCTCGGTCGTTTCATCCGCGATCTTGGCGATATTCTCAATACGGTGGTCAAAGTCCTTGTGGCGCTTGCCGTGGCAGGGCTTTTCAACAGTATCGCCGGGCGTTGGGGTGAAGCCCTCAGCCGCCGCAAGGATTCTTTATCGAAGGCGGGTCACGTGGTTTTGGCGGTCGCCGCGGGAGCGGCATTGGCGGTCATCCTGATGGCGATCGTCAACTGGTTCTATCTCTTCAAAGATATTGACCGGTATTATCTTTATGCAGGCGTAGTCGGTGCGACCCTCGGCTTGCTTGCCAGCCTCCGTTACAAGTCAACCGATGCCGTGCCGAGCGGCATGATCCTTTACTACGTTTCGCGAACCATCTTCAACGCGTTGCGTTCTGTCGAAGCGCTCGTGATGGCGATCGTGTTCGTTGTCTGGGTCGGCATCGGACCGTTCGCCGGGTCGCTGGCATTGGCTCTGCACACCATCGCCTCGCTTGCCAAGTTGTATTCCGAACAGGTGGAGAGCATCATGGCGGGTCCGTTGGAGGCTGTGCAAGCCACCGGCGCGAACCGCTTGCAGACCATCGTCTACGCGGTTGTGCCTCAGATCGTCCCGCCGTATATTTCCTACACCATGTACCGCTGGGACATCAACGTGCGCATGTCCACCATCATCGGCTTTGTCGGCGGCGGCGGCATCGGTTTCCTGCTCCAGCAGAACATCAACCTGCTGAACTACCGCGATGCCAGCGCCCAAATGATCGCCATTGCCATCGTCGTATCCATCATGGACTACATCTCCTCGGCGTTGCGCGAGAAGTACGTCTAACGAGTTCATTTGAATACAGACTTCAAAACTAAGCCCTCGCAATTTGCGAGGGCTTTTGATTGAATCCAAGATGATATAATCTTTTCC
>CAZQES010000217.1:0-4976 GCA_964591425.1 uncultured Anaerolinea sp.
GCAATTGAAACAGCCATTGCTTGTCATCTCTGTCGTAGCCATCGTGGCAATCGTTGCAAGTTATTGGTGGGTGGTTGCCCAAGTGCCCGATTTTATCGACCTAACGCCGGAACGGGCGGATCGAATCAGGACGTTCGTAGCGGGCAATCTCGCGTTGCTGGAGGACCTGAGCAGTCAGTTGCCTGCTCCAATCCTTTTTTTGCACAATGCGCGCGCAGTCCTCGTGATCTTTCTGCTCGGGTTAGCCTCGTTTGGAACGCTGGGTCTTACGTTTTTCCTCGTCAACATGGCGCTGATCGGTGGTGTTTTGGGCGGCGCGAATGTCATCGGGTTTTCACCATTGCTGACGTTCGCCGCGGGCGTCTTGCCGCATGGCATCTTCGAACTGACGGCGTTCTTCCTTGCCACTGCCGCGATGTTGAAAGCGGGCGCACAACTCGTGACCCCACAACCGGATCGAAGCCTCGGTGAAGTGCTGTTGCTTTCGCTCGCGGATTGGATGCGCATCTTTGTTGGAATCGTTTTGCCTTTTCTTGCCATTGCGGCGGTGATCGAGATCTACGTTACACCGTATTTGATCAGGATGGCATTTCCATTAACGTAACAACGAGGCGATGATGCCAAAAGTGATAATCCTTGGTTCCTCCAATGCGGTACCCTCCATCGATCACGAGAACACCCACCTCGTCGTCGTCGGCGAGAAACGCACGATCCTCGTGGATTGTGTCAGCACGCCGGTGGTTCGGCTGGAGCAAGCGGGCGTGGATTTCAACTCGCTCACCGACATTGTGATCACGCATTTTCACCCGGACCATGTCGCGGGCATCCCGTTGTTGCTCATGGACATGTGGCTGATGGGGCGAACCCAACCATTGAACATCTACGGATTGCACTTCACCATGGATCGGTTGGAAGACCTGATGGGGTTTTACGGATGGGACGAGTGGCCCAACTTCTTCCCGGTCGGGTTTTATCGCCTGCCCGAAGCGGAGATGGCAACCGTCCTCGATTGCGACGAGTTCAGCGTCAAATCATCGCCGGTGCATCACATGATTCCGACCATCGGCTTGCGGGTGGAGTGTCTTGCGAATGGCAAAGTGCTTGCCTATTCCTGCGATACCGAACCATGCGAGCAAACGGTCCGCCTCGCGGCAGGGGCAGATGTGCTCATCCACGAAGCGGCAGGCGCGACCTTTGGTCATTCCTCCGCCGAACAGGCGGGAGAGATCGCCACCAAAGCGGAAGCTCGAAAGTTATACCTGATCCATTATCCAACCGGTCGATTCGCCAATGGCGATATCGCCGCCGAAGCGCGAAAGACCTATCAGGGTGAGATCGTTGTCGCAAAAGACTTCATGACGATCGAAATATAAAAGTGACGGTCATCTTTTGATGACCGTCACTTTGATTACCTTACACTTTCAAAATCGGGACGCTGATGCACGCTGAAAACGCAGATTTTTCTTTTTAAATCAGCGAAAATCAGCGTTTTTCTGCGTCCCAAAAGCATTGTGTAAGGTAATCAGACCGTCACTTATTTTTTTTACCAGCCTGCGATGTACGGCTCCCATTCGCGGTAATCGTTCAAGTGTTTGCCAAAAATGTACGCCGCGTTTGCAGGAGGTTCTCTTGGCGGGAGCAACAAGCGCATGTGCGATTCTTCCACTTTTCTACCGCCCTTGCGGTGATTGCACGAAGGGCAGGCAGTGACAACGTTCGTCCACACATGCGCGCCTCCGAGATGACGGGGGAGAACGTGGTCCACCGTCAAACCGCCTTCGCGCTTCCCGCAGTATTGGCAGGTATAATTATCCCTGCGGAAGACCTCCCGTCGAGTCAACTTGACGTGCGGGCGCGGTCGATGAACCTGGCTTTCGAGCCGGATGATCGAAGGACGCGGGATCAACTCCCTCACGGTTCGAATGTGACCGCGTCCGTTCATCACCATGTCGGCTTTGCCTGCCAGAAGCAAACCGATCGCGCGACGGGTTGTACACACGTTGATCGGTTCAAAATTGGCGTTCAATACCAGCACAGGTTCGTGCATTCGGTCTCCGTAACAGGCACGATTATACTGCCGATTTTTTGAATGTGTAAATCCGTGAGACGCGATGTAAAAAAACGGCAACAGGAGCGCACGTGAATGTGATGATCGCAGGGGGTAGGGGATTTCTTGGCACTGCCCTCGCAAACAGTCTTCTTGAAGATGGCCACCGCATCTTTATCCTAACGCGCCGCAAGCCAGACCAGCCGAATCAATATCTATGGGATGGTGTCACACCGCATGGATTGGCGCATCTTGTAAACGAGATGGACGCGATCGTGAATCTCTCAGGTTTTAGCACTTCCCACTGGCCCTGGACGAAGGCAACCAAAAAACGATTTGTGGATTCACGCGTCCTGCCCGGACGTGCGTTTGTTTCCGCCCTCGCCAGCGCGACTCGCCGCCCGCTCGTGTATCTGCAAGGCTCCGGTATCAACTACTACGGCTTGCGCGGCGAAACCGTCGCGGACGAATCTACGCCTCCAGCGGATGACTTTCTAGCAGAACTCACCGTCCAATGGGAAGAAGCCACAAAACCGCTGGACGAACTCGGCGTGCGGAGGGTTGCCATGCGCTCGGCGGTCGTCTTAGCCAAACGCGGCGGATTGTTCCCACTCATAGCTTTGCCGGTGCGATTGTTTTTCGGCGGAAAATTCGGGAGCGGGTCGCAAGCCATGCCGTGGATTCATGTAACTGATTACATCCACGCTGTGAAATTCCTGCTGGCAAATGATGACGTACGCGGCGCATTCAATTTGATCTCGCCCGAGGGATCGTCTAACGCCGATTTCATGCGTGAAGTGTGCAAGGCGCTGTCGCGACCGTATTGGTTCCATCTCCCGGAGTTTTTACTGAAAACCTTCCTCGGTGAGATGAGCGTCCTGCTGGTTGATGGACGGTTTTCCCGCCCCCAACGCTTGTTGGATCTGGGATTCGATTTTCAATTTAAATCTCTACCCTCTGCATTGCAGAACCTCTTGCAGGAATAAGGAGTTTCCATGAAAAAGTTGATCTTGTTATGCGCGCTGTTTATCCCGGCATGTTCCTCGCTCCAACCGCCGCAGGAACTCGTCCAACCCTTGCCGACCGCGTTCATCGACCAATCCTACCCGACCCTCGAATCGGCTCCCGCCGCGGCGATTCAATCCTCCAGCGGCATCAATGTCACCGCGATGCGTGCCTGGCGAGACGGCAAGGATGTGAACGCGGAAGTATGTTTCACCCTGATCGACGGTTCGGACTGGTCGATTTGGGGAGCCAGCCTTCAATATGGCGAGACCGTCGTATTCGATTTTGCATCAACCATGCTGAGCCTTCAGGAACCGGTCGAAGGACAGTCCGGTCAGCGATGCGACCTGCTCTCGTTCTTCAACATCCCCCCGGACGCCGACCTTTCCGGTGTGACGATCACGGTGGATGCCATCGCCGCCTCGCCGCGCCCGGAAGATTATTGCACCATTTACATGCCGAAGATCCAACAGACGCTCAATGACCGCGGCTCCGGAATTGTGTTGGGATGTGTGGATTCAAACGGGGTGCAGGTGATGCAGATCATCGGCAAACCCGATACCATGTCGCAGGAAGAGGCGGAACAGATCGTCTTCAGCGACGAGTTCTACACGATTCGAGGTCCGTGGTCGTTCACCTTCAATCTTGGGCAGTAGGACAAATTGTCGAATTTGTCCTACTGGCAGTGATATAATCGGCGCATGTTCAATTCAGGTATGTCGGGAAAATATTATTATCGCTTTTCGTGAAGAATGCGAAGGCGGCTTGAACGCGTGGCGCCTCGGTGCCGCGCGTTTTTATTTTTATGAGATTTTTCAGGAGGAAGGATGACACTGGACGAACAAGTTGAGATCTTGATGCAAGGCACCGACTACGGTGACGAGGAACTCAAGAAGGCGATGACCGCCGAACTGCGCGCGCGTTTGGCGGAGGGGCGACCCTTGCGCGTCTATTGCGGGTACGATCCCACATCCACCGATCTGCATTTGGGGCATACGATCACCATGCGGAAACTTCGCCAGTTTCAGGATCTGGGTCACGAGGTGACATTTTTGATCGGGAGTTACACGGCGCTGGTTGGCGATCCCTCGGATAAAAACAAAGCTCGACCTATCCTCACGGAGGAACAGGTTGCGGAAAACTCAAAAACATATTCCGAGCAGGCATTCCGCGTATTGGATAAAGAAAAAACGAAAGTAAGATACAACGGCGAATGGCTGAGCGAATTGTCGCTGGTGGATTTGATCCGCTTAGGGCAGAACTTTACGGTGCAACAATTCCTGGCGCGCGAGAATTTTGCAAACCGGCTTGAAAAGGGCGAGCCGATCTTCCTACATGAGACCTTCTACGCGCTCATGCAAGGCTACGACGCGGTCGCGATGCAAACAGATGTGCAAGTCGGCGGCACGGACCAACTATTCAACATTATCGTTGCGGGAAGAAAATTGCAGGAAGCATTGGGTCAAAAGCCGCTGGTCGGCATCATCACCGGCATCCTGCCCGGCACCGACGGCGTCCAGCGCATGTCAAAATCGACCGGCAACATTGTTCCGATCAACACCGGTGCGGAAGATATGTACGGGAAGTTAATGTCCATCCCTGATTTTGCGATGGGCAAATACATGCGCCTCGTCACGCGTTGGAGCCCGCACGAGATCGATGCGCTGGAGAAGGAACTTGCCGACGGTAAAGCTCATCCACGCGATGTGAAGATGAAGCTCGCGCGCGAGATCGTATCCATTTTCTACGGCGAGGCAGATTCCCAGTCGGCGCAAGAAGCGTTCGTCAAACTGTTCCAACAGAAGGAAAATCCAGAGGAGATGCCGGAAATCCAATTGCAGGTTGGTCAAACTGTGCTGGATGTCTTGCTCGCGGCAAAACTGGTAGCCAGCAAATCTGAGGCGCGTCGTTTGTTCGGTCAAAG
>CAZQES010000218.1:0-4952 GCA_964591425.1 uncultured Anaerolinea sp.
CCCTGCAACGCGTCGATTAATGCCGGCACAGCATTTTTATCCTTGTTGATGGCAAACACTTCCACCGTGCGGGCGCGTACGATGGGATGGGCGTTCGAAATGAGTTTGATTAATGCCGGAGAGGCGGAGGGAGTCCGTGCGAGAATTTGCTGAAGTATGGGAAGCAGGTTCACATCCGAGGTCTGAAGCGCTTCGATGAGATGTGGCAACGCGTCTGTGTCGAGTCGAATCAATTCCTGTGCGGCGCGGTCGCGTAGCGTCGAATCCGAAAGTTTGGCGATCAGTTGTTTTGCTTCGCTTCTTTTTCCGCCAGTAAGCCAATCCATTTTTCGATTGTATCCTAAAAAGAAAAACTCCCCGCGTTGCCGCGAGGAGTTTATGACCCGCCGGGAAATAACTACATGCCTTTGACGAGCAAGCCGAGGGCAAGAACAGCAAAGCCAGCGAAGGCAAGCCAGAAAGAATATGCTGCAAGCGCGCCGACCACACCGATCGCGCCGAGCAAACCGAGCAGACCGAGAACTACTCCGAGCCAGAACGTCATTGTTTTAGGGGGTGTAAGTTTCATTCTATTCTCCTTGAATCGAAAGTGATAAGTGATTTGGGCGGGTCACTGCGCCATTTATAACAAAATTTCAAACGGAATTCAATGGTCATGCAGATTTCGTGCAGAGATTCTTTCAAACAGCGCTCGTTGCTCTGAAATGAAAACGGGATAAGAAACCCTGATATAATGCCATCCATCCGGAGGAGAATCACAACGCCAGAGGCTCTCTGGTGTTGTTTTTGTGTAAGCCACCCGGCAGGGAATCATTTTTTGCGGAGAATTTTCAAGAATGAAGAAGGAACAATTACTCGATTTGTATTACCAGATGGTGCTGATCCGCCGCGTGGAAGAACGCGGCGCGGAACTGTATCAGGCGGGCAAGATCGGCGGTTTCATGCACCTCTACATCGGACAGGAAGCCGTCAGCACAGGTCTCATTGCGGCGCGCGAACCGCGTGACCGCGTCATCACTGCCTATCGCGACCATGGCGTTGCATTGAATTGCGGACTCACTGCCAATGAAGTGATGGCGGAATTGCTGGGTAAAGCGACCGGCATGTCGAAGGGCAAGGGCGGCTCGATGCACATGGCAAGCGTGGAGAAAAACTTCTGGGGCGGACACGCCATCGTCGGCGGTCATCTCCCCATTGCGGCTGGGTTTGCCGTGGGCGACCAATACGCTAAAAATGACAATGTTACGATCTGCATGTTCGGTGACGGCGCGACCAATATCGGCTACTTCCACGAAGGATTGAATTTGGCAAAGACGTGGGGTTTGCGCGTGCTGTGGGTTTGTGAAAATAATCAATACGGCATGGGCACAGCCGTCGAACGCGCCTCCGCAGTGACCGAGATCCGCCAAAAAGCGGAAGGCTATGGAATGAAGAACGGTCAGGTGGATGGCATGGATGTGATGAAGGTCTACGAAGCCGCGCAGGCGGCGATCGATTTTGTCCGCAAGGAAAGCCAGCCGTATTTCCTCGAAGTGGATACCTATCGCTTCCGCGGTCACTCAATGGGCGACCCCGAACGCTATCGCCAGGCTGAAGAGGTGAAGCAGTGGCAGGAGAACGATCCCATCGGTATTTTCAACAAATATCTTTTGGACAAGAAAGTTACCACCCGCAAGGGATTGGATGAGATCGAAGCGCGCGTGGAGGAGGAAGTGAACAAGGCGGTCGAATTCGCCGAAACCTCCCCCGAACCCGCGCTGGATGAATTGTTTACGGATGTTTATGTGGAAAACTAATTGTCATTGCGAGGAGGGTGCTCTTCCCGACGAAGCAATCTCCTCGACAACTGGAGATTGCTTCGGGCTAGCGCCCTCGCAATGACATAGCAGAGGAACAATGGCAAAAATCACAATGCGCGAGGCGATCTCGCAAGCACTCATGGAAGAAATGGACCGCGACCCGGCTGTCTTCATCATGGGCGAGGAAGTAGGCGTGTGGGGCGGCACGTACGCGGTGACCAAAGGTTTTTACGATAAATACGGCGCGGACCGAATCAAAGATACGCCGATCGCGGAGAATGCGATCATTGGCGCGGCGATCGGCGCGGCAATGGTGGGGCAGCGTCCCATCGCAGAATTGATGACGATCAACTTCGCATTTTCCGCAATGGATTACATGGTGAATCAAGCGCCGAAATTGCGTTACATGTTCGGCGGACAGTTCATGCTCCCACTGGTGATTCGCGCGGTCGGCGGCGGCGGGCGTCAACTCGGCGCGACACACTCACAAACACCCGACGCCGTCTTCGCGCATTTTCCCGGTCTCAAGGTCGTGTCGCCGGGGACGCCGGAAGATGCCAAAGGATTACTGAAATCAGCCATACGGTCGAATGACCCGATTCTGTTCATCGAACACGCGACGATGTATCAAGTCCGCGGCGATGTGCCCGATGGCGAGTATCTCATCCCGATCGGAAAATCCAAAGTGCAACGCGCAGGCAAAGACCTCACCATCGTCACGTATTGCAAAGGTCTTGAGCTTTCGATGAAAGCGGCGGAAGATTTATCGAAAGAGGGCATCGAAGCCGAAATCGTTGACCTGCGAACGTTGCGCCCCCTCGATATGGAACCCGTGTTGGAATCGTTCAAGAAAACGAATCGCGCCATTGTCGTGGAAGAGGGCTGGAAGTCGTACGGCGTCGGTAGTGAGATCGTCAGCCGCATGTACGAAGAAGCATTCGATTACATCGACGCGCCGATCCTGCGCGTGGCACAAAAGGAAGTTCCGCTTCCGTACAATCGCACGCTCGAACAAGCCGCGTTGCCGCAAGTGGCAGACATCGTCGCCGCGGCAAAGGAGGTCTTGCGATAATGTCTGAAACCATCAATATGCCCAAACTCGGCTTCGACATGGCGGAGGGTGTGCTCGTCCGCTGGGTGAAGCAGGTGGGCGAAAATATCGACAAGGGTGATGTGCTCGCCGAGATCGAAACCGACAAAGCGACGGTTGAAGTTGAATCGCCTGCGGGCGGCGTTGTGTTGCAATTGATCGTCAATCAAGGGGATGTGGTGCCGGTCAACGCGCCGATTGCTGTTGTTGGCACGGCGGGTGAGAAGGTGGATGCGGCTTCGCAGTTGAAAGTGGAAAGCGATGCCCTGAGCCTATCGAAGGGCGGAAAGAAGAAAGAGGAAAGAGTTGCGGATGAAAAATCTGCGCCTCAATCTCAGCCGACGCCTGCTTCAGTTTCCTCAACAGTTGCCTCGCCTCAAGCATCGTCCTCCGTCCAGAGTCAATCGTCAGAAGTCAAAGCCAGCCCGCTGGCAAAGAAGATCGCCCGCGACAGCAACATCAACCTTGCGCAACTCCAAGGGACAGGTCCCGGCGGGCGCGTGGTTCGCAAAGATGTTGAAACGGCACTCTCTAGCGGAACGCAGTACGCAGTACGCAGTACACCTACCGTTGTCGCTATTTCCCATGAGGATCAGACCATCCAGCTAACCAAACTTCGCCAAGCCATCGCGCGCCGCATGACCGAATCCAAAACTACTGTTCCGCATTTCTACATCACGCACGAATACAAAATGGATGCGGTCATGGCGATGCGGAAGCAAGCTAACGAATACTTGCCCGATAACGAAAAACTCTCGGTCAACGATTTCATCCTCAAGGCAGTTGCGCTGACTTTGCGTGAATTCCCCAACCTCAACGCGACGTTCGCGGGCGATAAGGTTGTCCGTCACGGCGCGGTGAACGTGGGAGTCGCGGTGGCGGTCACCGGCGGTCTACTGACTGTGGTCAACAAGAACACGGATCAACTTCCCTTGCGTCAAATTTCTATGGATGTGAAGCAAAAGGTGGCACGTGCTCGTGAAGGCAAGGTCAAACCTGACGATATCGAAGGCTCGACGTTCTCGATTTCCAACTTGGGTATGTACGATGTGGAGAACTTCATCGCGATCGTCAATCCGCCCGAAGCCGCGATCCTTGCAGTTGGTTCGGCAAAGGAAGTACCCGTTGTCGAAAACGGCGAGATCAAGGTCGGCTGGAGAATGAAAGCGACAGTCTCTGTTGACCACCGCGTCAGCGATGGGGCGGAGGCGGCACAGTTCATGCAGTCACTGGCGAAGTATTTGGAAGCGCCGGTGTTGATGCTAGTGTAAAAAATTTTTCGTCGATTGAAAAACAAGTCCCTGCAATTCGCAGGGACTTGTTGATTCTCGACGAGTTTAATTCCTCACGATCGGCGCTTGCCTCAACCACTGATTCTCGGTCAATTGCTTGAGCATGAAATCCGCCAAGTCTGCGCGCGAGATTTTCATGGTTGGCGAGGGGTTGCCGAAAAACGTGTTGACCGAACCGGTCGGCGGATCGTCCGAGAGGCGCGGCACGCGCAATGCCACCCAGTCCACATTGCTGGCTTCCAACACTGCCAATTGATTCTCGCGGTCGGTGAATACGTCCTTCAAAAGCAATTTGATGAGGGCGCTGACCAAATTGAACCCGCGCTTATCCTGCGAAACGGCGACGCCAGCAACCGATACGACCACCAACCGTTTTACGCCGTGCTTTTCCATTGCCGCGACAATGTTCTTCGTGCTTTCCGCCGCCATCACGGCAGGCTTGCCTTTCGGACCAAGGGTGCTTAACACCGCGTCGTGACCCTTCACTGCGTTTTCCACATCTGAGGGATTCAACGCGTCTCCTATCGTTACCTTCACGCCAGCCTGCGCGGGTCCGAGTTTCGATGCGTCTCGCACGAAAGCGGTCGCCTCATGTCCCTCCTGAAGCGCACGGGTGATCAATTGCTTTCCCGTTCCTGAGGATGCCCCGAAAACGATCACTTTCATAGATAAGCCTCCATAAAATTTTATTGTTTCGCGCATGAATATAACTTTTGCTTAGAGAGCGTTTTAAAAGTAGTCGGGTAAGATTGGGGAATGGCCACATTCACC
>CAZQES010000219.1:0-4915 GCA_964591425.1 uncultured Anaerolinea sp.
GTCGCACCGTGATGGATTCCTGCGACCCGCCCTTGCGGAGGCGGATGACCGTGCCTTTGAATTCCTGAATGCGTTCGCGGTCGCCTTCCTTGATCTTCACATGGACGTTGACCGTATCTCCCGCCTGCATGGCAGGGACTGAATCTTTGCGGGTGGCTTCGAGAGCCTTCAATACATTTGACATTTCGACTTTCTTCCTTGCGTTGAGTAATGTTGGTTTTTAAGCGACGGCGGATTATAGCATGGCTTTTCTGTATGGACAAGCCAAGATTTTTGAAGTGCCAAGGCTGTAGAAAATCTGGAAGTTTTTAAACGCGAATGCCGCGAATAAGCGAATTGCACGAATTTTTTTTATGATTTTATTCTCGTCATTCGCCGATCGGCGTAATTCGCGTTAAATTTACGCTACGGAATCGAAATCTTCTCTACAGAATTTACTACAGCCCTGTTTGAACCGCTGAGCACGTAAAGATCTCAAAGAAATCCTTTATTCTTCGCGACCGCAGCGTTCTTCGCGGTTAACTTCTCTGTTACGGATACTTCCGTATCGCCAGCACCGCGTTGTGACCGCCAAAACCGAAGGCGTTGCTGATCGCAAGATCGATCTTTTTCTCCCGCGCTTTGTTCGGGATGTAATCGAGGTCACAGTCGGGATCGGGCGTCTCGTAATGGATCGTCGGCGGCAGGATTCCTTCGCGGACTGCCTGCACGCAGAAGATCGCCTCCAGCGCGCCGGTCGAACCGAGCATGTGCCCGGTCATCGATTTGGTCGAAGAGATCGGAATGCCATACGCCAATTCGCCGAACGCGGCTTTCACCACCATCGTCTCTGATTTATCGTTGAGCGGCGTGCCCGTCCCATGCGCGTTGATGTAGCCCACCTCGTCCACGTTCGCGCCTGCCGACTGGAGAGCCATGCGTATGGCGGCGGCTCCGCCCTCCCCTTTTTCATGAGGCGCTGTGATATGAAACGCGTCGGCGGTCGCGCCGTACCCCGCAAGTTCAGCATAGATTCGCGCGCCGCGCGACTTCGCGTGCGATTCGGTTTCCAGAACCAGCACTGCCGCGCCTTCGCCCATCACCAACCCATCCCGATTCTTGTCGAACGGTTGGGGCGTCATCGAATAATCGCCGTCGCGCCGCGACATCGCGCCGATGCGGTCGAATGCGCCGACTCCGACGGAACAGATCGTCGCCTCCGATGCGCCTGCCAGCGCCACATCGATCATCCCCGTCTTCAACATCATGAACGCGACGCCGATCCCATCCGATCCCGACGCGCACGCAGATGCGACAGACAGCGCGGGACCTTTGATCTGATAGTCAATGGCGGTCAGCCCAGACGCGCCGTTCGCCATCAGCATGGGAATCAAGAACGGGCTGATGCGCCGCGGTCCGTCCTTTTCGTTGGTGATCACCGCATCCTCAAGCGACATGATTCCGCCGATCGCAGACGAGACCAAAACCCCGATGCGCCCGGCGTTCGCTTCGTTGACCGTCAATCCCGAATCCTGTAACGCTTCTTTCACCGCCGCGGCGCCGAGCAACTCGAATCGGTCTCTGCGGCGCGCTTCTTTGGCATCCATGTAATTTTCCGGTTTGAAGTCCTTGACCTCGGCGGCGAAGTGCACGTTGTGCGGGGTTGAATCGAACAGCGTGATCGGGCCCACACCCGAAACACCATTGACCACATTCTGCCAGGATTCCTGCACCGTGAGCCCTAGCGGATTGACCGTCCCCATCCCAGTGATGACAACTTTCTCCATTAATCCTCGCAATTCATTTCGTTGTTTTTCATTGGACTTAACACTGTTTCCGGCACAACGTCACGACCTCAACACGTTTCATTCCGACGGTACGGTTGGTTCTACCTGGCAGCCCGCTCCACACCTTGATTCTACGTTAGTGAAGGATGACTTCGTCATTCCCCCGCCTTGGGAATATATTCCCCTTCCACCCAAAACTCACCGCTGGGACTCACTTCCTTTTTCCAAATGGGTACGATCTCTTTCAGCCGGTCGATCCCATAGCGGGCGGCTTCGAAGACGCCTGTGTCGCGATGCGCTGCGGTGCAGGCGATCAGCACGGTCGGAGTTTTGGGGTAGAGTCTGCCGATGCGCTGTACGATGGCGATTCCCTCCACCGCATCCCACTTCGCGCGGATCTCATCCGCAACCTGTTTCATCTTCGCTTCTGCCATAGGGATGTAGGCTTCGTATTCGAGATATTCCGTTTGATGTTTTTCGCCGCGTTTGGTTTCTCCGCGCACCATGCCCGTAAATATCGCCGCCGCGCCCGTGGACGTGAGCGTGATTTGCGCGAGTATGTCGTTCAAGTCAATCTCGTCTTCGGTGATGGAAAAAATCGTTGGGAAATTTTTCATTGTAATTATAGGGGCGAGGTTCTCTCGCCCCATTCGTTCGATTCAAATATTGGGCGGGGAACCCCGCCCCTACCCGCCCGACACCGGCGGGAACATGCCGATCTCGGCATTCAACGGAATGACCGCCTCGTCGAACGCGTACTCGCGATTGATGGTGATCAACACACTTTTCATGGATTCTTTCACTTTCGGATATTCCTCCGAAAGCTGATGCTTCAATCCTTGAATCGTCAGTTCGGCTGGCACCTCCAAATCAAGAGACTTCATACCCATCCGTTCGCGGATGGTGGCAAAGAAAAGTAATTTCACTCGGTTCATTTCGTTAGATCCAGACATCGTTTGGCGCGGTCTTTTCAGAGACGACCTCTCCAGTGTTAACCGTACCCGCAGGCTCGACCAGCAAAATATGACATTCCTCATTGGCAATCGGCTTGTGTTCTACGCCTTTTGGAACAACGTACATTTCGCCTTCGTTCAACGTAACATGCCCTGCGCGGAAATGGATATCAAGCATGCCCTTCAACACCAGAAAAGTTTCGTCTGTTTCAGTGTGATCGTGCCAGTCAAATTCTCCCTGCACCTTTACGACTTTGAATTGATAATCGTTCATCTGCGCGACGATCTTAGGCGACCAATGCTCGGAGAATTTCGATAATTTTTCAGAAAGATTTATTGGTTTTATTTCCATCTTTACCTGTTTACCTGTTTACTTGTCTACCTGTTTACTTGTCTACCTGCTTACTTGTTTACTTGTCTACTTGTTTCCGTGTTTACCTGTCTACACTCTTCTTATTCATTCACCACATCACCGCTTTGCCCGCCATGCTTTTCGATCAAGCGGAGATTCTGAATTCTCATCGTCTTCTCCGCGGCTTTCGCCATGTCGTAGACCGTGAGCGCGGCGACTGAGACAGCGGTCAGCGCTTCCATCTCGACGCCCGTTTTGCCGACGGTTTTCACAGTAGCAGTGACGATCACTCCGGGAAGCGAATCGTCCAGCGCGAGATCTACGTCCACTTTCGAGAGTGGGAGAGGATGGCACAACGGAATCAGGTCGGAGGTCCGTTTTGAAGCGGTGATGCCCGCGATTTGCGCGACAGTCAGCACGTCGCCTTTTTGGATCTGTCCCGCGCGTATTAATTCCAACGTCTCTTTTTTCATGTGGACTTCACCGCGCGCGATGGCGATCCGTTCGGTATCGGGCTTGTGACTCACATCCACCATCTTCGCGTTGCCGTGCTCGTCGAGATGAGTCAGTTTATTTGGCATGGAAAGATTATAGTATATAATTTCGACCCATGGATAACCTGCTCGGACGGCAACTGAATTACACAGTCCAGACGCCCGTGTATGAGGGACCGCTCGACCTGTTACTCGACTTGATCGAGCGCGCCGAATTGGACATCACCGCCGTTTCGCTCGCGCTGGTGACGGATCAATATCTCGCGTACCTCAACAACATGGAAGAGCTGAACGCGGACGAAATCTCCGCGTTTTTGGTGATCGCGGCGAAGTTATTGCAGATCAAATCGGAAGCGTTATTGCCAAGACCTCCCGCGCGCGAGCCGGGCGAAGAAGATGCGGGTCAAGCACTGGTTGACCAATTGAGACTGTACAAACGATTCAAGGAAATCGGCGGCTGGCTCCATGGACGACAGGATGCGAATTTGCGGACATATCTTCGAATCGCTCCGCCGCCGAAGGTCGAACCAAAACTCGACTTATCGAATCTCACGCTTGAAAAATTGGTGAGCGCGGCAGAAACCGCATTTGCTCGAGACGCCGCGAAAGAACCGCTCGGAACGATCATCGCGCCGCCGCGCGTGACGATCCGTGAAAAGATCGACTTGATCGCGAAGATCATGAGGGACGTCCAGCGCTCGACGTTCCGCGCGCTGGTCAATGACGGCGCATCGCGGTTGGAAATCGTCGTCACATTCTTGGCGATGCTCGAACTCATCAAACGCTACCGCATTGACGTTCATCAGGAAGGGTTGTTCAGCGACATCGAGATCAACCGTACAGCAGATTGGAAGGACGACGAGGAGTTGGAACTAGAATTTGAATAAGACGAACGAACAACATTCAGCGATCAGCCGTCAGAACGACTGGTCGTTTTTTTGTTTTTGTAACGCTGTGTAATCCATAAACTAATCAACGCTCCCGCATTGTCAAAAATTACCACATCCCACACAGATGGAAATCTCCCCGGCACGAACGATTGATGAAATTCATCGGTGGCGGCATAGAGCAAGGAAATCAACCATGCCAGCCAACGGCGATCTTTCCGAAAGTCCAGCGCGCACGAAACCCAAAACGACAGCACGGCATATTCAAACACATGCCCCGTTTTCTTGATGATCCGATCTACCAACCCGAAGTTCGGGAGCTCGCTCGAAGGCTGGGATGAAAACCAAAAAATGACCGCCATGGTCAGCAAAGCGGGAAGCCATTTGAAAAATTGAATTCGGTTCATAAGACCTCTTGCAAAAGTCAATTTGAGATGAGTTCGAGGTTGTAAATTGCGGCGAT
>CAZQES010000220.1:0-1192 GCA_964591425.1 uncultured Anaerolinea sp.
GCGAATGGACGGATGCTCGAGAATGCCATCCACCACATCCTTGGCGCCGTTGACGAGATTGACCACGCCCTTCGGGAAGCCAACCTGCTCGATGAGGTGCATGATGAACTGCATCGTGGTCGGAACTTTTTCGGAAGGCTTGATGATGTAGGTGTTGCCCGCCGCGAGCGCATAGGGCAGATACCAAAACGGAATCATGCCGGGGAAGTTGAACGGCGCAATCGTAGCGCACACACCGACAGGCTGACGAATCATCAACTCGTCGATGCCGGGAGCAATGTCTTCGACGAACTCGCCTTTCATCATGTGAGGCATCCCGCAGGCGACCTCGATATTCTCGAAGGCGCGCACCATCTCGGCTTTTGCCTCTTCGAATGTCTTGCCCGCTTCGTTGGTGATGAGTTTGGCAATCTCTTCGTGATTGGCGCGCATGAGGTCACGCAGTTTGAAGAGATACTGCACACGGTCGTTGACGGGCGTCCGCCGCCACGCAGGGAATGCCTCACTCGCCGCCTTCGCCGCGGCTTCAACCTCCGCCTTGGTGCCTAACGGAGTCTTTGCGATGACTCCTCCTGTGGCGGGGTTGATAACGTCGAAATATTCTGTGACGGATGGTTCTGTCCATTCGCCGTTGATGTAGTTGAGAATTTCCATGTGAACTCCGAAAAGAGACTAGAGATTAGAGACTAGATAAATAGTAAGTGGTAAGTAGTGATTGGTAATTGGATGAAGTGCTACGCTTCGCTCTAAGCCGATGGCTGATTCTGTCCATTGGGCTTTTGCTTTCGCCTCAGCAGTGATTAATTCCTTGTAACCATGCAGTCTATTTATTTTTGAAGTGCAATAACCGAAGTTTTGCCCAAATATTCTGTAAGCACGTGTTCAAACGCACGAGAAACATCGGGCGCACCAGTTGTTGCATGCCCAATTTCATGCAATAGTGTGGCGGCATAATCAATTAAAGAATTGAGTTTACTGCGCTTGATAACAATAGCTGGAATTGACGGATCCCAAACACCTTCTGTATCATCTGTTGTAACTCGCATTGTTTCGGAAATACGAATTGAGGGAATGCGGTAGCTTGGGATACCAACTAAAGAGATAATTTTTGGAGTGAAGTCAAATATTCGGCGCTCTTCTTTGTTGAGTTTATTAATGTCAACAAATTTATATTGAAAGCTTGTGTTGTACT
>CAZQES010000220.1:1202-4869 GCA_964591425.1 uncultured Anaerolinea sp.
GTACTCTTGAATATAGTTTTCAACTGTCCGAACTTGCGGACCTCCCGTTAAAACCTGTGTTTCTAATTTTGACTTTTGTTGCTCTGTAATTACAACAACTTCATAACCATCAGACTTAACATTGCCGATAATATCGGGGATAGTTTGCAATTCTTGCTCAGTAAAATAAACCACCTGCTTTTTCTCGTGCATAAGATTGAGTGCCATTTGGCTGATTTCAATCCACGATATTTCATCGCACTGCTCACCCGTTGCTCGTTTACTTATTTGTTCAACGAGCGAATCTTCCACTGTTTGGCTTTTGGCGTTTTTCAAAATAGATTTCACTCTGTCTGCATAAGTGGTTCTGCCTACATTAAGCCTTTCTCGATTCAATTTCTTTTTCATAGCATCGGTAAGGCTTGTGATATTGTAGGAAAACAAGAAATTCGGCTCATCACTCGCCAAAACACCCAAAATATAGACTCGAGCAGTATTTTCTTTTCGCTCTAAAATTTCCCCATACGTGTTTGACTCTAAAATATTCTCATTAGCAAACTTCAGGAATAGCGATTTAGCCTTTGTTATATCGGAATCAGTCACTCCATTGAAAATAAACTCTGTCCCAGAAATATTGTTTTTTGTATCGTCATATTCAACATGCAATGTAACAATATTATCAAAACCATACTTGTGTACTTGTTTTAGGCGAAATGTGCCAAACGAAGAACGAATTAAAACACCTGCACCTCGACGATGGAAAGTAGCAAGCGCGTCTTTTAACCCTACACCGAATTTACCAATAACTCCAGAAGGGGCGTTTAATTTCTCTTTGTTTTCGTTAAGCGTAAAATGCTCAATTTGCAATCCCCGCCCAAAGTCCTTAATATGCCA
This sequence comes from uncultured Anaerolinea sp., assembly GCA_964591425.1. Classification (GTDB taxonomy): domain Bacteria; phylum Chloroflexota; class Anaerolineae; order Anaerolineales; family Villigracilaceae; genus Defluviilinea. The sequence goes on from CAZQES010000220.1 coordinate 2,076, forward strand.
ATTACCTTGAGAGTCTTTTGCTATCTGAATCTCAGCAGTTCTTGAAATGACCTGCTCATCAAGTGCGTTTGAAATGACTTCACGCAAAGCATGTTCAACTTCCCAATTTTCCAAAACTTCTTCAATGTTTAAGTCAAAAACTCTCGTTGTCATAGAAGCCCTTTCAACCTTTGACCTTCAACTTTCGACTTTACTTCACCTGCTTATCCGTCACTTCCAACGCCTTCTCCACAATGGCGAGACCTTCGTCAATTTGTTCCTGCGTGATACACAACGGCGGAACGACAAAGACCATACTGCCCATGTTGTTTGCCATGATAAAAGTGAACAAACCGTTTTGGCGTAACACCTTTCCTACCTCCGCCATGACAGCGGGCGAGAAACTTTCCTTGGTCTCGCGGTTGATGACTAATTCAATCGTGGAGAATAAACCAATGTAACGCACATCCCCCACGGAGACGTGTCGCGCTTTGATATCTTCCAACGCTTCGCCAAGATACTTTCCGAGCAAGGCGGCGTTTTCAATTAACTTGTCTTCTTCATATACTTCGATGGTCGCCAACGCTGTCGCACACGAAAGCGCATGTGCACTGTAGGTGAGACCTGCATAGAGATATTTGTCATCAAAGAATTTGGCAATCTTCTCAGAGACAATGACCGCGCCAAGCGGAGCGTATCCGCTGGTGATGCCTTTGGCGGTGGTGATGATGTCAGGGACAACATTCCAATTGTCCACGGCGAACCATTTGCCCGTGCGACCCCATCCGCTCATGACTTCATCGGAAATCAAAAGGATGCCATACTTATCGCAAATTTCACGCACGCGGGGCCAGTAGTCATCGGGTGGGACAATGATGCCATTCGAGCCTACAACACCTTCCATGATGATGGCGGCAATCTTGTCGGGTCCTTCATATTTGATGACTTCTTCCAAATGGGAGATACATTCCCGCTTGCAGGACTCAGGTTTCTGCCCGAAGGGGCAACGATAGCAGAACGGGTCAAGGAAGTGGACTCCGCCCGGCATGGACGGCTCCACAGCGAGACGGCGGTAATCACCAGTCAACGCAATCGAGCCGTGAGTCGCGCCGTGATAAGAACGATAACGAGCGAGAATCTTGTGTCGTCCCGTATAAAAGCGAGCAATCTTGATGGCATTCTCATTCGCCTCCGCGCCACCGAGGGTGAAGAAGGTCTTCTTCAAGTCGCCGGGCGTGACCTCTGCCAGTTTCTTACCGAGCAGCCCGCGCGCTTCCGTTGCGTTGCCAGGATGGGTGAAAGTCAACTTCGCGGCTTGATCTTGAATGGCTTTGATCACTTTGGGATGTTGATGCCCGATATTGGTATTCATCAACTGGGATGAAAAATCGAGATAGCGTTTGCCGTCCGCATCCCAGAAGTACACGCCTTCCGCACGGGTCACCGGGATGGGATTCACCTGTCCCTGCACGGACCAGGAGAAGAAGGTGTATTCTTTGTTGAGGTCAACGATTTCTTGGGAGGTTAGTTTAGTCATTTTTATTCATACCTCGGTGGTCGAGACGCAAGCAGTCGAGACCACCACGCCGTAGAGAAATTTTATTACAAGAGATTGTATGCTTACCCTTGGTTTCGATACGCCCTTCGCTGTCGCTTCGGGCTACTCAACCACAGTGTCTACCTGTTTCCGAATTTACTTGTCTAAGCTTTTACCTCTTTCACGATCTCAGCATACACATTCAACGTCTCATCAACATCGGCATCCGAATGTTCATAGCACAGAAACCACGGTTCGCGCGCATCGTGGTCAGGCATGACTCCGCGCTCGATGGCTTTTTCAGCAAGATGGAGGTACATCTCGTGATCGCTTTTCGCCCAATCGCGTTGATCCTTTACTGAATCGATATTCAACGAGAACGAGAACATTGCGGGATAACCGGTCATCACAACGGGAACGTCGTTCTCTTCAAAGATGTCTTTCAACCCGTCCATGAGGCGCTGTCCGCGCTGTTCAATTGTTTTCAATATGGGTTTTGATTTCAACAGACTCAACGTGGCGTACGCGCCAGCGATGCCAGGCTTGTTGTTGGTGTACGTCCCACCTTGCGCCACGCCCTGCCCGATAATGGACATAATTTCCTTCTTCCCGCCGAAAGCCGCGACGGGGTATCCATTGCCAAGCGCTTTAGCATAGGTTGCCAAGTCAGGTTTGATTCCATAATATTCTTGTGCACCGCCGTTGGCAATGCGAAAACCAGTCTTCACTTCATCCAAAATAAAGACACAGCCGTATTCTTCGGTTTTCTTGCGGATGAGTTCCAGAAACCCCTCCTGTGGATTGATCGCCGCACAATTTCCCTGACACGGCTCAGAGATCACAGCCGCGATCTGCTCGCCATACGAGCGCATCACACGCTCGAAGCCTTCAAAGTCATTGAACGGAAGCGTGATGATAAACTCGCGCATGGACTTGGGAATCCCCGACGAAGCAGGCACAGGGATGGGACTTCGTCGATTCCCGTACGCCTCCACAGGCGCGTAGGTTGACCACAATGTGTGGTCATGGAAGCCGTGATAATTCCCCTCGAACTTCAAGATCAGATCGCGTCCAGTGTAAGCACGCGCCACACGGATGGCGTGCATCGTCGCTTCGGTGCCAGAGCAAGCGAGGCGAACCATTTCCACGGCAGGAGCCATCTCGGCGATCATCTCACAAACCGTAACTTCCAACTCGCCCGTCATGGCGAATAGCAATCCATTTTGGATCTCTTCGACCACTGTCTGGTCAACTTCATTGTAGGACTGTCCCAAAATC
>CAZQES010000221.1:0-4745 GCA_964591425.1 uncultured Anaerolinea sp.
TCTACTTATGACGATATACTTTTATGTCGATGAAATCCTTCCAATAATAATCGAACTTCCAACCTTCTCACTTGATAATTACAGCAGAGATGTTCAATACACCATGCTTGATTTCTCTGAGACGATATATCCAAACTGGGGAGGCTTACTCCCCAAAAGTTCTTTCAAGGAAATGATCGGTAAGTCTCAAAAACAACTCCAGTATATTCGATCCAGATTATTGTAGTGTCAATTCCCAAACGCCGCCGAACAAAGCGCGCAGCTGATTTTTGAGAGTCTGCGGCTTCGAGAAGCATTTTTCTGCCTTCAAGTTTTTTCTACATCTCAAACTGAATCTCAGCCCGCCCAAAATCCGCTAACGCAAACCGTTAGCCCACTGACATCAGTAAGGATTAAAATAATGTCAGAAGAACAACCAATGAGAAAAGTAATTTTTGCGATCAACATCACGATAGACGGCTACTGCGGCCACGAGTCGATGATCGCCGATGACGAATTGCACGAGTACTTTACCGGGCTCTTGCGCGATTCAGGCGTTGAAATTTTCGGGCGCAATACATATCACTTGATGTATCCGTACTGGCACGAAGTGGCGGTGAACCAATCGGAGACGGAAGCGACGAACGAATTCGCACGCATCTTCGATTCCGTGCCAAAGATCGTCTTTTCAACGACGATGAAGAGCGTCGAGTGGAACAATACGACGCTCCTGCACTCGAACCTGCGCGAAGAGATCCTGAAGTTAAAAGGACAGCCGGGAAAAAACATATCCATTGGCGGGCTGAACCTCGCCTCGCAAGTGGCGCAATGGGACCTTATCGACGAGTTTCACTTTGTCGTTCACCCGGTCATCGCGGGAACCGGTCCCCGCTTGTTCGAGTCAGGCACGAACCTTGCATTGAAACTTGTCGGGTCGAAAACGTTCCGTTCGGGAGTGGTTGCGTTACACTATAAGAAATAAGTATTGCTTGCTTCTAACCCACCACCTTCTCTTCCCCTCCATCTTCATCCAATTTCAAACTCCGCAACGCCTCGTCCATGCTGACGGCGTCGGCGCGGCGCATGCTCGGAGAACCAAATAACATGAGGTACAATCCAACCAGAGGTGTATCATGCAAAGCCTGACCGTACATACGCACGTCGGAAACGACGGCATTCTCAAATTGGAAACGCCGATCGGCGTCTCAAACACCGATATCGAGGTTACGCTCATTGTTAACCCAGTCAGTGAGGCGCGCCCATTAAGCGAATGGACTTCCGATTTCTTCACAAAAGTGATCGGGGGGTGGCAAGGTGCTCCTTTCGTCCGGGAACCGCAAGGTTCGTATGAATCCCGCTCCGAATTCAAATGACCTACCTGCTCGATACCAACTTTTGCATCGAACTGCTAAACCGGCGCGACTCACAAGCGGCGCGCAGACTGGCTTCTGTATCACCACGCGAAATCCGATTGTGTTCGGTGGTCAAAGCCGAGTTGTTTCACGGCGCGTATAAAAGCAGGCGTGAAGAAAATATGCATGTAGTGAAAACATTCTCGTCGTCGTTCGAGAGTCTACCCTTCGACGACCGCTCGGCAGAAGTGTACGGCCGCCTGCGCACCGAACTGGAACGTCAGGGAAATTTGATCGGGCCTAACGATTTACTTATCGCATCCATCGCTTTAGCAAACAGCGTAACGCTGATAACTCATAACACCGCTGAATTTTCCCGCATTGCAAATCTCACAATCGAAGATTGGCAAACCTGAATTATCGCCCCAAATTTTCGGTTTAAAAATCTCTCACCCCACCACCTTCTCTTCCCCTCCATCTTCATCTAATTTCAAACTCCGCAACGCCTCGTCCATGCTGACCGCGTCCGCGCGGCGCATGCCGGCGGCGGGAGTCCCGCAGTAGGGACAAATATTCCACGGCAACTCCATTAACTTGTTGCAGTTCTCGCAACTCTTCTTGAGTTTGGTGTGGCAGTTCGGGCAGACTTGCCAATCGTCTTTGACGCGGCGTTCGCAACCGGGGCAAAGCGGAAGGTCTTCGAGCGCTTGGAGAAGCGCTTCTTCCTCCAGTGTTTTCTGATACTCCTCTTCGAGCGTTTTCTGCGGGCGGAGGATCAAATACACCAGCACGCCGGGCAGGCTCAGCACCGCCACGAGCAGTGTCGCCAGCGTCTGCACCAATGGGTCGCGTGCGCGTGTTCGGATGTCGCGATACGTCCATACGACGAGCGAGATCCACAGCGCGGCGAGGAACGCGCCGCCGAAGCCGGTAAGCACGAGCAGGAGGTTACTGAGGAAAGTGGGGTCGAAGGTCATATTATTAGATCTGTCATTGCGAGTCTTCGAGAAGCAATCTCCTCACCAAATGTGGAGAGTGTTTCAAGAATTACATCTTGGAGCATATTTTATCTCATAATTGAGTCGTTCTAAACTGACAGGCACATATTTGCAGACGGGAGATTGCTTCGTCGCGCCTACGGCGCTCCTCGCAATGACATAATGGCTAGGGCCAATCGTGACGGAAACTCCACTCGCCGTCGCCTTGATCCACGTACGAGCGCGAACCGATGACCTCGTAAAATGTGATGCCCGGTCGCATGTAGATGGGCGATCCGCCCAGTGTGGTCAACAACAATGGCTGGTCGCGATTCGTTCGGTACCACCTGGCAAGGATTCCCACCCCGTCGCGGAACACGTATGCTTCACCCGAGCCGGTCAGGTCAATTTGAAAGACTTCGTCTTCTTGATCGTACGCGTTGCTAAACGTATGCGTGACGAACAAGACAACCACATTCGAAGCGCTGACCTGCGCGCCGGTGACGCGATCCACGAGCGGAGCAAATTCCTCTTCTCCATCGCGCAAATCGTTGATCTCCTGATAGCGATAGTAGAGATGTTGTTCGGGGTTGTACTCCCAATAGTGATACGAATCCACTGAAAAGTACGTGTTGATCTTTATGCCCGGCAAATCTCCGGCGGGCGCGGGGTCGCTGTAATACCCGTTGCGGATGAAGGGACGGATATTGTCCGCTCCGCTGGTGGTGATGCAGTCCTTCCACATCACGGTATTGAAATACGAGTTGTTGTACTCCTCCACCGTTTGGATACGCTCCGGCAGAAAACGAAACGGCGGACACATCCCGTTCGTCGGGGTCACGAGAAAATTGGCGAAATCGCTCGCGCGGAAGTAATCCAACTCGCGCGGGTCGGCGAATTTGAACACGAGATACGCCTGATACATGCGCTGGATATGCTCATCGAAATAGCGCCCCGAACGGACGGGTCCCACCCACTCCGAATCGTTGCCGTAGAAGACCGCGATGAAACGCGTCAATCCTTCTTCGATGTAATATTCAAAGACCTGGTCGGCAAGTGTCAACCCCGATTGCGGACGCATGTAACGCGGATAGTTCGCCACCTTGATCGCCATCGGACGTCGATTCAACAGCGCGGGGTCGGAGGGCGGCAAGCCGGTCAGCGGGTTGAGCGCGCCGGAGACGGTGAACGAATTAACATCGACATCGCTCGGAAGCGACTCAGGCAGGATGACGATCTCCGTCGGCGCGGGAGTCGTTGTCGGCAGGTTGAGCGGCGTGGGAGCCGGGGCAGAATAAATCGGGTCCGATGCGTCATTTCCCTGAGGCTGGAACGGCGTCGGTGTGGGAATCCCTTCGGCAGATACATCGTTCGCGACAGAATTACATCCAGTTAGAAACACGGCAAGCAACAGAAACAACGTGTAAGCGAAACGCATGGGCTTCATTTTACAACAAAGGGAACGCCGGGCAAACCCCGCTCGTTTCAATTGCCTTTCAAAGAGACGGGCGGGGCAAACCTGATAAAATTGCCGTTGCATGTTCATTCTCATCACGGTTGGAATCCTACTGGTGACCGCCGTTGCCCTGCTTGCATTACGCATCTTCCTGCCGGCTTTCCGTTCGTTTTGGCTGGTTGCTTGCGGAGGGGGAATCCTCGCGCTGGTCAGCGTGTTCGCATGGTCGGGTGACGGCTCCGAGCATGTTCAAATTTCCATCTGGAAACCCGAATCGCTTTTCGTGCAATCGCCCGCGTTCATCGCCGACGGTGTTGCGTGGGCGTTCGCGGTGAGCATCGTGTCGCTCGCGCTGGCGATCATCGTCACCTCGGTCGTGCGCAGTAACTTTCCCAGCCCGCTCGCCTGGTCGAGCATCTTCGTCCTGACCTCGTTCGGCATTCTCGCCGTCGTAGCAGATAATCCGTTGACGCTTGTCTTGATCTGGGCGTCGCTCGATCTGGCGGAGTTGATCATTCAATTGCGGTTTGTAGAAGACCCGAAATTGACCGAACGGGTGGTGATCTCATTCTCCTCACGAGTGATCGGTATCGTCGTGCTCTTGTGGGCGAACATGGTCAGCACGGCGAACGGCATCGATCTTGATTTCCACTCCGCATCGCCGCAGGCAGGAATATATTTGTTGATCGCGGCGGGTTTGCGCATCGGCGTTTTACCCCTGCATTTGCCGTATGCCGGAGAATCCACGTTGCGGCGCGGCTTCGGCACCGCCCTGCACATGATCTCCGCCGCATCGAGTTTGATCCTGCTGGCGCGCATCCCCGCGGGTAGCATTGCCCAGCCGTTCACACCATATCTGCTTCTGTTGGTCGCGCTCGCCGGGGTCTACGGCGGCTGGATGTGGTTACGCGCGCCGGACGAGTTATCCGGTCGCCCGTTCTGGTTGATCGGCATCGGGTCGCTCGCGGTCGCCTCGACCCT
>CAZQES010000222.1:0-4651 GCA_964591425.1 uncultured Anaerolinea sp.
GTCGAAAGATGACGCACTTCCAGCGAAAGCCGCGGCGGCCGCCATGGACATGGTGGATGTGGTTGCCAAACTCGACGGGCTCGCGAAGGCGAACCCCGCCAAACTCAACTGGAAGGTTTCGATCGTCGATCTGCTCAAACTTCTCGATCTCGAATCCAGCTTTGAGGCACGCAAGGAACTGGCAACCGAACTCGGTTGCCCCGCCGACCTGATGGGCGATTCTGCCAAGATGAACACCTGGCTTCACAAGGAAGTCCTGCGCCAGATTGCCGCGAACGGCGGCAACATCCCGAAGGAATTACTCGACTAGGAAAATTCGGATCGAACAACAGCGCGGACAAATCAAGTCCGCGCTGTTTTGTTTAGACGCCTCTTCTCGGAGGGCAGGCTGGCTTGCCGCTGGCGAACCAGACCTCCCTTCGGAGTGACGCGTTGCTCGTCATCCCGCAAACAATCCTGCAAAGAATCGAGCTTGAGAGTCTTTGAGAGTCCAACGGCGTAGAATTACGGTTGCAGAAAGGATATCTACGAATGGAAATCCCAAGACATTGGAGACTCAAAAAACAACGCTACGGGTTGGTCGGTGAGGTCTGCCCGCATTGCGATTACAAGATCTTCCCCCCGCGCGATGTGTGCCCGAACTGCGGCGATGAAGCCAAGGAACTTTATACCTTCAGCGGCAAGGGCGAAGTGTATTCGTTTACGACCGTGTATGAAGCCCCAGCCGGGTACGATGCCAACGCCCCTTACACTGTCGCCCTCGTCAAACTCGAAGAGGGACCCATGCTCACCGCCCAACTGACGGATGTGGACAACGGCAAAGTGGAGATCGGCATGCCGGTCGAAATGGTCACCCGCAAGATGCGCAACGATGGCGACGAGCGCGGTTTGATTGTGTACGGGTATAAATTCAGGCCCGCAGTCGCCGGGTAACACGAGATACGCAAAGCGTCTCGCTCTACGTTTGTAAATTCATTCGCCCTGTCAGTTTTCTGGCAGGGCGAATTTTGTTTAATCACACAAGCGGAAATTCTGGAAGATTCGACACCGTCGATACCGACTCGGACCATTTGTTTTGAGAGAGGCACTACCGCCTCTCCCTGATGAGTGGGTAACAGGGAGCGCGAAAAGCCAAGCGGCACAAACAATCGCAGACCGAGTCTACACCGGAGATTCATGAAGGCGGCAATGAGTCGACTCGATTTTTCGGGGCGGGAGTATCATCGAATCCTCACGATATCGCGCGCGACTCCCGATCTCACAAACAATTCGTGCATCAGGCAGAGGCACTGCAATATCAATCGTCGACACTGATGGGATGAATGTCATGATTTATTGTGATCTTCGTTCCACAGATGAGCAAACTCTTACGCAATCTTATATATTCCTAACCCAAAACATCTAAATTCTTGGTGTGCGATCGCGGGCTTTGTCGCTATAGTAACGCAAGATAAAGTTCCCATGCACATCCTCTGCCTTGGACTCAATCACAACACCACTCCCATCGAACTCCGCGAGCAATTTTCGCTCAATGAGGAAGCTATCCGTTCCGCACTTACCCACCTCGCATGTGGGCAACTCGCCTCATCCATCGCGGAACTCGTCATCCTCTCCACCTGCAACCGCACCGAACTCTACGCCGTCTCCAGTCATCTGTCCTTCATAGAACTGGAGATTTTTTTATACGAGACTTGCGGCGTGCCAGTAGACGCGTTTCATCGGCACGTGTATCAATCCGCGGACGTGGAAGCCGCCCGTCATCTCTTTGAAGTCGCGGCGGGACTCGACTCCCTCGTCATCGGCGAGCCGCAGATTTTAGGGCAGATCGTCCGCGCCCTCGAACTCTCACGCGGACAAAACATGGCGGGACCCGTCCTCAACCGCCTCTTCCAAGCCGCCATCCACTCGGGGAAACGCGCGCGCACCGAAACAAATATCAGCCGCAACCCCGCTTCGGTGTCGTCGCTCGCCGCGTCGCTGGCGCGGCGAGTCGTTCATCCGATTGCCGAAGCGCAGGTGGTGGTGATCGGCGCGGGCGAAATGGCAGAACTCGCCGTCGAAGCCTTGCGAAAGCGCGGCGCGCAAAAGATTCTCGTCGTCAATCGCACACTCGAACGTGCGCATACCATCGCCGACCGATGGGGCGCGGACATTGCCACCATCGAAAACATCAACGACGCGCTCATTTCGGCTGACATCCTCATCTCATCCACAGGCGCGCCGCATCTGATTCTGACCGAACGCATGATCAGCGAGGCGATGCTCAAGCGCGAAAAGCGTCCGCTGGTGTTGATCGACATCGCGGTGCCGCGTGACATCGACCCTGATGCGGCGCGTATCCCTCACGTCAAACTCTACGACATAGACCACCTCAATGAACAACTCGAAGGCGCGCTTGCCGAACGACTGGCAGAAGCGCCGAAAGTTCGCGCCATTCTCGATGAAGAAATTACGGAATTTGCCGAATATATGAAATCGCTTGAGATGATTCCGCTCATCTCCGATATTCACCAGCAGGCAGAAAGCATCCGCAAGGAAATGTTCGAAAAAACTCTGCGCCGCCTGCCCGACCTGACCGAAGCCGAACGCGCCAGCATCGAAGCCATGACCCAGGCGCTGGTTAAACAAATTTTGCACGCCCCCACCAATCGTCTGCGCGCCGAAGCGGCTTGTCCGCACGCGCCCGAATATGTCACCGTTGCGCGCACGCTCTTCGGTTTGCGCGATGAAGGTTTGTGCGGGTTCTCTGGGAGTCTGTGTCCGATTTCGACTGCGGCGGATTGAGGATGTAGACAAGTACACACGTACACACGTAGACAGGTACACACGTAAACAGGTAAACATGAGATTGATTTTCGCAACCCGTCCTTCAGCATTGGCTCGCTGGCAAACTCAGTGGGTTATCAATGCTTTGCAAACACTGCACCCGAATCTCGAATGCGAAGAAAAAATCATCACCACACAGGGCGACAAAATTTTCGACAAACCTTTGCCCGAAATTGGCGGCAAGGGGCTCTTCACACAGGAACTCGAATCAGAATTGCTTTCGGGTGCTGTGCATTGCGCGGTTCACTCGCTCAAAGACCTGCCTGTTGAAAACCCTGTTGGATTAACCGTTGGATGCATTCCCGTCCGCGCGGAAGTGCGTGACGTGTTGATCTCGCGCAACCGATATACCCTCGCTACTCTCCCCAACAGCGCTTCAGTCGGGACCTCAAGCCTGCGCCGCGCTGCCCAAGCCCTTTCCCTCCGCCCAGACATTAAGACCGAATCCCTGCGCGGCAACGTGGACACCCGCCTGCGCAAAGCCCTCGACGGTCAATACGACGCGATCATTCTCGCGGGCGCAGGGTTGACCCGCCTCGGCTTGGATTCTCACGTCACCGAATGGCTCTCGCTCGATGTGATGCTTCCCGCTCCTGGACAGGGCGCACTTGCCGTCCAATGCCGCGCGGACGACTCAACCACTCTCGAACTTCTCTCCGCGCTCGAAGACGTGTCCACCCGTAAATGTGTCACAGCGGAGCGGGCATTTTTGCAGGGGTTGGGTGGAGGGTGTGCGATGCCTGTGGCGGCGTATGCAGTGATCAGTGAACAGCCTGCCCTGAGCGAAGTCGAAGGGTCATCAGTGATCAGTCTGACGGGATTGGTGATTTCGGAAGATGGGAAGAAGGTCGTGAAAGTGACTGGTGAAGGAGTTGATGCGCTTGAACTTGGTAATGAACTTGCACAAAAAGCAATTCACGACGGCGCAGACGAAATCCTAAAACTGATCACTGTTCACTGATTACTATTCACTATGAAAGTTCTCATCACCCGCCCTCTTGCGCAAGCCGATGACTTCGCAGAAAAACTGCGGTCCGCAGGCTTTGAGCCTGTTTATTTTCCCGTCATCGAAATCTGTCCGATTGAAAATAACACTGCTCTCGCAACGGCGTTTGAGAATATCCAGAAATACGACTGGGTCGTGTTCACATCGGTGAATGCAGTTGAGACAGTCCTAAATCTCTCCGCGCCCACTGTGTTTTCCGTGGTGAAAGTCGTCGCCATCGGACCCAAAACCGCCAACGTCTTACGCAAACACAATATCGAACCCGATTTCATCCCCGATGAATATGTCGGTGAAGCAATCATGTCAGGATTGGGCGATGTAAAGAATAAATGGGTTTTGCTCCCACGCGCCGAGATTGCCCGCCAGGAATTACCTGAAGCGATTTCAAAGGCAGGCGGCATTGCTCACGAAATTATCGTTTACCGAACCCTGCCCGCTGAAGTTGAGACAAACGGATTGACCGCGCTCAAATTAGGCGTGGATATCATCACCTTCACCAGCGCGTCCACGGTGGAAAACTTTGTTGCCATCTGCACACAAAACGGACTCGATCCGCTGAACCTGCCTAGCAATCCGCTGTTCGCCTGCATTGGACCCGTCACCGCACAAGCCGCGAGAGAAGCGGGAATTCAAAATCTTATTGTCGCAAACGAATACACGACTGATGGTTTGATCGAAGAAATAGTAAACAGATACACAAGTAGACAAGTAAACAAGTAAACAGGTAACGTGTGTACGTGTATACCTGTATACGTGTCTACGCTCTTAGAAAGTGTTTTAAAAGTCATGTTGCGACGATTTTGAGCATGCGCCGGATGC
>CAZQES010000223.1:0-4608 GCA_964591425.1 uncultured Anaerolinea sp.
ACTTCGAGGGCTTCGTAGGCGGATGCGGGGTCAAGCGAAGCGAGAGGCTCATCCAACAACAAAATGGACGGGTTCATCGCCAGCAAGCCTGCCAGCGCGACCTTTTGTTTCTCCCCACCGGAGAGGTGGAACGTTTCGCGCGCGCGCAAATATTCGATCTTCAATCGTTTCATTGCCTGTTCCACGCGTTGCAGGATCTCATCTCGCGGCAAGCCCAAATTTTCGGGACCGAAGGCGATCTCGTTGAACACATTACTTGCAACGATCTGGCGCTCCGGGTCTTGAAGCAACGTCCCTACGGTTTGGGCGACTTCCGCGATCTGCATTTCCGCCACATCTTTCCCATGTAACAGCACTTTCCCTTCACGCGCGCCGCGATAGGAACGCGGGATCAATCCATTGATACAACGCGCCAGTGTGGTCTTGCCGCATCCGCTCGAGCCGGCGATCAATAACATTTCACCCGGTTTGAGCTCAATGGAAACATCCTCGACTGCCTTTTCAGGACGAGTTCGATACTGAAACGTAAGGTTTTTGATCACCAGTGGGGATTCAGCCATTCAGTCACCTGACCATCACAATAAATTCATCGCCAATTTTAACACTCAATTTCACTGCGGCGCTCCTCAGAACCTGATTGCTCCCATTATAAAACACGTATCAAGTTTTGCGGCAAAATTGATGAACACTGCCATGTTATACTTGTTTCACCGCACGCTAAAAGGAGAAACCAATGCTCATCAACCCAGAATTGGCGAAAGCCATCAACACCCAGATCGGCAATGAATTCGGTGCAAGTATGCAATACCTGAGCATCGCCGGTCATTTCCAAACGCAAAAACTGATGCTTCTATCAAAGATGTTTTTCGAGCAGGCAGAGGAAGAGAAGACCCACGCGATGAAGTTCGTGCACTACCTTCTCGATACGCAAGGCGAACTCCAAATCCCTGCCATCGTCGCGCCGAAAGCGAAATTTGCCTCCGCCGAAGAAGCGGTAAAAGCGGCGCTCACGTGGGAACAGGAAGTGACCGGGCAGGTCAAGAACCTCATGGATCTGGCTGTTGCGCAGAACGATTACCTCGCGCAGAACTTCCTGCAATGGTTTGTGAACGAACAACTGGAAGAAGTAAATAAAATGGACCAGATGTTAAGCGTGATCCAACGCGCGGGAGAAAAGAACCTGCTCATGGTGGAGGCGTACCTGGCTCACATTGACAAGGCAGGATAAAAAAAATCCGCAGACAATGAAACTTGTCTGCGGATTTTTTATCGACCACCAACTACGGTACATATTGCAGGAAAACCGATTCAAACTCAACATCGCTGGTAAAGCCCACCCATTTTTGTAAAACAACTCCGGACGGGTCGAGGAAGTAGACTTCGGGTTGGTAGTAAAAACCCAAAGCCTGTTGAAAGTCAAAGGTCTGCGGGTCGTCGGCGTCGAGGTAGGTGAAGAGGATCCTGCCGAAATATTTTGCTTCAAGCCCATGACCCATGGGCGCCATGGAGCGGCAGGTGCCTCAGGTAAAGCGGAAAAATTCGACGAACTGATATTGACCCGATGCCAAATTGACCGTGTTTGGATCTGTGGCATGGAGATCGGGACCGCGCGAAGTGGCGACGGGAAACGGCGTGACAGTCGGCGCCTCGAACGCGGGTGGAGGCTGGGTTGCCTCTCCCCCAGCGGATTCGACCGGCTGAACAGGAGTCGCGCTGGGCAACTCCGCGACCGGCGGCGCGGCTACGGGTTGTGTCGCTTGGGGTGCGCACGAAACTACAAGAAGGAGGAGCAGGCTAAACGTCGGAGTGAGGCGGGTTTTCATCATCCAATCCTATCGAGAGTTTGAAATCATGATACGTTGTACCAAAAATTCCTTACACAAAGATTACAAATGCCATCTTTGACGGGCGTCACGTCCTACGCTATACTACGCTTAGTTCCAAGTTTTATAGTTTGATAGTTGACTACGAAACTATCGAACGACTCAACTACCAAAACTACTTTCGGAGGAAGCATGGCTGGTTTCAAACTTACCTACGGCACGATGTTCAATCCGCCTGAGGCGCTTCACAAGGGATTCGACGGGGCGGTTGCCAAGCTCAAACAAAATCTTGGCAAAGAATACGGGATGTTCATTGACGGCAAAGATGTTTTCTCGGATGAAAAATTCGAAGACCGCTCGCCGGTGAACACCGCTTGGGTGCTGGCGCGCATGCAAAAAGGGAACGCCTTGCACGCGCAGATGGCGATCGAGGCGGCGCGCAAAGCCTTCCCCGTGTGGAGCCGCACGCCGTGGCAGAAACGCGTGCAGTTGGTGCGCAAAGCGGCTTCCTTGATCGAGAAGAGAATCTTCGAACTCGGCGCGGCGATGGCGCTCGAGGTCGGCAAGAACCGCATGGAATCGCTCGGCGACGTGCAGGAAACCGCCGACCTGATGTATTGGCCCGCGCAAATGATGGAAGAGAACAACGGCTTTATCAAACCGATGGGCAAAGACCCGCTTGTTGGTTACGAGTCAACGAACATGTCGGTGCTTCGCCCGTATGGCGTGTGGCTCATCGTTTCGCCGTTCAACTTCCCATTTGCATTGACCGGCGGACCGACCGGCGCAGCTCTTGTGGCAGGCAACACGGTGGTCATCAAACCCGCAACGGATACAGCGTGGATCGTTCGCCTCTATGCCGAATGTTTGCGCGATGCAGGCTTCCCGCCCGGCGTGTTCAACTTCGTGACCGGTCCCGGTTCCACGCTTGGGCAGGCATTGGTGGACAGCCCCGAAATAGACGGCGCGACGTTCACCGGCTCGTTCGACGTGGGCATGAAGATGTACCGCGATTTTGCGAACCGCAATTACGTTCGCCCGATCGTGTTGGAACTCGGCGGGAAGAATCCAGCCATCGTTTCGCGCAACGCGAATCTCGAAGATGCCGCAACGGGCATCGTCCGCTCGGCGTTCGGCTTGCAAGGACAAAAATGTTCCGCGGCTTCGCGTGTGCTCGTCGAGGAGCCGGTCTATGATGAGCTGGTTGCCAAACTCCGCGCGAAGACAGACGCGCTCGTCATCGGCGACCCGACCGAACGCGCCACATATCTTGGTCCAGTCATCAACCAGGGCTCCTACAACGACTTCAAGAATTTCACGGAAGAGATCAATCAGGCTGGTGGAAAGTTCCTCACCGGCGGTCACGTGAAGACCGGCGGCATGTTCGATCACGGCTTCTACTGCGAGCCGACGCTCGTCACCAACCTGCCTTACGAGCACCGCTTGTGGAAGCACGAAATGTTCCTGCCCATCAGCACCATCGGCAAGGTCAAGAATCTCGAGGAAGCAATGAGCATCGCCAACGATGTGAATTACGGTCTCACTGCCGGGTTCTATGGCTCAGCGAAGGAGACCTCGTGGTTCTTCGATAACATTCAGGCGGGCGTGACGTACGCGAATCGTCCGCAAGGCGCAACGACCGGCGCATGGCCCGGCTTCCAACCCTTCGGCGGCTGGAAAGGTTCCGGCGCAAGCGGCAAGAACGGCGGCGGTTATTACTACGTGCAGTTGTACATGCACGAGCAAATTCAAACATTGGTGAAACCCGCCAAGAATTCTGCACCGAAAAAGAAGGCTGTGAAGAAAAAAGCAACGCGGCGCAAATAGGACCCTTACCCCCTGCCCCTCTCCCTTACAGGGAGAGGGGTACTTAATATTATGGGCGAACCCGAACAATACTCGCGCAAAGAACTGGTCCACCGCATCGGGACTTTTTTTGTCCTGTTGGCGGTTGGATTCCTCGTGTTCTTTATACTCTCCGATTCTAGCGGCGCGCCATCGTTGAATTATTTCTGCTGGGGTATGGTTCTCGCAGGGCTTGGATTCATCTTCCGAGCGCAATATCGCAGACCGACCCCATCCAGCGGACGGTTCGGTTGGTGGGGTAAAGTTTTCAGAGGCAGAAAAGAATGACAAAATTGATCCCTCTTTCAGATGCCATCTCGAAATTTGTGAACGACGGCGACACGGTCTATGCGGCTGGTTTCACTCACCTCATCCCGTTTGCCGCAGGGCACGAGATCATTCGGCAGGGGAAAAAGAATCTCACCCTCGCGCGCGCCACACCGGACCTGATCTACGACCAGATGGTTGCGGCGGGATGTGCAAATAAGGTCATCTTTTCATACATGGGAAATCCCGGCGTGGGATCGCTGCGCATCGTCCGTTCGGCGATCGAGCAGGGAAAACTCGAATGGGAGGAATATTCACACTTCGGGATGATCACGCGTCTGCAAGCCGGGGCGTCTGGTTTGCCTTTCCTTCCAATGAATCAAACGGGAGCGACCGACCTTGAAAGGGTCAACCCAAATATCAAGCGGATTCCTGACCCATACGGCGGCAAAGATGTGATCACCGTCCCCGCGTTGAACCCCGATGTAGCTATTGTCCACGTTCAGCGCGCGGACGTGAACGGCAACGCGCACCTGTGGGGAATTATCGGCGAGCAAAAGGAAGCCGCGTTCGCCGCGAAGAAAGTCATCCTCACCGCGGAGGAGATCGTGGACGAATCTGTCATCCGTTCCGACCCGAACCGCACGATGATCTCCGAGATCGTAGTCAGCGC
>CAZQES010000224.1:0-4603 GCA_964591425.1 uncultured Anaerolinea sp.
GTCAAAGTTTTGATGACATGGGATATCGCCGGCGAGCGCGACCAGGAATATTTCGAATTCATCATCGGTGAATTCATCCCCGGCGTGCAACGGCTCGGCTTGCAACCCGCCGAAGCGTGGGCGACGATCTACGGTTCGTATCCGCAAATTCAAGTGGGCTTGCTCGCGCCCGACGCGATGCAAGCGCGCCAAATCCTCAATTCGAATGATTGGGGCTTACTGCAAGATCGCTTGTTCGGCTACGTCAAAAATTTTTCCTATAAAGTTGTGCCTGCCCGCAGTGGGTTTCAGTTCTACTCGCCCTAATATGTCATTGCGAGGAGTGGCGCCTCGCGCCACGACGAAGCAATCTCCTTGATGCAGAAATCACGATTCTTTTTCCTGTGTGCACTCGAGGGCGCGATCGCATTGGTCGCGCTCCTTTTGATTCCCTCCGAAGGCGCGACTCTCTCGCCCGCACGACTCGCGTTGATCGCGATTCATCTCACGTTGATTTTTCTTTGGATGTACCTCGGCTGGCGCGCTTCCAACATTTTGGATTCACTCGCACGGACGACTCCCATCCTCGTCTCTACGCTTCTCGCGCTGACGTTCAGCCTGCTCCTCTTTCTTCTGCGTTACCTCGACCCCGAGGAGTTCTTATTCATCTCATTGTATGAGCGGCTCGGTCCGCTGTTGTGGTATCTGCTCGCGCTCTCGATTCAATTCGCGCTCTACCTGCTCTACCTCAAAAACGGACTTCACTTCGATTCGCTCAAACAAAACAAACCAATTTTCCTTGCCTCATTTGCCACATTTGCTTTATTTGCTCTTTTGCTCCTTTTTGTCTCCCTCACCAAACTCGGCATCACCAAAGACGACGCCTACTGGGGCGAACCCGGCGTCCCGATTCTAGGATGGCAATTCGTTCTTGCGATTCTCCTAGGTCTCGCTATTCTCATCTACGCAGTACGCAGTACGCAATCCTCCCTCCTCTCTTTCATCTTTCCTCTTACCATTTACCTCACCGCATCCGCGCTTTGGTTGAGCGTGCCGATCAGCTCGTTGAAAAACAGTTTCTACGCACCCATCACTCCGCCGTACACGACCCCGTTTCCATATTCCGATGCGGGTTTCTACGATTACCTCTCCCAGTCCCTGCTCATCGGCACGGACTATCTTGGGAACATCCCGCCGCGCCCACTGTACGTGACTTTCCTCGCCGTTTTGCATTTCCTCTTCGGGCAGGATTATGTCAAGATCATCGCCGCGCAGACGCTGGTCTTTGCATTGTTTCCGGTTGTGTTGTATTTTCTCGCGGCAAAACTCCACTCCCGCGCCGCCGGTGTGACGGTTGCCCTCTTCGCCATCTTCCGCGAACTGACCACGCTGTGGATCTCCTCCAACACGCGTACCGCCAGTACCAAAATGTTCGTCACCGATTTCGCCACTACAACAGGAATTGCGATCGTGGCTCTCGTTGTGTTGCACTGGCTCGAGCGCCGCGACACAAGATCGGCGATCATGGCTAGCGGCGCGTTTGGGCTTCTTCTTTTGCTCAGAACTCAGTCGTTGATTATTTTGCCGTTCGTGTTCATCCTCGCGTGGTTCGCCTTCCAAAAACGGACAAGAGAATGGTTCATCGCCTGTATCACTTTCGGCATGGTGATGACTGCGACCATCACGCCGTGGCTGATCCACAATTACCGGGTGGTCGGCAAATTTGCCTTCGACGACCCTGCGCAGATGGCGGTCATTTTTTCGCAATACTCGTTCGATGAAAACCTCGACATCAGCCAGTTCGACTTTGAATCCGAAAGCCTCGGGAATCGACTTGTGACCTTTACGCTCGAAAACCCCGGCTTTGTGGCTGGCTTCATCACGAATCATTTCCTCAACACCGAGATCGGCGGATTGCTGGCACTGCCATTGATCGAGCCGTTCAACGGCTTGCGCGCGCCGGTCAATTTGTATTGGATCGAGTGGGATGGCACGCTCGAATGGCACAACGTTGCCTTGATAATTTTCTATCTCGCGGTCATTGCCATCGGCATCGGCGCGGCGTGGAGTCGATTCAGGTGGGTTGGACTTACTCCGCTGGCATTCAACATCGGATACGCACTGGCAAATGGAATATCACGATTTTCGTCATGGCGCTACAACCTGCCTGTCGATTGGGTGGTTTATTTCTACTTCGGAATCGGCGCAATTGAAATTCTCGTTTGGGGTTCATCCCTCTTCGGCGCGAATGTCTCGAAGATGTTTTCAGGTCAAACAAATGAATTGAAGCAAGAAACACTTAAGCCGAAACATGCTTTTCTCGTTTCTGCGTTCGTGTTTTTCAGCGCGTTGCCGTGGCTGGTGCAGGGAATTGCACAGCCACGTTACACATCCGCAACTGAAGAATTAAGAGAGCAGGTTGTTGCTCAGAGTACGGAAGCTTCAGAATTATTTTCTCAGCCCAACGCTCAACTTATCGAAGGCAGGTTGCTTTATCCCCGTTACTTCCGCCGCAACGACGGGATATTTTCAGCGAACCCGTGGCCTATTTACGAAGCCCGTGATTTTTCACGGCTCGGCTTCATTGTGCTGAATGAAAACGCGGTCAGCGTGATCTTCCCAGCGGATTCACCGATCAAACTGACTCACGGTGAAGATGTGATCGTGCTCGGGTGCCAACGCGAGGGCTACTTAGAGGCGCGCTGGATCTTCTTCCCTGACTTGGACGAAACCTATCAAACCGAATCGCTGACTGCCGTTTGCGCTCCGTGATATGCCTCGCCTCTTTTCATTGCTCAAGCCGCCGTCCTCGGCGGTGAGGACGCCGCCAAGAGCAAAACAAATGAATGTCTAAATTTTCATCTAAACTTTTAAACTGGTACCACAAAAACAAACGGACTCTCCCATGGCGCGGACATCGTGATCCGTACGCGGTGTGGGTTTCCGAGATCATGCTCCAGCAAACGCGGGTGGAGACGGTGATTCCCTATTTCAAAAAGTGGATGAGATTGTTTCCATCAGTCCGCGCGCTGGCGAAGGCATCGGAACGAGATGTGTTGAACGCGTGGGAAGGACTCGGTTACTACAGCCGCGCGCGAAATTTTCACGAAGCCGCGATGATCGTGGTGGAAACGTATGGCGGGAAACTTCCGCGCGATGTGGATGAACTGCGCAAACTGCCGGGGATCGGTCGTTACACGGCGGGCGCGCTGGCTTCGATCATCTTCGGCATGGACGAGCTCGCGCTCGATGGCAACCTGAAACGAGTCTACGCGCGGTTGTTCGATGTGAAGACGCCGGTCAATTCGACAGAGGGTGAGAAGCTGCTCTGGAAAATTGCGCGAGAGAATTTGCCGAAAGGCAAAGCGGCTGACTTCAATCAAGCGTTGATGGACTTAGGCGCGACGATCTGCTTGCCTAAGAATCCGCGCTGTGATGTTTGTCCGTTGGCGAGGGGTTGCAAAGCGAAAGCGCGTGGAACTCAGCATCTACGCCCGGTGAAAACAGCAAAGAAGGCGGTGCCGCGTTACACGCACGCGGCGGCGGTGATCGTAGAGCAAATTGACAATTTGCTCCACGTGCTACTGGCAAAACGTCCGTCGAAGGGATTGCTCGCCGGGATGTGGGAATTCCCCAACGCGCGCGTCGAAGGGAATCCGCGCGCGGGGTTGGTATCCGCTCTTAGAGCGGCATACAGCCTCAAAGTGCGAGTGAAGCGAGCTTCACAACCGATCTCAATCGTGGAACACGCGTATTCGCATTTCAAAGTCACGACCTATGCTTATCGCTGTGACCTGTCGTCAAATCTTACGCGAGATAATTTGAAATGGATTCTGTTGAGGGATTTGAAAAAGTATCCGATGGGGAAAATTGATCGAGCGATTGCGAGAAAATTGTAGAGCGAATTGACAATTCGCTCTACTCATTTATGCGTTGCTCAGTGTAACCAAAACCATCGGTCTGCGTTTTGTCTCTTCATAGAGATATGATTTCACCGCATTGGCGATATCTTTCTCGCTTTCCCAGCCGCCGTTGTTGACCACATCCATGATGTGCTTGCGGACTTCGGGAAGCAGGGACTCCGCCTCTTCGGGCGAAACGAAACCGCGCGTGATGATCTCTGGGTCGTGCAACAGCCGACCGGTCAATTTGTCCACGCTGATATCGATCAGAAAGATGCCGTTGCGCGCGAGTTTTTCGCGTTCGCGCATAATGCCGAAATCGATCTCGCCGACCGAGTCGCCGTCCACGAAGACGTAGCCGCCGGGGATGCGTTCGCCGAGCGTCAGGTTTCCACCGGCGAGGACAACGATCTGGCCATTCTCCACGACCATCACATTCTCCTCTTCGATGCCAACTTCCATCGCGAGTTTTGCGTGACGTTTGAGATGACGTAATTCGCCGTGAATCGGAATGAAGTGTTTCGGCTGGACGAGGTTGATGAGGAGTTTTTGTTCCTCCTGTGACGCGTGACCCGACACATGCACCGGCGCGATCGCGTCGTAGATGACTTCTGCGCCGCGGTGCATCAATCGGTTGATCGTGCGGCTGATCGTCTCTTCGTTGCCGGGGATGGGATGCGACGACAGCACAACCGTGTCGCCTTGTTTCAGGTCGAACTGAC
>CAZQES010000225.1:0-4544 GCA_964591425.1 uncultured Anaerolinea sp.
CGGGTTCGCCAACTTGCAATTCGCCGCGCTGGCAAACGTCCCTGCGGGCTCGCCGTTCTTCCCTGCCGCGTACCACGACAAGGATAAACCTGCTTTCGCCATCGCCACCGAGTCCGCGGATCTGGCGGTCAGTGCGTTTAATAATGCAAAAAGTATCGAAGAGGGGAGAAATAATTTAACAAGCGAGATCGAAAAGCACGGAAAGAAACTTGCCAAAATCTCTAGTTCTCTAATTTCCAGTTCTCCAAAATTTCTCGGCATAGATTTCTCCCTCGCCCCTTTCCCCGACGATGCACACTCACTCGGCAACGCAGTCGAAAAAATGGGCATTCCAAAAATTGGATTACACGGTTCGCTCGCCGCCGCGGCAATACTCACCGAAGCCATTGACCGCGCGGACTTTCCGCAGACAGGCTTCAGCGGATTCATGCAACCCGTGCTGGAAGATTCCGTCCTTGCACGGCGCGTCGAAGATGGGACATTGACGATCAAAGACGCGTTGTTGTATTCGGCTGTGTGCGGCACAGGATTAGACACGATTCCATTGCCCGGAGACACAACCGCAGAACAACTTGTGCCGTTGCTTCTCGATCTATCCGCGCTAGCGTTGCGGCTCGATAAACCCCTCACCGCGCGGTTGATGCCCATCCCCGGCAAGAAGGCGGGGGATGAGACAAATTTTGATTTTGCGTTCTTTGCTCAAAGCAGGGTGATGGCGTTGGAAAGCGAGATCCTGAGAACACCCTTGCATGGGAACGAAAACATTTCATTGCAACCCAAACGTCAGGTACGGTGAAAACTCCATTCGAGGGACATGGTAGAATAACCACAAGCGAGACAACATGCAAGCCTTTGACTTCTGGAAAACGGTCACCATGGATCATTCCAACCTGCTCGAAAACCTGATCGAACTTCTCAAAAAACATGATGTTCGGTTTTGTGTAATTGGCGGGCAGGCTGTCAACGCGTATGTCGAACCCTTGGTTAGCCTAGACCTTGATTTGGCGGTCGCTGTGGAACAACTTGAAAAAGTGGAGATAGTCCTTGAAAGCCACTTCACTATCAAGCGTTTTCCCCACAGCTTGAATGTGACGATTCCCGATTCAGATGTTCGTGTGCAAATCCAGACGGATAAACGATACGGCGAATTCGTTCAACGCGCGTCTGTGCGCTCCGTGCTGGGCATGGAACTGCCTGTCGCCAGCGTGGAAGATGTTCTACAGGGAAAGATTTGGGCGGTGATGGATTCCGAACGCAGAGGCAGTAAACGGCAAAAGGATTTGGCGGACATTGCCCGCATTCTCGAAAACTATCCTCACTTCCGTTCACAAGTGCCGCAGGAAATTCTCGAGCGCCTGCTGGA
Source organism: uncultured Anaerolinea sp. (assembly GCA_964591425.1). Lineage (GTDB taxonomy): Bacteria > Chloroflexota > Anaerolineae > Anaerolineales > Villigracilaceae > Defluviilinea. The sequence continues at coordinate 1,364 of CAZQES010000225.1, forward strand.
TTAATCCACAACTAGCTTTCCCCGTTCAATCAAAACGAAGTGTTGCAAATCAGAAAACGATGACAAGCAAAGAAAGAAGAAAGAGGAAAGAATGGAAGACCACCGTCTTTCGTCTTTCCTCTTTCGTTTCAAATCAATGTGGTTTCGATACGTTCCCTTGCCATCGATCGGAACCACTCAATCACCAAAGTTATCGAACCATCACACCCTCAACCTCCACATCGTAAACGGCTCGTCGAATCCTTTCACATTGTCCGAAAAACGGCTCAACACGTCGGGCTTGAGGTTTTGCGCAAGGAACTCCTGCACTTCGGGGTCTTCATGAACGATCTCTGAAAAGATCAACTCGCCCCCTTGTGAAAAACCCGGCAGGCGCGCGGCGATATTCACCGTCGAGCCGAAATAATCCAAACGGTCGTTCAAGTTGACGACGATGCACGGACCTTTGTGTATGCCCGCCTTGAGCCACAGCATCGGCTCGCCGCGTTCCATGATCTTTACCTGCGCCTTCCACATCGCGCGCAACGCGGAAATGGGATGACGGAAGGCCGCCATCACCGAATCGCCCATCGTTTTGACGATCGCGCCGCCTTCCTCTTTGATCGAATCTTCCAACACTTGAAAATGCTCGCGCACGCGTCCGAAGGCGGGCGCATCGCCGATTCTGCGATACAACCGCGTCGACTCGCGCAAGTCGGTGAACATCAACGTGATCGAACCGACGGAAATTTCTTCGCCGGGGCGAATCACTTCGGTGGCGAACAGATCACGGAACACCTGCAACGCGGTCACGTCCGCGGCGGTGGCGGCTTGGTCGCCCCACGCGGTGCGCTCCAGCTGAAAGGTCGAGTCCGTTTCGGTGGCGTTGATCAGGTTGAGGGTGGAATGAAGCGAGACGCGATGCTCCTCGGGGGGCCATCCGTATTGAGTCACGCGCAAGTCCGTTTTCGGCGCGCCGCCCGCATCCGCAAACACCGAGGCGGAACCGCTTGCCGTCGAAGCGCGTATCGAATAACGACCCGGTTCGAGTTGCACATCCACCGGCAGCGAACGCAACGGCGACAAACTTTGCGACAACACCACGTGCGGTTGCAACTGCGGGCTTCCCACACAGAACGCGGCGGCGAAATCAACCGCCCTCACCGACGCGTTCGGGCGGAACACCACCTCGATGTTGTGGTCGAAGTTCGTGCGAAAATCGATCTGGCAGGTGTTGCAATGCGAATCGCCGCGCACGTCGGCGAGATTGCTGTGTCCCTCCGTGATGCCTCGGCACGACGGACAAAGCAAATCCCACGACATATCCACGATACCCGCGCGCGTGGCTCGTAAAAACATTTCGAGCACTGCGCGCCGGTTCGTTTTCCAATGGTCGGCAAGCGCGTACGGGCGGATGCGCTGGATGGACAAGTCGTCGGCATGATCGAAATATTCCTCGAGACGATTCATCAGTTCGGGATGCGTGCCCTGACGGATGACCGCTTCGCTCTGCGATTTGAACCTGTTTCGCCCGCCCGCGCTTAATCTGCGCTGACGCGGCATCTCGATGAGCGCCCCGCCGCGGCGGACGATCTCATCATATTTACGGAAGGCACGCTCGAAGCGATTCTTTGCGATGACCCCTATGCCAAACGGGATGCCAATCTGTGCAAGGATGTTGCTCGTGACAAGGATGGACCGATAGGTAATGCGCGTGCCGCCTTCGGGCAACGGGTCGAACCGCGCGTTGATGCGCATTTCATCCAGTGGACCTTTCCGGTAGCGGCGCACGATTCCGAACGAGTACGGGTACGTCCATTCGAACGGTTCCTCCTCCCATTCCACGCGGATGACCGGGAGTTTCATGCGCGCCAATTTCGTCCCCTTGACGTTGCTGAGCAACTCCACCTCCGGCTGACCCGTGTCGCGGTTGAAGCGGTTGGTATCTGCCGCCAGCGACCAGATCGCCTCGGGGGAAGACTCGATTTCCCATTGCCAGTTGAAGGTGAACTCTTTTGCCATGATGGGTTGGATGTGGATGTTGGCGTGAATTTTACAGTGTGACGCATAAAAATACCATTGCACTCTCAAACCAAACCATGGCTTTCTCAAAGTCCGGGATTTTTAACGCGAATTACGCAAAATGGGCGAATTTCGCGAAAAGGTTTAAAAAATTCGCGCTTTTCGCTTCGTTCGCGGCATTCGCGTTAAGATCGCTCCCAAAACCGTGAACTCGACAAGAGATTTTGAGAAGACCATACAAACCAAACGGACGAATCCATTAACAAGCCATTAACCGCGCCGAAAATCTTTCATGGTATTGTTAACGCATGCCCGAAACCATTCTCGTCGTCGAAGATGAGCCCGCGCTACGCGATACCCTCACCTATAACCTCAAGAAAGACGGCTTCACCGTCGAAGCCGTGGGGGACGGGCGGCTGGCGCTCGAATCGGCGCGCAAACTGAAACCCGACCTGATCATCCTCGACATCATGCTCCCCGAAGTGGACGGGTTCGAGGTGGCGCGCATCCTCCGCAAGGAGATGATCGTCCCCATCCTCATGCTCACCGCCCGCGATGACGAGATCGACCGCGTCGTGGGTCTCGAGGTAGGCGCAGACGATTACCTGACCAAACCCTTCTCGATGCGCGAACTGATGGCGCGCGTCAAAGCGCAGTTGCGGCGTACGAGACTTCTACAAGAGGAACTCGGAAAATCGGCACCGGAGAAAAAGCACGAAACGTTAAAATTTGGAAATCTCGTCATCAACCTAACCCGGCAGGAAGTCACGCTGGATGGCAAGCCGCTGGCTCTTAAACCTCAGGAATATCAATTGCTCCTGTTCTTTGCGGAGCACCGCGGACAAATGCTCTCACGCGAGTTCATCCTCGAACGCGTTTGGGGCTGGGACTACATCGGCGATAGCCGCACGGTGGATGTGCACGTCCGCTGGCTGAGACAGAAGATCGAAGAGGATTCCAGCAACCCGACGCGAATCGTCACTGTGAGAGGCGGAGGGTATCGGTTTGAGGGATAAAAACGCACCATGTTCAAAACCAAGCGCACGGAATTCATCGTTCTGACCACTGCCCTGCTCGTGACGCGCGCCGTGGATGCAGGTCTCACATTTCTCATCACTCCAGACCTAAGAGAGCGTTTTAAAAGTAGTCGGGTAAGATTGGGGAATGGCCACATTCACCC
>CAZQES010000226.1:0-4542 GCA_964591425.1 uncultured Anaerolinea sp.
CCGCGTCCGTTATGAGAACGGGGTTGAAGTGGCGCGCGTCACTGAAGATGAAACGGTTGTGCGCCCGCCGAAGAATCGCGTGCTCGGTTACGGCACAAAGATCGAGATCAAGACGGCGGTTGTCGACGGCGTGACCATCGAATATTGGCGCGCGGTGCAAATGTACATCACATCCTATTCGCCGTGCCGTTCGGGCGGCGATCGTTGTTACACCGGCACATCCAGCGGTGCGACGGTGAAAAAAGGCGTGGTAGGCATGCGCTACGATTGGTATCTCGTCATGGGAGGACAGCCGCTATACATTCCCGGTTACGGTTTTGCAACCGTGGAAGACGTGTGCGGGGGATGCGTTGGGAAACCGTGGATCGATGTTGGGTACAGCGACAACGATTATGTCCCGTGGAGTTCGTGGGTCACTGTGTATTTTCTAACACCGGTACCGGCAAACATCATCTACGTGCTGGAATGATCTCGTGACCCGCTTTCAAAAAGCCGCGTTCGCATTCCTCTCGATCGTCGCCATTTTTCTGACTTCTGCCATCGTCTGGTTGTACGCAACGAAATGGCAAACGCCTCTCGGACCTCCCTTGCAACTGCCTACACAGACCCCGTTTCAACTCGCCGCCACGTGGACACCGGATGCGCACGCGACCAGCACAGCACGCGCGGCGGGATTCAATGTGGCAAAGAATTCCATCGCTGTTTCGGTCACGCCATCGCCTTCCCCGGCGTGCGGCGCGCCGCCCTTGATGTATCTTCTGCTCATTGGCAGTGATTCGCGTGGCGATGCGTATGAATACGGGCTGGCAGATGTCATCCGAATTGCGCGCGTGGACTTTGTGAACGTGAGCGTCACCGTCCTCGAATTTCCGCGCGACCTGTGGGTGCAGATACCGGATATTGCCGACAACTTGAACGGACAGGATCACGAAAAACTAAATCAAGCGTATCTTTACGGTAACCCCGGCTTCGGCTATACCACCGACCCCGCGCAGGGACCGGGCTTGCTTGCACGGACACTGGCGCTCAATTTCGGCGTGCGCATCGACCATTACGCGGCGGTCAACATGAGGACGTTCGTCAACATCGTCAACGCAGTGGGCGGCATCGATGTGTACCTGCCTGAACCGGTGGATGGACGCACGGCAGAAGATCTGAGCAGTCGGCTCGTCTTCCCCGCCGGGCATCTGCATCTCATGGGCGATCGCGCACTCACACTGGCGCGCATCCGCATCGAGGGTGGGTTCGTTCGCACCGAGAATCAGAACCGTGTGTTGTGCGCACTGCGCGATCAGCTCACCAGTCCCGCCGTGATCGAAAACATCCCTGCCCTGATCCAATCGTTCCAAGACAACATCCAGACCGACCTCAGCCCGGAGCAAATCAGTCAACTGGCATGTATCGGGACAAGAATCGAGCCGGGCAATATCCGTTTTGCGGATTTCCCCGAAGATCTTTTCAACGTGACGCGCGAATACGATGCCGTTTTCAAAAAGAACGTGTCCATCCTTAAGACCGATTTCGATATCCTGCGCGAATACGTGGCTCAATTCAACGAAGGCACCTGGCCCCCGCCTGCCGGCGCGCCGGAAAACAATCGCGGCGAGGTTTCGTTCTGCCCATGAAAAATATTCCGCACCTCGATGCCGCCGCAGTTCTCAAACGATTCGGTTTGCGCGCCGATAAATCGCTCGGGCAAAATTTTCTGCAGGATGACTTCGCGCTCGAAAGTATCGTCGCTGCCGCGCAGATTCGATCCACAGATACCGTCCTGGAGATCGGACCGGGCTTGGGAAGTTTGACACGCTATTTGGCAGTTTCTGCTCGGGATGTTGTAACGGTCGAACTCGACGGCAAGCTGCTTCAGCCTCTTCAAGCGATTCTCGCCCCGCACGGAAATGTCCGTATTGTTCACGGCGACATTCTCAAACTTGCTCCACACGAGTTAATCGCGGAGCAGGATTACATCGTGGTTGCAAATATCCCGTATTACATCACTTCGGCAGTCATCCGTCATTTACTCGAGAGTCGGGTAAAACCGCGCCGCATTGTACTGACCATTCAAAAGGAAGTTGCGGAACGCATTTGCGCCCAGCCCGGCGACCTAAGCCTGCTCGCGTTGAGCGTGCAGATCTACGGTGAACCGCGCATCACTTCACGCATCCCTGCGGAGGCATTCTTCCCCAAACCCAAAGTGGATTCGGCTGTGCTATGCGTGGATATTTATCCATCCCCCAAGGTGGAACCATCCCTACTCGAAACATTTTTCAAGTTGACCAGGGCAGGCTTTAGCCAGAAACGAAAGACCCTCCGCAATTCGCTCTCCGCCGGGCTGCATATCTCGCCCCCACAAGCCGAGGCATTACTCCAACAAGCCAACATCGAGTCCCGCCGCCGGGCAGAGACGTTGAGCATCGAGGAGTGGACAAACTTGTGCCAGCTCTATAAAAAATAAGCGGAGACATTTCTGTCTCCGCGTGTATCGCTGTCATAGTTTTCTACCAGGCGCGGCTTAACAACTCTTTCTTGAGTTGGTCAACATTTGAATACCGCCCATAGACCGAGGGAATCTCGTTCACGTGGATGGCAAGGCGGTCTGTCTTTTTCGAAGCCCGTTCACGGTCACTGAGCGGATAGAAATAATCCAGCGATTGTTCGAGGCGGGCTTTGATCTTTTCCTGAAACGGGAGCAGGGTTTCAGGCAAAAGCACAACGACAAAATCCGAAGGTCCGAGGTGACCGAGGAAATCCTCCGGCGAGCCGGTTTCCTTCAAAGTGTTCAGGATCATCAGGCTGATCGCGCGTAACACATCATCGGACGCGACGAAACCATACGAATCTCGAAACGCCTGCAAATTTTGGATCGAAATATGAAGGAGCGACAATCCGCTTTTGTGAACGACCTCCGACAGGCGCTCTTCCACCAACGCGCCTTCGGGAAGTCCGCTTACCGGGTTGGTAAGCGAAGGCTGGCTGACGCGTTTCAACGCGTTGCGCACGCGCAAGCGAAGTTCCTGCACGTCGAACGGCTTGGTGATGTAATCGTCTGCACCGACCTCGAAGCCTTGCAAACGGTCGAGCCGGTCTCTTTTTTCTGTGAGAAAGATGATGGGGATTTCGTGAGTGCGACGATCCGAGCGAACGCGGCGAGCAACTTCAAAGCCGTCAATGTCGGGCAGACGAATATCGAGAATCACTAAATTGGGCAGGACGGTTTGAGCGGCACGAACACCATCCTCGCCCCAGTTGACCGTGAACACTTCATATCCTTGAACGCGAAAATACGCGTTCAACATTTCTGCAATGTCGAGATCGTCTTCTACGATGAGTATCTTCGCCTTGGCGTCTGCCACTTCGCCCCCAACTCAGGTGATGGGTTCTTTTTGAATGACGAATTCACACACCGCGTCGCCAACAGCCACACACTTCGATTCGTTGACGCGAAATTCACTTCCACCGGAGACCCACTTTAACGCCTCTTGCAACAAGCCTGTGGCGAGGTAGCACACGGGTTTGTCGGCATTCGTCCTGCCCCAGCAGACCGGGCATTTATGGATCGTGTAAATGAATTCGGTATCTTTTTCCTCGACAGTGCTGTGCTGGTCGCTCAATTGTGAAAAGATCTTCGCCACGGCGGGGATGCCGATCTTGAGTTTTGCTTGAAGAGGCAACACCACGAAGGCAAGGTCTGCCGCGCCCGCCAAGGCGCCGAAGTTCTTCAGGGCGTCTGAAAAGGTCGCCCGTCCGGCACGAAGCGCAAGCCCGCGCCCGCCGCGCGGACCATACATATCCTCCAAGGCGGTGCCGATGGCAGAAAGTTCGCCGAAGTCGAATCCCTTATCGAGGTTGTCGGCTGGATAGTTGTCGATGTAGTTGTTCAAACCCGCGAGGTTGAGGATGGCGTTCAAACCATTCTTGCCCATCACTTCCTCGAGGGATTTGATGGTGATCAGACCAAACTTATTGGGGTAATACAGACCAGCCTTTTGAACGGGACTCATAGGTTCTCCGATTAGATCAGTTTCGCAAGGTCTTCCGCGGCGCGGCGCATGTCGAGGAAGATCAAGCCCAACTTCGCCTGTTCACGCGCCAACGCGGTCAGAACAGCCTCTTCCCCAACCGACATCAACACAACGTATCCCTTTTCGCCTTTGATGTAGACCTGTTCGAGCGAACCGCGCCCCAATTCGGTTGCGATGCGTTCACCGAGGGAGAGCATCGCGGCAGACATGGCGGATACGCGGTCTTCCTCCACGCCTTGCGGCAATGCGGAGGCAATGCTCAAACCGTCCACGCTCACCACCGCGGAGGCTTCGATATCGGGTGATGAGGCTTGCAATTCGCGGAGTCGATCCACCATTTGTTGCGTGCGAGATTTGGACAAAACAGCCCTCCTCTAAGGGTTCAAACGCTAACGCATGTCACACTGAGAGACGCCTCGCGTCCCGAAGGGTCTCCCCCCACAATACCAGAGATTCTTCGCTCCGCTCACATCGTCCCGATGTTTTTCGGGAGAATGACACTGCGCAAGGTGAGTTATCA
>CAZQES010000227.1:0-4540 GCA_964591425.1 uncultured Anaerolinea sp.
GGTACACATGCTGAAAGGAGAATGAACGGATCTCTTCCATCGGTTTAGATTGTGAGTCCGGTGAGCCACATCCCCAGCTCGGACACGATGGACGCCAGCGGCATCCAATAAGTTTGCGAAGGATTCGGGATTCCTTGAGGGTCGCTCAGGTAATTCCAAATGTAGGGTTCGGTGAAGCCCTTGCCCTGCGCGAGTTGAATGCCGCCTGCGAAATAGTAATCGGCGTCCATGTAGCCCGGGAGGTCTTGAAAGCGCGAAATAATGAATGGGACGAGCAACCCGATGACGAACAGAATCGCATATTGTCGTCGGTTCATGGACGCGCTCCCACCTGCTCAAGCCATGGTCGCGACGCGCGGACAACTTGCCAACGCATCCAATACAGAGCAATGATCGCCGCGACGGGAGGAAAGAGCGTCAAAAGATCAGCGTAGACTCGTTGAGATGCAAAAAACTGGAGAGCATAAAAAATATATGGCACCGCGAAGGCGACGCTCAACACCAACACACTGGCAAGAACGCGGCGGCGGTGCCACCGTTCCCAAACAAGTGCAAGGACTAGAACCAGCGGCAAGGTCAATACGACAAAATTAGATTCGAAGATCGCGAAACCCATCCACGGCGTGACCGCCAGCGACAACGACGCCGCCCACACGATACGGCGAAAATTCGAGCGAAGCGCGCCGATCCATTCAAAAAAAACGAGGACGCCTAGCGCGAGAGCAACTATCGATGCGATCGGGAGGCGGGAATTAGCAAACCAAAATGATACAAGAGAGTTGAAGTTTAAGTTTACACCGTCATACCAATCGGATAGCACCGCGCGGATGTATGGGAGTCCCCAGCCCGGGTAGGAAAGGAACGAAACAACCAGCAACACGAACAGCGACATCCCAAAACCGCTGAATACTTTCCAGCGTTTGTTTGCGATAACGGCTACCATGATAAACAAGAAGAACAGCGCGCCTACTTCCCATTGATAGGCAGTGAGGAGCAACAGCGCGCCTGCGAGTTCATCGTTGAAGGAACGGAGAGCGAGAAGGATGGAGAGGTAGAGGAAGGTGAGGAAGACCGCAGGCGAAGCGGAGACCAGCGACTGGAGACTATAGTAACTGAATAACGAGAATAGGACGAGTGAAACATACAGCCAGCGGGGAGGTTCCCATTCTGAGAGTCTAATAGCGAATACGACAGAGCCAATCAACGCGGCTTCGGCGAACAGCATCCAAATCCCGCGGGCTACGTAAAAGTCAATTAACTGACCTAAAGATGGAAAAACAATGCTGACTAATTCTCTGAGCGCTGCCAGAGGCACATACAATAAGACGATAAAAAACGGATCGTTCAACACGTATCCGTATTCACTTGAAAATGCATTGCGTCCGTACACCAATTGCTGGGCTCGTTCAGCGATCGTTGTGGTATACGGCTCACCCTGCTCAAATAAAAATGCGCGCGCACCGTTCCAACGAAGATACAACCATTCACCTCCGGGCAGGATGCGAGCGAGGAAAATATTGACGGCGAGCAAAACAACGATCCCGATCAGAATCAAAACGATAAGACGAATCTCCTCTGGACTCAAACGCGTGCGGGTTTTGCGAATATCTTGAAAGGCCATTATTGATTTATCTCAAAGGGTGTCATGCTGAGCGGAGCGACGCATCTCCTCCACATCAATCGAGACCCTTCGGTCGCAACCAACGCTCCCTCAGGGTGACACCTCACTGTCATTCAATCTCAAACCGAAAGATCGGACGCGTAGGTGAATTCCGCGCGACTTCGTTGAAGCCAGCCTTGACGAACGCCGAGGCTGTCCCTGTGAAGGCAAACGGGGCGGGCATTTCCTTGCTTGCTTCTATCGGATAACCTTCCACGATCTTTCCTCCTTTTTTTCTGACATACTCCACCGCGGCTTTCAACAATTCCACGTTGATTCCTTGTTTGCGGAATTTCTTCGCTACAAAGAAACACGTCACTGACCAGACCTCTCGATCGTCCACCGGCTTGAGTACTTTGGAGTGAGTCAGTCTTTCATACGCGGAGCGCGGCTCTACAGCCACCCACCCCACTACCTCGCCATGCAGGTACGCGAGCAATCCCGTGACCGTTCCCGAATCCACAATGGACTTGTGCATTTGCCGCGTTTCGTAGCCTTTCGCTTCATCGTAGGCTTTGCCGCGCAGTTTCCAGTGCATGCACCAGCATCCGCCGCACGCGCCGTGCGCACCGAAAAGTTCCTCGAGGTCGGTCCACAGGTTTCGTTTGAGGGGTTTGAAAGAGAGGTCGCTCATGTCAAATATTTATCTCACCGCTTTATGTATCGCTGGTTGAGTAGCTCTGAGCGTTCGTTGCGAATGGCGTATCGAAACCAGCAGGCAAGCAAAGTAAATTTGTAGCAAGTGTATTTTACGGCGTGGTGGTCTCGATACGGGCGAGACGAACACTCGCCCTACTCGACCACCGAGTTTCTCAAGCCACAAGTACATTCAACTTCTTCGGCAATATCTCGTATTCGAAATCTTGAATCCACTCAGAGAACAACTCGCCGTCGGTGTGGGCGGGAGAGAGTGATTCAAGATGGAGGGAGATTTTCGTTGTGTGCACTTCGCGCATACCCTCCAGCTCAACATAACTACCTTTGTCTTCATTGAACGCGCGCGGCAGGGCTTGGAACAAACCGAGTCGCGTGGCGCGATAGCCGAAGGCGAGAGTCAACTTCCCGTCGAAGGGATCCGCATGAGGCGTCATAAAGAATCCGCCTGTGCGCCGTCCGTTGCCGATGGAGATGAACGAATATTTTCCAGCGTATTCGCCATCATCCCATTTAATTTTTCCAGCCCATTCGGGTTTGTCCATCACGCCTTGCACCGCCGCGACGAGATAACGCGCGATGCCTTTGATCCAATGGATTTTTTCGTGTTTGAGCGTGACGTACGGTTCAAGCCCCGCGCCTGAGTTGTTCACAAAATATTTATCGTTGAACTTGCCGAGGTCCATCGCGCGCGTTCTTCCGTTGGCGATGACGCGCGCGGCTTCGTTCAGGTCGGTCGGGAGACCCAGCGCGAAAGCGACATCGTTCGCGGAGCCCGTCGGCATGATTCCGAGCGGACCAATCGCTTCATTCGCAGGGGCGGCTTGCATCAAACCATTTGCGACATCGCCCACTGAGCCATCCCCGCCCGCGACGATGATCGGCGAAAACTTTTTGACCACCGCTTGCGCGGCAAGCTCGATGAGCTGTCCCTTGCGCTCCGAGACAGCCAACTCGAACTTCACGCCCGCGGCATTGAGCGCGGCTTCGGCTTCAGGCCAGCGCTTCTGCGAGTTCCAGCGATTCGAGTATGGATTCAGAATAACTTTTGCAGTCATTTTTATTTACCGCGAAGGGCGCGAAGATCGCAAAGTTTTAAAGGTTTTCATGGCGCACGTAGCGAGCTTCGCGGTTCAAAGATGCAGTTCAAGGATAAGGTATTTCAATTTTACCTGACTTCCAACTTTTAATTTGCGAGATCAATACTGCGACGAAGATGACGACACAGCCGAAAATCTGAATCGGCAGGAGCGTTTGTCTCAGTATGAGCCAACCTGCGAGGGCGGCGAAAACCGCCTCAAGGCTGAGAATTAGTGCGGCGTCAGTGGGAGGCGTGTGTTTTTGTCCCCACACTTGCAGGGTGTATCCGATGCCGATCGAGATCGAAGCGCGGAAAAGAATCGCGCCGATGAGCGGAAGAGCCGTCAGCGGCGAAAGGTCTTCCACGATGAGTCCGCAAATGAAGTTGAGGAATCCGCTGATGAAAAAGTGACCCGCCGCGAACGAAACGGATTCGAAATTGGTCGCGAACCTGCCAAGCACGACAACGTGCAATGCCCAAAACGTGGAGCCGATGACTTCTAGCGCGTCGCCTTTCTGAACTTCAAACCTGCCTCCCGTTGACAGGAAGAACGCTCCGACACCCGCAAAGACGACCGCCACGATGTCAACCCAGTGAGTTTTTTCGCGGAAAATCACCCACAACAAGAACGGAGTGAACACCACGTACAGGCTGGTGAGGAAACCCGCATTGGCGACCTTGGTGTAGAACAGCCCCACCTGTTGGAAGGCTGTGGCGAAAAACAGAATCGCGCCCGCGACGAGCATCCACTTCCATTGTTCTTTGGTAACTTTCGTTCCGCGCGGAATGAACGGAATCAAGATCAGCGCGGCGAGCATGAAACTGATGCCGTTGAATAAATACGCAACTTGATAGCGCGCCGCCACTCCCTGCGTGACGAATCCCGTTCCCCAGATGATGGCGACGATGAAGAGAAGTATATCTGCTTTGAGGCGCATGAGGGAGAAATATCCTTTTGTTTTGTTGTTAGAAAATGAGGCAGGATTTATAATGCTGTATATAAGGAATTATACAGCGCGCAGGCTGTATAACCACCGCTACAGCGTCTTATACAGCATACGGGCTGGTAAGACATAGTTGGCTGGTTTTTGTTCACATGGCTTGTTCGCAAATCCTACCCAACATAATTTTCGGATAGAGACTAA
>CAZQES010000228.1:0-4532 GCA_964591425.1 uncultured Anaerolinea sp.
TGTCACCCTGAGCGTAGCGAAGGGTCTCTACCGTCACATCAGAGATTCTTCGCTTCGCTCAGAATGACACAAAGATGAAAAGTATCAACCGGCTTGAAAACCGGTTGCAAAGGGATATAACGCAATTTTATTACAAATATCTAGATTATTACAATCGCCGAAATTATACTACGCCGACATTTCGATGGAGAAATTCTGTCTGAATTGTCGGTTTTAGCACATATCTTGCAAAATAAAATGGAATGGAGAATACGAATGTTTCAAACTGCCACACCCCTCAGCCCGGATTTGACCCACGACGCACGCCTCAAAGCCATCCGTGCGGCGTACAATGAAGACCGCTCACAAATGACTCTTATGCTCGCGTATAAACTGCGCGTGCCCGAAGTGGACATTCTGCGCGCGCTCGAAGGTGATACCGCCCGCGCACTCGACTTCTCGCGCTGGGAGGAGATCGTCCGCGCGTTCGAATCGCTTGGCGATGTGACGGTTATCGTTTCCAACGGCGCGACGACGATCGAGGTTTTTGGGCGGTTCGGCAAGTTCACACACACAGATGGCTTCTTGAACGTTCGCACCGATTCGCTCGATATGCACATCCGCGGATGGGAATTGGCTTCAGTATTCGCTTTCCGCAAGCCGAGCCACCTCGACAAGCACGAATCGCTGTCCTTTCAATTCTTCGATACGCGGGGAAACGCCGCGTTCAAAGTTTTCCTCAACTTTGGTGGGAGCGATCCCTCACTTGAACTGAAAGAAATATATAACGCGTTGATCGATCAGTTCGCGGGTTGATTCCCATTCACCATACTCTAGTAGAAATCTGTGTAAATCTACATTGTCTTGTGCAAACTTACATTTAGAATTGCGAAGTCGTGGGGCGTCTTAAAACGCCCTCTCTTCGTGTCACAAGACCCTGTGGTCTTGAAACCGACTAATCAACTACTGAACTGACAAACTAACCCATGTTCCTCAAACGCCTCCAACTTGCTCTCATCCATACCGCGGTTGCCATCACCCTTGTTCCGATCAACAGCACGCTCAACCGCGTGATGATCTTCGACCTCGGCTTCTCGAAGACTCTCTTCACGTTGCTCGCCATCCTCCCGTATTTGCTCGCGCCGATTCAAGTTGCCATCGGCTCGTTCTCTGATAGGAATCCCATCTTCGGGTATCGCCGCACGCCGTACATTTTTGCGGGTCTGCTCCTTTGCGTTACCGGTGTGGCGGTTGCCCCGCAGGTGGCTGTGCTCCTCACCGAGAATTTCAATTTGGGAATCATCGTTGGCATCCTCGCGTTCGGCGCATGGGGCATGGGCTACAACCTGTCTGCCGTTTCGTATTTTTCGTTAGCCACCGAACTCTCCGGCAAAAAGGGACGCGGCGCGACCATCGCGACGATGTTCTTCCTCATGGTCTTTGGTCTGATCGCGACGGGGATCACGCTCAGCCGCCTCGTGCCTGCGTACACTCCCGAAGCGTTGACGCGCGCCTTCCTCATCGTCGCCGCCTCAGCCCTGACGTTGGGCTTGCTCGGCCTCATCAAACTTGAACCCAAATCCTCAGCGGACTCAAGTCCGCGCTCCGAAAATTACACCGTCAAAGAAATGCTCTCCGCCATCACCTCCAACCCGACGGCAAAGATATTCTTCGTTTACTTGTTATTGCTCCTTGCCGCGATCCTCGGGCAGGATGTTCTACTCGAACCGTTCGGCGCGCAAGCCTTCGGCATGACCCTCGAACAGACCTCGCGCATCGTCTCCATCAGCAGTACGTTCACGCTGATTGCGTTCATCATCGCGGGTTTCATGGAGGGACGGGTAAATAAAAAAGTCATCGCGCAGATCGGCAACCTCGGCGCGCTGACGGGATTTCTCGTCATCATCGTCAGCGGCGTGTTGGGTAATTTGTCCTTCTTTTATGTTGGTATTACCCTGCTCGGTTTTGGCACGGGCATTTCCACTGTTGCGAATCTCTCGCTCATGTTCGAGTTGACCGTCCCGGAAAAAGTGGGGCTGTACATCGGCGCGTGGGGCTTCTCGAACGGGCTCTCGCGTTTGGTGGGATTGCTCATGGCGGGTATCGTCGCAGATGTGGCAACCAGCCTCACGGGGAACGCCTTGAGCGGGTATCTTGTAGTGTTCAGCCTCGAAGCGTTGATGTTGTTCGCCGCCGCGTTTCTGTTGTACCGCATTGACATCCCTGCCTTCCAAAAAAATGCGCACGAACCGTCCTTTGCGGATAAAATTGCGATCAACGCAGATTAACCCATGAACAGTATACAACCATTGTTTTTCGCTGGTACACATTTCAGCGACTCGCCGAATCAAGACGAAGAGGGGGGCGAAGTCTGCATCCCGAACATCAGCCTGAAGGAGAGGCAGAAGCGGGAGAAATTTGCGATTCGGTATCTCCTCTTCACGCTCGTTGTGTTGGGCGCGCTGGTCATCGTGGATGTGAATCCGTTGGGGCGCCTGCCGCTGTTCTTCATGTTCAGCGCGGCGACCACGAGTTATTTTCAATCGCTCGATAAAACCTGAGTGACGCTTGCCGCGCGCGGTCTGCGCCATATTTCGGATAACAAAGAACGCATCAAAGACAAGGCGGAGTTGGACCAGGTTCGTCGGCAGGCTTTGCGCGTGATCGCCAAAGGCGTGCTTGCCGCGCTGCCTCTCACTTTGATCGCTTACCTCATCCCTTGAGCATGACGAACGAATGGCTTTCCCTCAGCGACGCGGCAAAACTGCTTGGGGTTCACCCAAGCACGGTGAGGCTTTGGTCCGATAAGGGCGCGCTGCCTGTGCACAAGACGCAGGGCGGGCATCGTCGGTATAAACGGGTGGAAATCCTCCTGTGGGCGGAATCAAATGCAAAGTCGAGGGAAGAGGCGGTGGAACCCGAGGGGATGATGAACGAGATCGTCAAGAATATCCGTATGCAGATCTCCGAGGGGCATCTCGAAGCGGAGTCGTGGTACCAGAAATTGGACGAACAGGCGCGGTCGCAGTATCGCATGAGCGCGCGTTCGTTGTTTCAGGGATTGATGACGTACGTGGCGACGAACGGACAGGAAGCCGCACAGGAAGCCTATGCCATCGGGTATGAATATGCCTCACGCGCTCGCCGATACAATTTGAGTTATGTGGATGCGGCGAAAGCGTTTTTATTTTTTCGCGATATGCTGGTCGAGTCGGTGATCACTGTTTATACCGAAGCGAATGTCCCCGTCAAACGCGCCACCGCGATCTACGCCAAGATACACGCTTTTACCGACGAGATCCTGATCAGCCTGCTCGATACCTATTACAAACTCGAGCACGGTACTACGCACAGCTCGAATGGCTGATGCGTGAAAAAAGAGCCGTGGACTACTGCACGGCTCTTTTGTTTTTTTGTGGTGGCACAAAGTAAGGGATGGCTTTCGTGGGGCGGGATGGAATCCCGCCAAATTATGATGTGCGGAATATCATTCCGCACATCATCACTCACTGGTATGCCACTACCTGTTGTTTCAATTTGCAGGGGCTGGCACGGCTTCGCGCACCGCGATCTCATCGGGTTGCGGTTTTGCCGCGTAGCGGAATCCGATGAACATGAGGATCGCGGAAAGCAGTTCGCCAAGATAAAGATATTCACCGTATCCAAGCCGCGTGAGCGTGCTGGCAAAACCGATCAACAATGCGCCTGCCGCGATCAGTACATTGCCGATGACGCGGTTGGGCATCACGCGTTTGCGCCAGAAGAGAAACGCCGAATAGATCGCGCCGCCCACGAGTGTGAGCAAACCGTAGATGTTGAAGAACGGCGTGGTCAAGCGCACGGATGTGCCGAGCGGAAGGATGCCGCGTACGGCGGTCACCTCCTCGCCGCGATAGGTTGTGGTGAGGGTCTGCGCGCCCGCGGGAGCGGGCTCGCCCTCGTCGAGAACTTTCGTCCCGTATTGCTCGCTGATGATTTTGTCGGTGGTGAAGACCGCTTCGTCTAATTTCGGCATGGCTTGCAGCATCAGGCTGGTTGCATACAAACTTCCGATCACAAGCAGGGCAGTAACAACATGCACCCACTTTTTCCGCACGAGCAACGTCAACGTTCCGTGCCCGAGCCACGCGGCATTCAACGCCGCGCCGAACAGATACCATGCGAAGAACACCCACTTGTTCCAGGCGAGCGCGAGATAGGCTTCGGCGAAACTCCCCGCGCCGAACATCGCCAGCCCGACGCCCCAGAACAGAAAATGCGCCTGACGGCGTACAAAGAATCTCTGCAAGACGCTGACCGTGAAGTACAACATAATCACCGTCGAAATGAACGGAAGGAGTTGGTTGATGGACATGGTTTTCTCCTGACCTAGAATTTGATGAATCCCAACAACACGCCCATGGCGAACAGGATCAGCCCGAGCGTGATGATTCCCATGACGATCAGCGCGGCAGGGATAATCTTTTCGAACAAAGTGGAATTTTCGGGTATGTGAGATGTACTGGGTTTGCGCTTGTTCGCGGTCATAGCGATCTCATGAGAAATTATGGTCA
>CAZQES010000229.1:0-4521 GCA_964591425.1 uncultured Anaerolinea sp.
GGTGCGACGCGTCGCTTCCAACGGCGTGGGTGTGGAGCGCACATTCCTGCTCCGCTCGCCCCGCGTGGACAAGGTCGTCGTCGAACGCCACAACAAGGTCCGCCGGGCGCAGTTGTATTTCATGCGCGGACGTACCGGCAAGTCTGCCCGACTCAAACAGAAGTTCGATAACTAAGCATGAGACCTCACAGGTTTTCAAAGCCTGTGAGGTCTTTTTGAATATGAAACCACTTATCGGAATTACCACCCATCTTGCAAACAACGAATTCGGTCAGACGCGCATCGTCCTGCAACAGGCGTATGCGAATGCGATCATGCAAGCCGGCGGCGTGCCGGTGCTGATTCCCTCGTTGATCGCAAACGACGGGTGGGATGCGCTGTATGCCCGCCTCGATGGGATTCTCCTTTCCGGCGGCGGAGACATTGCCCTCGACCATTTCGCCGGTGACACGCATTCACGCATCGCGGACGTGGAGCCTGAGCGCGACGCTGTCGAGTTGAAACTCGCCCGCGCCGCCGTTGAGGATGGCAAGCCGTTCCTCGGCATCTGCCGTGGATGCCAGTTGGTGAACGTCGCGCTCGGCGGGACGCTGTACACGCACCTGCCAGATCAATTGCCAAATTCACTCGATCATTCCTATCCCGGCAATATGCGGCATGTGCTGGTTCATCAAGTGAAGATCGAGGAAGGGACGCGCTTCGCCGATGTGCTTGGTGAGCCAATTGTGCGAGTTAATAGCCACCACCATCAGGGACTGAAAGACATCGCGCCCGCGCTGCGCGTGGTGGGTCACGCCCCGGACGGGTTGGTGGAAGCAGTGGAGTTGCCTGATCATCCGTTTGGGCTGGCGGTGCAATGGCACCCCGAATGGTTGACGGATCAACAACCAACGAGGAATTTGTTCAAGAAGTTTGTCGAGGCGGCGGAGGGATGAATTCCGTTCTGTGCCCACAATCTCAGTGAAGCGGCAGTGGCGACTGCACACTTGATCGCACGAGTGGTCTATCGCATGTTGAAGTTCAAAGTGGAGTACGAACCGTTGAGTGTGACGGAGTATGAAAAACGCTACCGCGACCAACAACCTTGTGCTGACTGGCGTAGCCGTGCCGAAGCATCAAATATCTCGAGAAAAAGGCGGCTAAGTTTGGCTTACAACTCGTCCCCACCTAGCTGTTTCTGAGAACGCTTTGTTAAGCGCTTTCTCGGAAATCAGAGTTTATCTGTGGTTGCGGCTTCCCTTATTTCTTGCGCTAGAAATTCAGCTTCAGGAAACACGCTCGTATGTGTAATACCAAGCATAGATAAATCGCGATGAATGTCGGGTATATTTTCCTCTTTTATCAAAAACCTGACAAGAATTGTATCAGGGACTATTTTGGAAATTGGTTCTTGTCGCTTGCCGTGCACAGTAAAACAACTCTTTTGCGCTCTCATTCGCGGATGTATATAAGTTGGTTTTATTGCGATAGGCAATTCCATTCCCCTTCGATTTTCTTCCCAAGCTCCTCGAATATTTTCATGACCTATATTGATGCTTCCATCTTCGGGACGAAACCAAGTAAGCGGAAAAGCCCCAGGTATGATTTTGCTTGAAACTGAAAGTTGATTCAATTCATCAGGATTTAGCATCCAGACCACAGGATGATCATACTCTAGGGCAAAGTAAAGAGCTATTAACGCTCCTTCTGTCCAGTCAAGTAATCTTGTTGGTACCCGAAGATGTTGCATTAGAAATAACCATTCGTCAATTGCATTTCTATCAGGAGTCTTGTAATCGGCAAACCCAGGACCAAGCCGCCTGAATGATTGTACGATACGGTTTTCGTTATATCTCTTACCATCCCTTAATGGTCGATAGAGGAAAGGCAAGAGCGGTGTATCTTCTACAAATGGTTCACCCCGAAACCATGGAGTTGTCCGTGGATCCCATTTGTGAGTGACAGCCTTTATAGAATCTATTAGCGTTGGGATGGAATCAATTTTTACATCCATTGGTTTTACCTTCCTTCACAACTTAGCGCCTAACGGTTTGCGTTACCTGCGCTGGGGCGGGGACGGCGAAGCCGTCCAACTGGAAAAATGCTAAGGCGTAGGAAACTGCCTGAGATTGCCGCAGAATCCCACCAGTCGGGTGCACCCATGAAGATGGGGGATCATTTTATACGAGAGAAACCGGGGTGCGCTAGCGACAGTATACTCCGAAGTGGCAAGCACGCAAGCCGAACAAAGCAATGGAGAGCGCCCTGTGCGACTTCCGTGGTGCACCGTGGTTTCCAGTCAAATTGATTTACCTACTGGCGGTGGCGCGCTTACGCGCCAACCCCGATGAGAAAGCTAATCCCCTCAAGTGACTGGGCTTGCCTAATTCACAAAAGGAGCACAAGGAGATGAGACAACGCGGCAGGCGAACGAAAGGGATGGAAGAGGCGCATCCATTCGCAGGGATGAGTCGGGTGAATGAACATGCGGTGGGCGTGGACATTGGCGCAGAGGAGATCGTGGTATGTGTGGCTGGGGACGAGACGACACAGATCGTGAAAGCCTTCGGCAACTATACTGTGGACTTGCAGGCAATCGGCAAATGGTTGCAAGAACATCGAGCAAGAACGGTGGCGATGGAAAGCACGGGGGTCTATTGGATACCGTTGTTTGAAGTGTTGGAAGATATGGGGTTTGAATGTCTGTTGATCAGTTCGCGGTCGTTGCGGAGAGTGTCGGGACGGAAAAGCGATATTCAAGATGCTCAGTGGATCCAGACCCTGCACAGTTACGGATTGCTGGAAAGCTCGTTTCGGCCTCAGGCAGAATTGGTAGCATTGCGAACATTATTGCGGCATCGCAGTCAGTTGGTGGAACATCGTTCGCCGCACATCCAACACATGCAGAAAGCCTTGTTGCAGATGAATGTGCAGTTATCGCAAGCGTTGAGCGATGTGACCGGCGAGACGGGACTGCGCATCATCCGTGCCATCGTGGCGGGGGAACGCGACCCGCAGACTCTCGCTGCCTTGCGGGATCGGAATTGCAAGAAGAGTGAGGAAGAGATCGGCAAAGCGCTGACGGGCACGTGGAGAGACGAACATCTCTTTATTGTCAAACAATCGCTGGAGCTGTACGACTTTTACACGAAGCAGGTGGAAGAATGCGATACGGAAATTGACCGCCTGTACGCCTTGACGCGACCCGATTGGGGTGAGGTAGTATTGAAGCCCTTGCCGCAGAAGAAGCGCAGTTCCCACAGCAAGAATGCGCCGCAGAACAAGGAAGAGCTTCGCCGACACTTGAAGCGCATCTCTGGCGTGGACTTGAGCGTGGTGGATGGCTTTGGTGTCTCCTTGGCGCAGACCGTGATCATGGAAGTTGGGACGGACATGTCCAAGTTTCCGAGTGAGAAGCATTTTTGTTCGTGGTTGGGGCTGGCACCCAAGCATGAAATCTCTGGGGCGAAAGTTTTGAAGAACAAAACGCTGAAAACGAAGAACCGTGCGGGGCAAGCCTTCCGCATGGCGGCGCAGTCGGTGAAGCGGGCGGATTGTGTCTTCGGCTCACTGTATCGGAGATTGAAATCACGGTTGGACAAAGCGCAAGCAACCGTTGCCACGGCACATGCGATTGCCAGGGTTGTCTATCGCATGTTGAAGTACCAAGTGGAATATGAACAGATCAGTGTGGAGGAATATGAAAAGAAATACAAAGACCAACAGCTCAAATATATGAAGAAGAAAGCCGCGAAACTTGGCTTCCAACTCGTACCTGCGTAAGTGTGGCGCATGGATGAGAAAAGAAAAGGCATCTTCCTGTTGAAGACGCCTTGTTTGGGTTGAATCACTGGCGGGGTTTTTATTGAATTTTAGCCCTACACTTGATGTTCAAAGAGAATTTGCATGAAATGAGTCGTCTGCTGACGATCTCATGAGCACTTGTGAGGATGTTGTTTCTGAGAACGCTTTGTTCGGCGGCTTTTGTCCTAACTAAAGTTTTATTTTTAAACGAAACCCAGTGTAATCAGTACTTAAGCTAACTATTTTTGCGCTAACTCTTACTGAACTTCGTAAAAAATCTGCAACGCTTCCGAAGTGACCACCCCTTAAAATATGAAGTGGTTGACCTGAAACAGAGAAATACCTGGTTCCTAAATCCCAATTTAGATTATTGCCAGGATATTTTTCGTAAACATCCGCGCACCATTCTCTAACGTTTCCGTGCATGTCATACACCCCCCATTGATTAGGTTTTTTTTGACCAACGGGTTGAGTGGATACAATTGGATTTTTATTTTTCTGATACCAGCCATATTGGTCTAACAAAGTTTCATCGTTTCCAAAACACCATTTACTAATGCTTCTAGCTCGACAGGCAAACTCCCATTCTGCTTCTGATGGAAGTTCGATTTTCAAATGTAATTTATCAGATTGCCATTCACAAAACGCTACTGCGTCATCCCAACTTACTTGTGTGACAGGGTGGGTAACCCTCCCCTAAAATAGGGCCAGTGAAAAGTAGAAAACTTCTGGCAAAAT
>CAZQES010000230.1:0-4457 GCA_964591425.1 uncultured Anaerolinea sp.
CGATTCGCTCATGCCACCTCAAATGATAAAGTCATGGCATTATACACGGGGCGGAGTCGTTCTAGGTTATAATTTTCTGCATGGCAGACTGGGCTGGCAAAACGCTCGGCAAGGTCCACATCGAAAAACTCGTAGCCCGCGGGGGAATGGCGGAGGTCTACAAGGGCAATCACAAGTCTTTCGGACAGGTCGCCATCAAGGTCATGCGAGGCTTGATGGAACGGGACCCGGAGCAACTCAGCCGCTTCCAACGCGAAGCGGAAGTAGTTGCCGAACTTAAGCACCCCAACATCGTCCAATTGCTCGATTACAAAGTGGAAGATGATACTCCATGCATCGTGATGGAGTATATTCCGGGTCCGTCGCTCGCGGCATATCTCAAAGTGCTTCACGAAAAAAAACAGCGCCTGCCGATCGGTATCGTGGCTGGATTACTGAAGTCCATTGCCAGCGCGTTGGACTATGCTCACAGCAAAGGCTTCGTCCACCGCGATATCAAACCAGCCAACGTATTACTGCGCTCCACCTCAAATGAAATCCGCATGGACGCTCCGCTTCCTGCCGACGTGGAGCCTGTGCTCACCGACTTCGGCTTGGTGCGCCTCCTCGACTCGACGATGCACACCACCACCGGCTCTGTTTCGGGCACACCGGCATATATGAGCCCGGAACAGTCGCGCGGCGAAAAAGTGGACAAACGTACCGACATCTACTCACTCGGCATCATGCTTTACGAAATGCTGGCGGGCGGTGTACCGTTCCAGGCAGACACCACCTTCGGCATGTTGATGAAACACATCAACGAGCCACCTCCGACGATCGATGGGATTTCCTCCGATCTACAGGCGTTGCTCGATCGCACGCTCGCCAAAGACCCGTCCATGCGTTACGACAGCGCCGGTGAACTGGCGAACGAATTTCTCGCCGTCTTCAACGGGCAGACGATTTCGCCGGGAACCATTCACATTGCCCAACTTGCCCGTAAAGCCGCCGCTGAATCCACGCGACCCAGACCCGCCCAAGAGAACTCTCTGCTCCGTCGCTTCCGCATTGGGATCGAGATCACCATTGCGATCGGGTTGGCAGTCCTATTATTCCAATTCTTCCGACCTCCCTCGGTTGGCGTGACCGAAACACCGCAAGCAGTGGATCCAGACATCCCTGTGGGCCGGCTCCGCTTCACCGACTTCGATAATGTAATGGACCGGGTAACCATTCTGCTGAACAATGTGGGCCGCCCTCAAGAAGGCACGCACTACGAAGTATGGTTGCGGAACAATCAGAGCGGTATTATTCGGAACATTGGACAAGTCCGCTTTACCGAAGCCAATGTGGGCGTACTTGAGATCACCGATACCAGCCGACAGAATTTTTTTGGCTTGTTCGACGAGGTGATCATCACGAGCGAGGAGAACGGCGTTATTAGCACCGAACCGTCCTCTGAGGTGGTATTCTCATCCGTGTTCCCGCCTGAGGCTCTCGCGCAAGCACGGGAGGTTTTAGTGGCGCATCCAGAAACACCCGGGCAACTGGCATTGATGCAGGGACTTTATTATTACAGCGGCAGTTACATCAACATCGCGATCAACGGCAATGTGGTCGAGCCTAATTTCATCGGGTTGGTGAGCGCATACGAAAATAACGATGAGGCATCTTTACGGAAGAGAACCGAGGAAGTGATCAATCTCATCGTCGGCGACCGAAGCGAGCAATATCGCGATTATGACGGTGACGGCGTCTTCAACGATAATGACGGCGATGGATATGGAAGCCTCCCCAATGGAAATCGCCTTGGGTATCTGCAGGCTACGGTGGTCAACACAAAGGAAGTTGCCGACGCGCCGGATTCCACGCCGAATATTCGTTTGTACAGCGAAAACATTCAAACCTGCGTTAAAAATATGGAAACATGGACCGAGCAAATCCTGCCACTCGCACTTCAACTCATCGAGATGCCTCTGGGAGCCGAGATGGAACCGATCATCAATGAATTGTCGGTGCTTGGGGTGAATTTAGTACGAGGCGCGGATACGGACAACAGCGGGCTGGTCGAACCCATTGATGGCGAATGCGGCGCCGACCTGGCATATGAATACGGCTGGTATCTGGTGGACATGCCGATCTTTATCGGGCAAGAACGAATCCCGCCTTCCGGGAAATAGATAAAAAATCCTCCGCACAGACAGCGGAGGATTTTTACTAATGAGCCATAAGATTTCTATGGCAGGTTCTGATTGATCTCGTTGAAGGTCTCTCCCACCGCCACGCCGAGCGCGCCCATGACAACGCCAAAAACAACTGCGCAGCAAATGATTAGGAGAATGGGTAGAAAGACCGATCCAGCCGCTTCTCCCCAGCCGAACTTGTTGACGCCCTTTACAGCCATGATCTCCAACACAAGGGCATACAACCCGAGGATCAAACTCAACCCACTAACACATAAGCCAACATATGGAATCACGCTGAACGGCGAAAGCAGGGAAGATACGAGCGTGAAGGGAACCGATATAGCCGCCAACGCGTAGGCAAGTTGCGAATACGAACCAGTTCCTTTGAACAGTCTGGCAACCCACTGCACGATGCCGGTAAAAATCGCGAACAGTAATGCGCCAACTGCACCAGCGATCGGCGAACTGCAAATCGCAACCCCAAAAGTAAAAGCGATGCCTCGGCTGGCGTCCCCGCCAAAGTAGCTTGTGATCCCCGCGCTTGTTCCGAAACCGGCGAGAGTAAGGATGGCGTTGAGTACGCCGCTGATCAAAGCCGCAACCGTCCCTGCGATGAAAACCCACGTAAACGCGCGGTTGTTCGAAGCGGCATCAGGGTGCTCAGCCAGCGTAGCATAGGTTTCTTCGCTAGGCTTGGTCACCGCGGTCATCCAGGTGGAAAACCAGCCAGCCATCCCCGGGGAAGTGGCACCGGACACAGGTAAATTCGATCCTTCGTTCATTTGTTCCTCCGTTTGTTGTATTCGATTCGTTCTTGTACGAGACAAGTTCAAGTACGATCACTTAAACCCCCGTCGAAGGAAAAAGTTATAGATGAAGTAAAATTGCCTGCAATGGAAATCTCGGAGAAACTACAGGGAATTCTTTCAACCCTCCCGCCAAAGCCCGGTTGTTATTTGATGAAAAACGCCGAGGGGAAAATTATCTACGTCGGCAAGGCGATCAACCTCAAGAATCGCGTCCGGTCGTATTTTCACGCGGACGCCAGCCACGACAATAAAACAAGAAGGCTGGCGCGCGAGATCCTGGATATCGAATGGATCGTCGTTGGCTCGGAACTCGAAGCGCTGATCCTCGAGATGAACCTCATCAAGAGGCATCGCCCAAAATTCAACGTGCGGCTCAAGGATGACAAGCGTTACCCTTACATCAAAGTTCATTGGGGCGACCCGTTCCCAAAAATCACGGTCACTAGGCAAATGGCTGAAGATGGATCGCGTTATTTCGGTCCGTACACTTCCGCGTGGGCGGTGTATCAGACCCTGGATGTGTTGCGAAAAATCTTCCCGTACCTAACCTGCGACCGGGAAATTACCGGGATGGACAAGCGGGCGTGTCTTTACTACGACATCAAATTGTGCATCGCCCCGTGCATCGGCGCGGCATCCCAAGCTTCCTACCGCCAAATGATCTCGGACTTCATGGATTTTCTCAGCGGTCACAGTGAAACCATTGTGGAACGATTGCAAGCGGATATGCAAAAAGCATCCGATGAAATGCGCTTTGAAAAGGCGGCGGCGATACGCGACCAACTCAAAGCGATCCAATCCATCATCGAAAGGCAGAAGATCGTCTTTGCCACAGACTACAAGGATTCCGATGTGCTTGCCATGGCGCGCAGTGACGGCGAAGCCTGTGTGCAAGTCTTCTTCATCCGCGGCTGCAAATTGATCGGACGCGAGTATTTCATTTTGGAGGGCACAGAAGACACAGCCGACGCCGAAGTGATGGAACAATTCATCACACAGTTCTACACCGAAGCGGCGAATATCCCGCAACAGGTAATGCTGCCGCAGGAGATTGAAGAGGCAAAGATCATCGGTGAGTGGTTACGATCGAAGCGCGGCGGCGAAAAGATGGAATTCTTCGTGCCCAAAGAAGGGCAACCACAAGAGTTGGTGAAAATGGCTGCCGAAAACGCCACCGAAACACTGACAGCCCTCCGTGCGCAGTGGCAGGCGGACACGCATAAACAAGAGCAGGCATTAGCCGAATTGCAACAAGCCCTGAACTTGAACGAGCCACCTAATCGGATCGAATGTTACGATATCTCGAACACACAAGGGACAGCCATTGTCGGCGCGATGGTGGTCTTCACTCAGGGAGTACCCGACAAGAAGTTGTACCGCAAATTCAACATCGAGTCGGTGGTCGGCGCGCCGGATGATTTCGCCTCCATGGAGGAAATGCTGACGAGGCGCTTCCGCAGGTGGCGGTCGGCTCAAGAGG
>CAZQES010000231.1:0-4404 GCA_964591425.1 uncultured Anaerolinea sp.
AAAAAATCCTGTCATTGCGAGGAGCCCTCTTGCTCTTTGCGACGAAGCAATCCCCAACACGGTCGCGGAGATTGCTTCGTCGCTTCGCTCCTCGCAATGACGAGGCTTTGTTGACCCGCGTTTCTCTTCGTGCTAAACTTGAACGTTCGATTAACCTGCATAGCCGTCTTTTAGGATGAAGATCCGCTTCTTTCTCCCTTTCCTTTTGTTCCTCCTTGCCGCACAAGATTCACCTCCGATTGCGATCGTCTCTCCCGCGGTGGGTGAAGTTTTGCGCGGCGAAGTGACGATCACCGGCTCGACAGCTGACATCAACTTTGCCTCCGCTCAGTTGGATTTCAAATACGCTTCGGACTCAGGGGACAGTTGGTTCCCGCTGGCAAATTTGTCCCAGCCCGCGCTTGATTCCCCTCTCTACCTATGGAACACTTCCTCCATTACAGACGGCGAGTATATTATCCGTTTGCAGGTAACGCTCACCGACGGGACATTCGAGGAAATGACCGTCCCGATCACCATCCAAAACGACGCGCCGCTGGCAGAGCCAACGCCTTCGCCGACATCCACGCCTGCATCCGGAATCGGATTTCAAGCCCCGACTCCGTTTTTCCTTGCTCCCTCAGCCACGCCGACCGAAACACCCCGCCCTACACCGACGCCGCTTCCGGTGAACCCAGCCGCGTTGAATCAAAACGAAGTATTAACCAGTCTCGGTCGCGGCGCCTTGGTGATCCTAGGCTTGTTCATTTTCTCCGCCTTCGTTATCCGTTTGCGACAGACATAATTCTCCAATTCTCCAATTCTCTAATCTCAAATCTCCAATTACCACTTACCAATTACTCAAAGCCCTCACGGAACTCCCCATGACAGACTCCACCTTCCTCCTCATCGGCCTCGGCAACCCGGGGCGCGAATACGCCAACACCCGCCACAACTTCGGCTTCATGACGATTGACCGCCTCGCGGTGCGACTCAACGCGCAGGGAATGAAAGTGCAATCGAAAGCGATTGTCACAACCGCGACGTACGAAGATCACAAACTCATTCTTGCCAAGCCGCAGACGTATATGAATCTCTCAGGTCAATCCGTGCAGGGACTGGCTCACTTCTACAAGATTCCCAACGAAAGCCTGATGATCCTCTCCGACGATTTAGATATTCCCTTCGGCACCATCCGCATCCGCGCCTCGGGCGGACCTGGTGGGCAACGCGGGTTGTCCTCCATTCTGGAAAAGTTAGGCACAAAGGACGTTCCGCGCATGAGACTTGGAATTGGTCGCCCGCCCGGTCGCATGGACCCCGCCGATTACGTCCTGCAAAACTTTTCGCGCGACGACTTGAAATCCATTTCGGAGATCCTCGACCGCGCCGCCGACGCCGCGCTTGAATTTGTGAAGAACGGATTGAACGCCGCCATGAATAAGTTCAATGGTGATGCCTCGGTGGTTGAGTAGGGCGGGCGCTTCTCCCGCCCGTATCGAAACCACCAGTGCGTAGATCACTTTTGTAACAAGAATACTTTGCTTGCCTGCTGGTTTCGATACGCCCTCGGCTATCGCCTCGGGCTACTCAACCAGCGTTGTATGAATGAAAATGCAATCCATCCTAACTAACATCCGCTCGCTGCCTCAATATCAGAAACTACTGACCCAACTCAAGGCAGGGAAACAAATCGCGGGGCTTGGATTGCCGCGCGCCGCTCGTCTGCCTGTGCTTGCGACGTTGCTCGAAGATATCCAGCAACCGATTCTCTTCATCACTGACCGCGCTGACCATGCGTTGTCTTTGTTCGATGAGTTGGGATTCTGGGTCAAGTCGCCGCGCTATCATTTTGCAGAACCGAATCCGTTGTTCTACGAACAAGCCGCGTGGGGTGTGACCACCCGCCGCGACCGCTTGCAGTCTTTGACCGCGTTATCCTTGTATCATCTTCCCTTTGCACAAAAACCTGAAACGCCGCCAGTGTTCGTCGCCTCTGTGCGCTCGTTGATGACTCGTACCCTGCCGCGGCGTGACTTCCTCAAGGCGTGCAAAAAGTTATCGGTCAATCAATCCATTCAACCTGATTCACTCTTGCGCAGTTGGGCAGAGATCGGCTATCAGCGCGTCAACACCGTTTTGGAACCTGGACAGTTCTCCAGCAGGGGAGGGATTCTCGACATCTGGGCAACGACAGAGACGATGCCCGTCCGCTTGGATTTCTTCGGCGACGAGATCGAAACGATTCGCAGATTCGACCCAGCCTCACAGCGCACGATTGAAAAACTAGATTCGATTCTCGTTACACCTGCGCGAGAGTATTTGGTTCATTCAGCAGTTCATCTCCACGATCGTTCAGCAGTTGAACTGCTGAACGAGCAACAGTCCGCAGTTCAACTGCAGACTGAACAAGGCATGGAGTTATCCGAATTCCATATCCCATTGCTTCATCAACAACCCGCGACCCTGCTCGATTACCTGCCTCAGAAAGCCGTTGTGCTGATCGACGATCTGTCCATCATCGAATCCATGGCGGAGGAGGTGGAGGCGCAGGCGGTCAAATTCAGGCAGGAAAGCATCGCCGAAGAGACTCTCGCGGTTGATTTCCCATTGCCGTATGTTCCGTGGTCGGAGTTGCGTGACAGTATGCAATCGCACGGTTCGTTAGAGTTTGGATATTCAATTGCGGGAGAATCCCCCTCTCCTCGCGAAGCATCCCCGCAGGGGACAAGTGGGAGAGGGGTTAGGGGTGAGGGAGATATCGCATCGTGTTTTGGTCACGACGAAAGGTTTGGGGGACGGCTAAAGAATTTTGTTGAATACATTGCAGGTCTGGTGTCGAAGAAAGAATCGGTCATCGTCGTTTCGCGGCAGTCGAAGAGGCTGGAGGAACTCTGGTTCGAAGCGAATCAGGCTGACCCCGCGTCCGAACCGCCGACATTTATCGAGTCGTCCTTATCCGAAGGATTCGTCCTCAAAGGCGAGTCTCTAGTCTCCAGTCATCTAATCTCTGATTCGGAGGTGTTTGGTTGGGAACGCCCACAACCGCGCGCGCGTCAGCGACCCGTGGCTGAGACGCCCGAATCGGTGTATGCCGATTTGAACGAAGGCGATTACGTTGTGCACATTGATCACGGCGTCGGTCGCTTTGGTGGATTGGTGCAACGCGAGTTGGATAATCACGTGCGCGAATTTCTCGCGGTGGAATACGACGGCGGCGGACAGCTGTATGTGCCAGTGCATCAAGCGGATCGGTTGACGCGTTACGTTGGCGCGGAAGGCGCGGCGCCCGCGCTCGATCGTTTGGGCGGGCAGGAGTGGCACGAGAAAAAAGGACGCGTCAAAGCCGCGGTGTTGGAAGTGGCGCAGGATATGTTGGATTTGTACGCGCGCCGTCATGTGGTGCAGGGATACGCGTTCAAGCCCGATACTGCGTGGCAAAAAGAGTTGGAAGATTCGTTCCCGTATGTCGAAACCGAAGATCAATTGCGCGCGTTGAACGACATCAAGCGCGATATGGAATCGCCGCGCCCGATGGATCGTTTGTTGTGCGGCGATGTGGGCTACGGCAAAACAGAAGTGGCATTGCGCGCCGCCTTCAAAGCCGTGATGGATGGCAAGCAGGTTGCGATTTTGGTTCCAACGACCGTGTTGGCGCAACAACATTACGAAACATTTTTACAACGTCTCGCTGCATTCCCTGTGAAAGTGGAAATGCTCTCGCGCTTCCGCACCCAGCGCGAGCAGACAGCGATTTTGCACGGACTTGTCATCGGCGAGATTGATATCGTCGTCGGCACGCATCGCTTGATCTCTGGCGATGTGCAATTCAAAGAACTTGGCTTGGTCGTCATTGACGAAGAACAGCGCTTCGGTGTGACTCACAAGGAGCATCTCAAAAAACTTCGCACCGAAGTGGACGTGCTAACTCTCACAGCCACCCCGATTCCGCGCACGCTGTACATGGCGCTCACGGGCGTGCGCGATATTTCGAATCTCAACACGCCGCCCGAGGAGCGCTTGCCCATCGTCACGCATGTCGGTCCGTATTCGCCGAAACTGGTGCGGCAGGCAATTCTGCGCGAACTCGAACGCGGCGGGCAAATCTTTTTCGTGCATAACCGCGTCCAAACGATTGATGCGATGAGGGCGCACCTCACTCAACTCGTCCCCGAAGCGAACGTGGACATCGGTCACGGGCAGATGCCAGAGAATCAACTTTCGGATGTGATGCATCGCTTCAACAACGGCGATACCGATATTTTGCTCTCGACGACCATCATAGAATCAGGGTTGGACATCCCGAACGCGAACACCCTCATCGTGGACCGCGCCGACACGTTCGGTCTGGCTCAACTCTATCAACTGCGCGGCAGGGTTGGACGTGGAGCGGCGCGCGCCTACTCCTACTTTTTCCGCCACAAT
>CAZQES010000232.1:0-4305 GCA_964591425.1 uncultured Anaerolinea sp.
CTTCTTTCGCAGATCTCCATGCGCAGAAGACCACACTGTTTTATTATTTGACATGATTGATTCAAATTGTATTATAAGGAATCAGAATCATCAAATACCGATTGACACCTCCTCCTTTCCCGGCTAAACTACACGAAGAACAGGAGATGTCATGCCTGAGAAACTCACTTCGCACCTGAACCAGAACACGCCCCTCGCCACCGCGATCAACTCGTGGGAGAGTTACCTCGCGGATCAGGGACGTTCGCCGAACACGATCAAAGCCTTCCTCTCGGATGTGCGCCTGCTCACCACCTTCCTGCCCGAAGACATCGCCCTCGGCAAGGTCACCACGAAAGACCTCAACCGCTACTTCGAATGGATGGAAAAAGAGCGCGACGTGCCGTGCAGTCCGAAAACGCTGGCGCGGCGCATCACCGCCACCAAGTCTCTGTTTCGCTGGTTGCACAAGTTCGGCGTGCTGGTCGTTGACCCCGCCGAAAAGGTCGCCCAGCGCTCCGCCATCAGCCCCATCCCCACTGTGCTGACACCGAAAGAATACGACGAAGTGCTCCTCGCCGCGGACCGTCACCGCCGCGCCGCCAAGCCCGACGCGCGTCCGTACGCGCTAGTGTATCTTTTGCTGTCAACTGGAATTAAAAAAAGCGAGACTCTCGGAATCAAACTCGAACATCTCGAACTGGATTCGCCCAACGGACCGCAGGTCTTCATCAAATATGCGACGCCGACGAATCGTTACAAGGAAAGGAAGCTGGTTCTCCCTAGCGACTGGGTGCCCGCTTACGAAGAATACGCCGCACAATACCAGCCTGAGGACAAACTCTTCCCGTGGTCACCGCGGCGGCTGGAATATCTGCTCGAAGACATCGGCAAGGAGGCGGGACTCACCAAGCATCTCTCCTTCGACATGTGCCGCTGGACGTGCGCCCTCAACGACTACCGCGCCGGCGAAGAACCCGACAAGATCCGCCAGAAGCTCGGCGTGTCGAAGATCCAATGGCGTGAGTTGTTCATCAAGTTACAAAAGTTGAGTGGAAATAAAAACTAATCAAGAAATTCGGTGGTCGAGTAGAGCCGTGCACGTCGGCTCGTATCGAGACCACAGTGCAACAAGAGTACGATTGAAAACGCGGTGGTCTCGATATGCCCTTCGCAACGAACGCTCAGGGCTACTCGACCACCGTTGTCTCTTAACCCCTCGTCAACGAAAAATACAACGCCTGCCGCGTTGACTCCGTCAACCGGAACGGATGCGCGGGGCGATAGCCGGGCACCCACACGACGCGCTCACCCATGCACAGCAGGGGCCAGCGGTCACGCGCGCGCTGCGGCAATTTCACATTGATGAAGAAATCGGATAATTTCGTCTCGTGACCGTCCATGCCGAGCGGCTCAAACCGGTCACCTTCCTGCCGCGCGCGGAGTTCGAGCGAATCGGAAAGATCGCGCGCATCCAGCCACACTTGAAATGGATCGTCGTTCGACTTCGCTTCTTCCATTGCCAGTGAGGCGATGTTCCAGCGTTCGCAATTGAATTTCCAACCGCCGGATAATTCAACTTGCGCGGGAATCTGCAACGGGATCACGGGTTTTTCTTCGGGCAGTTGGGGCCAGCGTTCGACAGGCAATGTGATGTGTCCCGCCACCACGTAGATCATCGAACCTTCTCGCAACAGATGCAAACCTTTCGTCAAATCCACGCGCGTCGGACGTTCGGGATCGGTGATGAAACCAGTCGCGCGTTCGAGTGTGGCGAAGCCCGCGTCGAGGTTGTCGGGGTGGAGGCGCTCCATCGCGCGGCGAATCAGGTTCCTTTGGAGTCCGAGGCGATGCTTGGTCAGCGCGGACGAGTCGAAGGCGACGAAGTCTTTTGTCTCTTGTGTGACGACCTCCTTCCACGCGTCATCCAACATTTGCAAGACGATCTCGTGATCGCCTGCGAGCGAACGCGACGTGCGCCAGACCACTTCGCGGAAACGCGGATTGTACGATTCGAGCGTGGGGATGAGCAGGTGACGCAAACGGTTGCGGAAAAAATCAAGCGAGGCGTTGCTTGGGTCGTGCCGCGGACGAAGCCCGTTCGCCGCGCAATAGACGATCGTTTCTTCGCGCCATACGTCAAGCAGTGGACGCACGATGGGAATCTCAGAGTCGAATGTGTGAATGATCGTGCGATGTGTCATGCCTTTGAGTCCTGCGAGACCCGCGCCGCGCAGGAAGTGCATGAGCACAGTTTCCACTTGGTCGTCGGCGGTGTGACCGACCGCCACGGCTTGCGCGTTGAATTTGCGCGCCTGCTCCATGAGGAAACGATAACGCAGGATGCGCGCGGCTTCTTCGATGGATAGTTTTTGTGCGTCCGCATATTCGCGCACGTCGCCCTTTTCGATGACCCATTTGAGGTTGAGCCGCCCGGCGGTCTGTTCGACCGTGTTCGCGTCGGCGTCGGAATCGGGACGCAGTTTGTGATTGAAGTGTGCGACGATGACGCGATACCCCGCCTTGCGGAGCACGTTCATTAAACACAAACTATCGGGTCCGCCGGAGACGCCCGCGAGGATCGGTTGGTCTTTATTCAATCCGCATTGTTCGCGGAGGGTGGATTCGATGTGATCGAGCATGGTCACCATTTGTCATTGCGAGGAAGCCCCGAGCCTTAAACGGCGAGTGGCTGACGAAGCAATCTCGACTCACCTGCAAACGATTGTTGGGTGGTTACTTGAGATTGCCACGACTTGCTTCGCAAGTCTCGCAATGACACATCAAATTTGATACAACTCCACCAATACTCCCGATGTGCTTTCGGGGTGGATGAACGCGTACTTTTTTCCATCTGCGGCGGTGCGCGGCTCCTCGTTGATTAGGCGCACACCTTTCGCTTTGAGTTGATTCATCATTGCCTCGATGTCGTCCACTTCGAGACAGATATGATGCATACCAGGTCCGCGCCTGGCGAGGTACTTTGCAATGCCCGAATCATCCGTCGTGGGCTGGACCAGTTCCACTTCTGAGCCTTGAAGCGGGAGAAAAGCAACGCGAGATTTCTCCGCAGGCACATCGCGCAGTTCGTGCAGATCCATGCCTAGCGCGTCGCGCCAGAACGACAGGGCTTTGTCCATGTCGTCCACCACCACCGCGACGTGATTGATCTGTTTTACATGAGGCATGTTGTCTCCAGAGGTGACAGTAACTTTAAAAGTGACTGTCACCTTTTGAATTATATCCGCTTGCCATAGAATCAGAGAACGATTAAGATAGAGACATGCCTCCCCTTCCCTTCAACGTGCGACGCGTGGCGGTGATCATCGGCATCATTGCGCTGGTGTTCATCGTGCTCGAGTTCAACCGCCGCCTCGAGGAACTTAACCTGCTGGACAAACAACACGAGCTCGTGCTCACGCAAGCCACGCAAGCCATGCAAACGCAGATGGCATTGCAGACGCAGGTCGCGTACGCCGGTTCGGACGCGGCAGTAGAGGAATGGGCGCGCACCGACGGTCACTACATCAAAGAGGGCGACTTGCCGGTTGTGCCGCTCAGTCAGCCCGGCGCGGCGCCCGTCGAGTTGAGCACACCTGTGCCCACGCCAACCCCAATGACGAACATGCAAATCTGGTGGGATTTGTTCTTCGGTGAACACTGATCCGTTTTGGATGACAAACCGACTCGCGCTCTTCCCCGAATCGACGCGCGCCCGAGGCGATTCACTCTTCATCGCGGGACATTCCCTCGCCTCTCTCGCGGACGTGCATGGGACTCCGCTTTACCTCTACGATCGCGGCACCCTCGACCTTGCCGTGGCGGATTACCAATCCGCCCTACGAACATACTATCCGGGCGAGTCGCACATCACCTATGCTGGGAAAGCCTTTCTGTGCAAAGCCATCGCCGCGTGGACTCAAACTCATGATTTGCACGTGGATTGCACCGGCGAAGGCGAGATCGGGATCGCCGTCGCCGGCGGTGTGCCGCGTGAAAAGATTGTCATGCATGGGGTGAACAAATCATTAGCGGACTTGAGGTCCGCGTTCCAGAATGCGGGGACGATTGTAGTAGATAACTTGAAGGAACTCAACAACATCCAATTACTAATCACAAATTACCAGTCTCAAGTCTCCAATCTCTGGTTGCGTCTTTTACCCGGCGTCGCGGTCAGTACACACCACGCCCACACGCAGACCGGTCAACACGACAGCAAATTTGGAATGACGCGTGATGAAATAATGCAAGCGGTGCAAATAGGCAAATCAGCAAATTTGCAAATAAATGGAATCCACTTCCACCAAGGCTCCAACTTCCGCGACC
>CAZQES010000233.1:0-4132 GCA_964591425.1 uncultured Anaerolinea sp.
GATGGCTTGAATGCGCACGCCTTTGATGCCCACGCACGCGCCCACCGGGTCCACGCCCGCTTGTGTCGCCATGACGGCGACTTTGGCGCGCGCGCCGGGTTCGCGCGCGATGGCGCGGATCTCGACCACGCCGTGATAAATTTCAGGCACCTCGTTCTCGAGCAGGCGGCGCAAGAAGTTTCGATGCCCGCGCGAGAGAATGATCTGCGGTCCGCGTGAACCGTCCTTCACTTCCAACACCACCGCGCGGACGCGTTCATGCTGTTTGAATCGTTCACCGGGGATTCTCTGGTTGGCTGGCAACACACCTTCGGCTTTCATGTCCAGCCCAAGCGTGGTGGATTGCGCGTTCGTCGCCTGCACCACGCCGCTGACGATCTCGCCGACCTGCCGTTCGAAATATTGCATTTGGTTCGAGCGCTCCGCTTCACGGATACGTTGTTGGATAACCTGTCGCGCGGTCTGCGCGGCGACACGGCCAAAATCCGCGGGTGTGGTTTCGACCACTACCATATCGCCAAGTTGCGCTTCGGGATTCACTTTGCGCGCTTCATCGAGCAGGACTTCGGTCTTCGGTTCCTGCACATCTTCCACAACTTCCTTTTCCGCAAAGACCAACACCTTGCCGGTTTCAAGGTCTATTTTGGCTTCCACATGTTGCGCCGTAGACGCGTTGACAGCCCGTCGATAGGCAGATGCCATCGCGGATTCGATTGCCTCAAGGATGACCTCCCGGGAGAGCTGTTTTTCCTCCAACACTTCGTTGAAAGCAAGGGCAAACTCGTTCTTGGACATGCGAATAACTCCGTGATATTACTCTTCTGTAGTAACGACTTTCGTCGTTTGTGTACCTGTAAGCGATAAACCCACCGGGCGCTTCGCCGAGTCGCCACTACAGGCTATTTCAAGCAAAAAAGTGGGGGTGAGCCCACTTTCCAGTGCGTGCTTCTAAGTTCGTCGTACGCCAGCATTTTAGCACGATGAATAAAAACTTGCAAGATATAATTCCAGCCATGACTCAACGCAATCTCGACAAAGCGGCGCTACGCGGGGAACCATCGTATGTTTGGAGAGCCGGTCAACAACGCCGGCTTGAAATGATCGCTCGAGCCGCAGGCAAACGCATCAAAGGGATGATCCTCGAAAACGGATGCGGCGTGGGCATGTACGTGGAGCACCTCTCCCCTTTCGGCGGAACCGTCATCGGATTGGAATACGACTTCGAACGCGCCCGCGAAGCGAAAGTCAACTCGCCTCACATTCTCAACGCGGCAGGGGAAAACCTTCCGCTTCTTTCTTCGACGTTCGACCTGATCCTCAGCCACGAGGTGATCGAACACGTGCAAGATGACCGCGCCGCGATTCACGAAATGATCCGCGCCCTCAAGCCCAACGGAAGGCTCGTACTCTTCTGCCCGAATCGCGGTTACCCTGTTGAGACGCATGGAATCTACTGGAAAGACAAATATTACTTCGGAAACAAACTATTCGTGAATTACCTGCCGCGTGGTTTACGCAACAAACTCGCACCACATGTGCGCGTGTACTCGAAAAGAGACTTGCTGAAACTTTTCGAGGGCTTGCCTGTTAAATTCATCGAACAGACGATCATCTTCGGCGCGTACGACAACATCATCGCACGGTTTGGAGTTTTGGGCACGTTTCTGCGCGCGGTGTTGCAATTCCTTGAAAAGACGCCTTTGAAGATTCTGGGAATATCCCATTTTTGGGTTGTGGAAAAGGCATGATATCGACCATGAACAAATCGGACTTACTTTCCAAGTTGAAAGACTCCAACCAGCGCGTCATTGATTGGTTCACAGAAATACCTGCGGATGAATTTTTCCAACGCGAAGGAGATGCCTGGTCCGCGTCTGATAATGTGGATCACCTCATCAAGTCACACAAGCCGATTGCCAAAGCCTTGAAGTTGCCGAAGTTCACCTTGCAGGCAATGTTCGGGTCGGCGAATCAGCCGTCCCGTAGCTATGAGGCGATCTGTCAGGTGTACAAAGATACACTTGCCGCAGGCGGAGTCGCTTCCGGGAGATACCTCCCTGACCAGCAATCTCCCGATAACGCTGAAATGGTCAAACAAGAATTGCTCGATCAGTTCTTAAAAGCCAGTGTAAATTTGGTATCCGCTGCTGAAAAATGGAACGAAAGAGATTTGGACGGTTATCTACTTCCCCACCCGCTGATCGGAAAGTTGACGATCCGCGAGATGTTGTATTTCATGATCTACCACAACCTGCGCCACGCCAGCCAGAAAGGGGATTAATCCTCCGCACGCAGGCGATACCCAACACCTGCCTCAGTGACAAGGTAATGCGGCCGAGCGGGATCAGGTTCGATCTTTCGCCTGCGATTGCGGCGGGGCTGATGGATCACGTTTGGACAATGGATGAACTGCTCAGCTTTCGCGTACCGCCAAAATCACGATGAAAATGACCTTTCATACCTTTATTGGGACACTACCGAAAAATTAAGGTTTATTAATTTCCCCTTCCCCACCGGAAAATATCTTGTAGATTCAACTGACGAGTGCAACGTTATTAAGATAGCTGAGAGGCAAGCTGAGGTTGGATAGTGCTTCGTTCAGCAAGCGGAGTAGTCTTCACTTCCTGAGCGGATTTGCGAGCATGGATAAGAGAATTCTTAACCACAACTACCTTCTTCTGTTGTAGACTAACCATTAACTCCGATGGGGAGTAGCGCCCGATTTGTTTCGGGTAGATAGTCGTCAAGACGGAAAGAGATTTCCCGGCTGTCTGAAAGAAAACGCAAGACCATCGCCTTCAAGGCGGTGGTCTTTTTGTTTTACCAATAGGAGAAAAACATGCCAAACCGAACTTCAACCATTGTCCGTATCGGTCAAGTGAAAGGCGCGAAATTGAAAATCAAAACAGTCAAAAACGACGGCTTGCAGGAGTATGCCTCCATCGTTAATCGGGGTACGGTTGCCCAACCGATGTCTGGCTGGGTGCTTGCCAGCCTGCGCGGACAGACATTCTACCCATTCCCGGATGATTTAATGCTCGAGCCAGGTATGATCGTGAAGGTTCAAAGCGGGCAGCAGGAACCGAAAAAAACACACCCAGACCGGGGTGTCTGGGCAGATTTGTTGTGGACAATAGACCAGGTTTGGAACAACCGCGGCGATACTGCAATTTTGTTTGACGCTAATGGCTTGGAGATTGACCGACATTCCTATCCGCACCAGCGTGTGATGGGGAGCAGCGCCAACCGCCGAAAAATTCTGATACGCAATGACGAAGGATTTGAAATTGTCAATGAATCGCTCCGCCGGGCGAAAAAAGGTACCCGAAAACAGGGCGGCGCGTTAGTAGATCAACCATCAAACGAATAAATCAATGAGCTTTATGGAGTTATTTATGAACCGTCTGCACCCCGTATCCAGGCAGGAAGATATTTTCCCTGAGTACCGCGGCACCCCTATCGGTCTCCTTTTGGAATACCACAATCTTAATCGCAATTTGAACGTTCACACGCAAGCGAAACTGCTGATAGGGATGTGCATGGATAACCGCAAACACCTTCGGATACCTGATAACTTTGCGTACATTATCCGCGCGGGCGGGGCGAACCTGCGTTTTAGCGAGTTCAAAGTGTCCTACGCGATTGCGGTCGGCGGAGTAAAGTCCATTGCTCTGATCGGGCATACTCAATGCGGCATGGTGAACTTGATATCGAAGAAAACCTCGTTCGTACAGGGTCTGGTGGATTATGCGGGATGGGAACGCGAATCAGCGGAAGATCACTTCAACCACTATGCGCCCATGTTTGAAATTGGGAATGAAGTTGATTTTGTTTTGAGTGAAGCCGGGCGGTTGCGGTTGCGGTATCCGAAAATACAGGTCGCCCCGTTTTTATACCGCGTAGAAGATAACCTCTTGTACCTGGTACAGGAAAAGAACAGGAAAATTAAGATCAATAGATTGCATTGATTTCAACAAACAACAGGAGAAAATGGAATACCTGAACACACTCGAAACCCAAATCCTATTCACCCTTCAGTCTCTGTATGACGCCTGGGGCTGGTTCGCTGTTGCGGCGTTGTTGATTTTCGAAAACGCCACCGGCATCACTCCCGGCGAAATCATTCTTGGAT
>CAZQES010000234.1:0-4102 GCA_964591425.1 uncultured Anaerolinea sp.
GGGCTTGCTTGGAGGGGTAGAACACCTCACCGGTCAATTTTTTCTTTGCAGGAGCGGACTTGCGAATTGCGGTTTTCCGTTTGGCAGGTTTGCCTTTTGATGTAGCCATATCTTTCTCCTCATGCGAAAGGAATTAATTTCAACACTACACAGGTCTGAAGATAAACTCCCAAGCCAATAAGTTTCCCGCCAGCACTAACACTGTCAATAACAAACCTTCCAATTGAAGCGGTTGTAATCCGAATAAACCTGCCAGACCGGGGAATAATGCAAAAAACAGCACCCCCGCGTACAGGATCGGCACAACCCAGCTATTTTTGCCGTACCAGCCCGCAAGGTTGATTCTTTTTGCCGATCTAACCAGCCGTGCCGAAAAAATGATCCCTGCGCCGGCGGCGATCACGAACACCAATTGCCACAGGAAAGGCGTATCGATCCCGACCTGCGCGCCCATGCTCATGAGCGCGGGGATCAAGAACGAAAGTAAAACTCCGCCAGCCACGCGCTTCATCGCCTCATCCTTGAACCATTCGGGTCTATCCTTCACCACCGTCCACCACAGACCCACCAAAGCAAAACAGGTTGCCGAAGTCACTGCATAAAACGTGTTGGTATCCATGTCTCTCTCCTCGATTTAAGGATGGCGCAATTTTATCATTTCATCGTGCCAGGGGAGAACGGCGCGTTCGACCCTGCGAATTCATTCGACCCAATCCAAAATCTTTTGCCAGGCGCCCGCAAACGGGAGGAACCACGGGAAGCCGTTATACAGTCCCAGCGGGGCGCCGGGAAAATCGAATTGCGCGAACGGGTGGTCTTTGATATTTCCAGCCAACATCGCATCAGCGACGGTCTTGCCCAAGTGCGAAGCCATCGCCACGCCGTGACCCGCATAGCCAAGCGAGTAATACACGCCATCCACTTCGCCAACGTGCGTCATCATGTCGAACGCGAAATCGAGCGTGCCGCCCCAGGCGTATTCGATCTTTGCATCGCGCAATTGCGGATACACGCGAATCATCTCGCGCCGCAAAATTTCCGCACTGCGCGCGATCGTGTTCTTATTTTCGGGGAAGAACGCCGCGCGCCCGCCGAAGATCATGCGGTTATCCCACAACCGAAAATAATTCAGGAAGTGCATCGAGTCGAAGATCATGCGGTTCTTTGGGCTAAGTTCACGCGCGAGGTCGTCGGATAATCTTTCTGACGCAATGATGAACGACCCGATCGGAATGATTTTTCGTTGGAGTTTTTTCGTGATACTCCCCGTGTAGCCCGATGTGCCGACGAAAACATTTCCCGCTTCAAGACTTCCGCGTTCGGTTTGGATGAAGAACCGCGTCCCTCGCCGGGTGAGGCTGGTCACCCGCGCCCGCGCGTGGAGCGACGCCCCGGCATTTTCCGCCGCGCGCGCCAAGCCTGCAACATATTGTGCGGGGTTGAGCCCACCACTGACCTCGTCCACGATACCGCCGTGAAATTTCGTCGAGCCGATCTCGTCATTCAATTCATTCGGCGGGACGACTCGAACGTTTTGGTTGAACTCCTTTGCCATGAAGTCCACTTCTTCGTTGAAGCCGTCGAAGTGATGTGGCTTGCTCGCCACGTACAAATGTCCGGACCGTTTGAATCCGCAGTCAATGTTTTCCTCGTTGACCACGCGCTCAACGGTATCCACCGAGTCCACTGAAACTTGGAATAATTGTTTTGCAAGATCGCGCCCGTAGCGCTTGATGACCGTTTGCATCGAAGGTTTGAGCCCAGTCAACGTCATGCCGCCATTGCGCGAACTCGCGCCCCAGCCAATGGTTTCCGCTTCAAGCACCGCGACACTCACGCCGCGTTTGGCTAACGTCCGCGCGGCGGATAAGCCTGTGAATCCGCCGCCGATGACCGCCACATCCACGTTGGAGGGGATGGGGGTTGTGGCGTGTTCCTCGCCGGGCATGTTGACCGTCGTGTGCCAGTAGATTTGTTGATTCACGCAGACTCCGTATCGCGGACTTCAGTCCGCCAATGCTCAAGTTGCGGACTGAAGTCCGCGTTCCAGAATTTTCTTCCAATCCAATTCATGCAATGTTTTGTGCAGGCGGTGGTCGTCTTCCACGACGATGTAGTCGAGGTTCGTGAACAATGTCTGTGCTACTTCGCGCGCGGGTTCGAGCGGAACTACGTCATCCCGCGTCCCGTGGATCACGGTGACGGGAAGGGAGACAGGTTGAAGGTCGAGATAAGAACCGAATGGTTCGCGCAGGAGCGCCGGGGCGAGCAGGATTAACTTCCGCACACGAGTCGGATTTGTGCACGTGTACACGGTCCCCATCAATCCGCCATAGGATGATCCGATGATCGTCCAATCCGATTTTTCCGCAAGGATCGGTTCGAGTTGAGTCATGCGTTCTTCGAATGAGCCGCTGAAATCCGGCGTGACCATGCCGGGGAACCACTCACGGATCTGGCGCGCTTTGCCGCTGTTGCTGTCGCTTTCGAGACCGTGCAAGTAAATGAGTTTTGTGTTGTCCATCGTCGGTTGTGTAGTGGTTCGGTGTGTGCGATCGTCTTCGTGGGGCGGGATGGAATCCCGCCAAATTATGGGTATGCGGAATACTATTCCGCACCACGTTATTCTTTTTGCATGCGCATGAGGATGACCTGCGTGAGCGACCCGACGACGAACAATCCGCCGGCGATAAGGGTTTGGGCGGTCTGGTTTAGGTCGAAGAGGGTGGTGGTATAGATCGCGCCGATGAGGCTCGAGATGGCGATCAACGCCCATTCAGTAAAGATGCCGATGATCAGCGCGCCAGCGATCGCGCCGACGAGGAACGGTACGAGAGGAAACGTGAGCACACCGGGCTCGAAATATTCCATGAGCGCGAAGCCTCCCGCGAAAAAGCCTGAAACGAAAAACCCGGCGCGTTCATTGGCGATCACGAGCAATGCGGCAACCAGCCCCAGCCCGACGATCAACGCGTAATCTGCCCAACCGGGAAGTGAATTGGGGAGGAGCGGCGTAAGTCGGAACCCGACCAGCACAGCCATGCCGCCCGCAAATAGAAAATTCAATTCACGCCCGAAAAACAGGATGATCGCACCGATAACACCTCTCACGATCGGCATGGCTGGGTCCTTTCTTGCCTGAAAATTGGTCGCTACCGCGATTTTTCTTTTCTAAGCATCTCGCGCACGTGCATTTGTAATTCTGCCGGCATATCCGGTGACATGCGCCGGAGCGCCACCGCAGGCAGTGGATTCTTCGTTTCTTTCAGGATGTGCTGGAGGAAGTGTAGCGCTTCATCGGGCGCGGCTTTGTAGAGCGCCACGAGCAGATCCTTGAGGTCGAATTGTAACGCGGCTGGGGAGGCTTTGAAAATGGGTTCGATGATCTCGAAAATGGGAGGCAGGTTGTCGAACTCCTCCGAAGCGATCAACGGGACGAGGGCTTGGAGTCCGTTCGACCACATGCGCTGGCGCGTGGGATACAACCATTCTTTGACCAGCACCAGGAAGAGCTCCGGCGTTTCTTTTCGCAGACGGGTGAGGCTGGTCGTCAAGAGGGCGGCGCGCACCGACGGGTCGCGCACGGCTTGGGTCCATGCGGTGAGGCGGGCGAGCAGGCGTTCCTCTTGCGGTGGGATTCGCCCCAGCAAAAACGCGGCGAGCAGGCGCGTTTCGAGCCAGCCTTCATCCCAGAGC
This sequence comes from uncultured Anaerolinea sp., assembly GCA_964591425.1. Lineage (GTDB taxonomy): Bacteria > Chloroflexota > Anaerolineae > Anaerolineales > Villigracilaceae > Defluviilinea. The sequence goes on from CAZQES010000234.1 coordinate 3,697, forward strand.
GCGTCGGCGAGTTCCAAGGCTTGAATCGGATTTTTTTCCGCAACGGGGCTTAGTTCTGTTTCGATCTGGCGCAGGACAACGGATGGAGTCCGATAGGTCGGTAGAACAGACGAGGGAGCGACTCCCTGACTGCGAAGTGAGCGGTTGACGTAAAAATCGAGCAGTTCTTTGAGTTCGCGCAAAAAATCGGACGGCTGATTGAAGAGGTCAGCCAGTTGCGCGGTTTGCTTTTTGAGGCGGGCGAGGTCTATGGCAGGCATGGCAATCGTGCCTGTCATTGCGAGGGCGGTGATCGTCCGCCCGAAGCAATCCCCAATATGGTGAAGGAGATTGCTTCGTCGCCACTCGCCGTTTAAGGCTCGGGCTCCTCGCAATGACGATGGGTTATTAATACGCTCTTGCGAAA
>CAZQES010000235.1:0-4014 GCA_964591425.1 uncultured Anaerolinea sp.
CGATCCACCCAATGCGCATCGAGAAAAAGACCTGACGAAATCAAATTTCGACAGGTCTCTTTTTCGTCATAGGTAGCGACTCGAAATCAAACCAGCCGGTTGGGGAGTATCAATGCAAAGGGGATAAGCAACCACAAGACCAAACTTAACAGACCGATTTCACCCGGCTTGGTGCCATTCCCACTGGTAGGCGGTTCAGTGGGTGGATCCGTTGGAGGTGGATCCGTTGGGGGTGGATCTGTCGGAGGTGGATCGGTAGGAGGTGGGTCAGTGGGTGGCGGATCCGTTGGAGGTGGATCTGTTGGTACAAGGGTTTCAGTGGGAGGAACGGGTGAAGATGTAACCGTCACAACAACTATCGGAGTATTCGTGGGAGGAATCTTAGTGGCGGTAATTGTCGGTGGTAGTTTCGTAGCGGTATTCGTTGGTGGCGGATTGGTTGGGGTTGCGCTTGGGATGATGATCCCCCCACCGCCGGATGAGGTCCGAGTAGGAAAGACCGCGATCAGTGTTCTCGTCGGGGTGCGACTCGGTGTTACTGTAAGAGTAGCAGTAGCACCTGTGATCGGAATCGAGATCACCAGCGCTTCAGTCGAGGTGGGAACCGGGGTATCTGGGAGGACTGGCGTGGCAGTATCCGTAAAGAAAAGATCCGCAAACGCTTGTTGAGTGAAGATTCTATCCAGCGGCGTGGGTGTGGCGGTAAAGCGCGGAGCCAACACAACCTCGTCGCGAGAGTCGTCCACGCCCATAAAGAACAGGTAGGGAATCCCGAATGCAAACAGGCAGACGCCCAAGACGACGAAGGGAATTACCAAACTTTGCTGTCGTTTTCTCTGCATCGGTAGCGACGCTCCAATTATTAACCGTATCGGTCAAAATTATCCCACGATTCACATAACGGCGAAATGGCAAAATGAGAATCAGCTTTCACCTCATCTTTCAAACAAGAACGCCGACCTTTTCCGGTCGGCGTTCCAACGCTTCGTTCGATCGTTCCGAATCTAATACGGTCTCAGGAGTTGACCCACGTAGATCTTGTTCGCGTTCGGAATCCCGTTGCGCCATTGCAGGTAACTGACGGTCACGCCGTAGTACAGCGCAATCCCACCAAGCGTATCGCCTCGGCAGACAATATAGTAACTGCCGTAATAGTCGTAACCTGGACCGCAATACGTCACCCCCGAGTCATACCCACCGGGAATCACCAGAGCCTGACCGGGGTAAATGTAATAGGAATATCCCACCCACGGATTCGCCGCCACCAACGCCGAAAGCGTGATCCCGCAATTGCGGGCGATCTTGGCGAGCCAATCACCGGGCTGGACGTAGTAAACACTGGGGCATGAAGACCATGCTTGCGCGCGGGTGACGCTCGCAAAGGACACAAACAGCAATACCACGATCAAACCAAACTGGAAAATTCGTTTCGCGATCATAAGTCTGCCTCCTCGATTGTCTGTTGCGGACGATTCCTACAACCCCAGTGTACGACTTTGGGTGTCAGATTTCAAGTATGACTTTCGGCATATTCAAGCGAAAGCCGTAAGTTCACTCCGCCCGGCGCGCTAGCGTTTTATTAGGTGCCCCAGTTTTTCGAGCAATCCAAGAAAATCCCGTTGTACCCACCGCTCGGCGATCTTCCCATCCTTGAGTCGAAAGATATCCATGCCGGAAAATGCCACCTTTTGATTGGTAGGCGGAAAGCCGCGAAAAGACCCCGCTTGTGTGGCTGTAAACTCCACACGCGCCGCCACTTTATCGTTCTCAGCGATCAAATCTTCGATCTTTGCGTGAATATCGGGGAAGATCCGCAGCATCACCGCATACAACGTTTTGAAATTCTCCAACCCGGTACCCCGCGCGGCATGGTCGTCAAAATCTTCGATGATCATCTCATCCGCCAGTTCGATCTTTCTACCGTTGACCAACTCCTCGTAGAATCGCCGGATCAAATCTTTGTTCTGTTCAGACATGCGCTCTCCGAATTTGAGTGTTGATTCCTGCGTACCCAATGCTACCATAATTGATTTTCAAAGCGACAGCCTTAAACAATCTTCTCCAGGGAGTGGTGAAAGGATGGGCTAAGAACTCCCTCGCCACAGAGTTCACGGTTTGCTCTGACCCCGCATGATTTGCCAAGGAAGCCACGTTCGGGTCAGGCGGAAAAAATCTCAAAATCTCCGCCTTCTTGTAGCGCCGAGGCGCCACTCGCGGCACGAACGGTGAGCGCTCAGTGGCTATACCCACGACATTTCCTATGTTGCGTAACTTGTACTGAGCTTGTCGAAGTATTCACATTAAAAATACTGGACTTTGAGAAAGCCATCCCTCCACTTCTCCACACCGGACACCGCAACAAACACCCTTACGGTATAATTCGCGCCATGCAAACTCAAATTATCGGAGTCCGCTTTACCAAAGTGGGCAAGATCTATCATTTCGACACATCCGCAGTGCCGGACGTGAAAATCGGTGAACACGTGATCGTAGACACCTCCCGTGGCAAGCACCTTGGTGAGGTCATCCGCATGGAGAAGGAAACGCCTCCCAAACCGGACGGCGGCTGGAGGTCCGTAGAGAGGCGTGCCACCCCGCGCGACCTGCTCCTACGGCAGTCGTGGCAATCCAAGCAGACCGAAGCGATGATCAACTGCCGCGCCCGCGCCGCCGAACTCCAGCTGGATGGAGTCAAGATCGTTGCCGCCGAATACAACTACGATGGCACGCGCCTCGCCTTCCTCTTCAGCACCGAGACCGAGGAAAAAGTTGACCTCAAGTCGCTGAAAAAGGATATGCACAATCTATACCCGAACACGAACATCGAACTGCGGCAGATCGGTCCGCGCGACGTGGCGAAGATCATCGGCGGTATGGGCGCCTGTGGAATCGAGACGCGCTGCTGCTCGAAATTCCTGACCGACTTCTCGCCCATCTCGATCAAAATGGCAAAAGAACAGGGTATCTCGCTCACGCCGGAGGAAATTACCGGCATGTGCGGGCGGTTACGCTGTTGCCTCATTTACGAATACGAACAATACGTTGCGGCGCGCAAAGAATTGCCGAAACGCAACAAACGCGTCATCACACCGAAGGGCGAAGGCAAAGTCATCGACGTGTTGCCCATGAGCAACAAAGTGATGGTATTGCTCGATGGCGAAGAACGCTTCACCACCACCTTCGCACGCGAAGATTTACAGCCGTGGGATGAACTCGAAGCCTTGCGACGTAAATCCGAAGCGCCTTGTGACCGACACAACTCCGGCGGATGCACATGCGGAAAATCCAGCCCGCTCAAGAAAAATGACCGAGCAAACTAACGCGTGGGAAACCCCTCAAAAAATTCTGGTAATTCTGGCTCACCCCGATGACCCAGAATTTTTTTGTGGCGCCACGCTAGCCAAGTGGGCGCGGGCTGGGCATGAGATCACCTATTTGCTTTTGACATGCGGAGACAAGGGATTCAATCCCACCACCCAACCCGAGATGACGCCGGAAAAATTGTGCGCGCTTCGCCATGTGGAACAACAGAACGCGGCGAATGTGATCGGGGCGAAAGCGGTTCATTTCATGGACGTTGAGGATGGTTACCTCATCCCCAGCCTTGACCTGCGCCGCGACATCGTGCGCGAGATCCGCAGGTATAAGCCGGAGATCCTCGTCACGTGCGACCCCCAGAACCTGTTCGCCATGTATGGACTCAACCACCCCGACCACCGCGCCTGCGGACAAGTTGTGTTGGATGCGGTCTTCCCAGCGGCAGGGAGTAAAGTGTTCTTTCCCGAATTAATCGATGAGGGGTTCGAGCCGCACATGCCAAAAGAAATTTGGTGCTCGTTAACCTCACAACCGAACACTATCCTCGATGTCACCGACACATGGGATGTCAAACTCAAAGCCCTGCTCGAACACAAAACTCAAATTCAAGAACCCGATAAACTCGCCGAACGGATGAAAGCGCGCCGCGCCGAAGACAGCACGGAGGAAAATCCGCGCTACGAAGAAAAGTTTAGA
>CAZQES010000236.1:0-3904 GCA_964591425.1 uncultured Anaerolinea sp.
GCCGCGTACGGATCGCAGATCAACCCAGACCGCCACGCATCCGTGCAATTTGGGCTCATCAATGTCGGCGCGATCATCATGAAATTGAACTCCGGCGAAGCGCCAGCGATCGCCACCGAAAGTGAACTACTCTTTGGTGACGACCTCCTCCCCAACGGAATCCCCATGTCTGACGGAATGGTCGCCCTCAAACGCGACCTCGCCGAACGCATCAAACTCGATGAATTATCAAAACGATTCGAGGGAGACATCGTCACCTTCACCGACGGTCCCATCGAGTTGTGGGGTGCCAAAGGCGAAGATGCCAACTCCTACGAAGAATTCATCAAAAAATATCTCACCATCCTCTCCCGTCTACAAAACCGCGGCGTTGTCACCGCCGGCTACGTGGATAAACCGTCTGCCGATCTAGTTGTGCGTCTGCTGGAAATCGCAACAGTAGGACAAATTGACAATTTGTCCAACCTGCGCGAGTTCCATCCACTGCGCGGCGTGAGTGACCGTTGGCTGTTCGGCGAAAAGGAAAAGCCGTTGTTGAAGCCCGGTCATCGCTCGGCAGTCTTCAAGATCCAATCCAGCTCGGAAAAGCGATACACCGGCGTTCTAACGTTGCACTTCTTCTATCTCAACGTCGGCACGGAGGGACATCCCTACCCCGTGCGTGTCGAAATTCCCAAGTGGGTGGTGGACGATAAAGAGAAATTGAATTTGCTTCACGCCGTTTTGGTCGAGCAATGCCGCATGATGGGAAACAGACCGTATCCGTACTTGCTTCACCGCGCACATGAGACAGCGGTGGTAAAGCACGAGGAGAAACAGCAGATCGAGCAATTGCTGACGATGGAACTCCGCAAGAATAACGAAGACGTAGACGATGGCTCGTACAAACAGTCCGCGAAGGATCTGCAGGGAAGAACACGTTTGTAATTGCGTAGGGGCACAGCGAAACCGTAAAAGATTTTGACGATTCACCGTCCCGCTGTGCCCCTACAAAGGATGAAAACCATGACAAACCAAATCGAAATCGGACGACTGCTCCGCGCAGGGACAACAGGCTTCGTTGCAGGGTGCCGCGTGAATCAACTGGATGCGCCGTCGTTTGGGGCGCTGGTCCGCGCACCGTTGACAGATGCCTATCAGATCTTCGGCATCATCTACGATATTCACATCGACGATGACGGGCTGGTGCGGCAACTCGTCACGGCGGATAACGTCAGCGATGAGGTGATGAAGGACAACCGTGAGAGAAGAATCGTGCCCGTTGAAATGTCCGTGCTGGCGGTGGGATACGAACAGGATGGGAAAATATTCCATCTTCTGCCGCCGCGTCCGCCGTTGAGTTTGGATGTGATCTACAAGTGTGATGATAAAGATATTGCGCGGTTCACGGAACGCTTCGGGTATTTCAGGCACATCTTGAACAATCAGGAAATCCCTGTCGGCGAAGTGGTCGCCGCGCATATTTTGCAGGCACAGTCCGCGCATACGGATAAGAACTGGCAGGAACGCGCGACACATGAAGTGATCACGCTGTTACGCGATGATTATCCAACGCTCATGTCCGTGCTGGGCGCGTTGAGTGATGTGGCTACCTAATGTCGTTGCGAGGAGCCCGATAGGGCGACGAAGCAATCTCCTCGTTGTTGGGAGACTGCTTCGCAACAAACGCTCGCAGTGACATACTCATCACCATGTCGTTGCGAGGAGCCCGACAGGGCGACGAAGCAATCCCCTCGCAATTGGGAGACTGCTTCGCAACAAACGCTCGCAGTGACATACTCATCACTATGTCGTTGCGAGGAGCCCGATAGGGCGACGAAGCAATCCCCTCGCAATTGGGAGACTGCTTCGCAACAAACGCTCACAGCGACATTTGAAGCGAGGAGATTGCTTCGGGCGGAAGAGCACCGCCCTCGCAATGACGGATTAGGAGAAATTATTATGGAACAACGAACTAAAATTGGATACTTGGTCGGCGGTGGGTTGAAGGAAAACTTTCGCGTCAGGCTCATCGTCTCGCCGCAGGAAATTCAGGAGGGCGCGTTCGTCGTCATCCAATCGGGCGAGTGGAATTATTACGGCATCGTCACGGACATCGTCCTCGGCGCGACAGACCCTCGTTTTGCGGATGAGCAGATGGAGGGTCGCTTCCCGGCGCATATCGCTCAGGCTCTGCATGGACAGACCCTGTACGCCAACCTCGAGGTGTTACCGAATCTGATGTTGGAGATCGGTCCGGAGTTGGGGACGCCGGAACACAAACAATGGCAGGGCAAGATTGCCGCAGGATTGAAGGATGAGCCGCGCATACTACCGGTCAAGAATGTGCCGCCGCACCATGCGCAGGTGTTTTTGGCGAACGAAGGCGATATCGCCGAGATCTTCGGCGACCCCGCAGAGAAAAGTAACTTCATCATCGGGTACACGCGCGAGCAGGGACATCCCGTGTGCATCGACATGGAAAAGTTCGTGCAGAGGTCGTCGGGTGTGTTCGGCGCGACGGGTACAGGCAAGTCGTTTCTCACGCGGCTGGTGCTGGCGGGTTTGATGCATTACAACAAAGCCTCCGTGTTCGTGCTGGACATGCACAACGAGTACGGCTTTGACGACGTCGCCTCCGACACGAAGAACCCGGTCACAGGGTTGAAGACCAAGTTCAAATCCAAAGTAAGAATCGTCGGCTTGGGAGGCGGATCCACCATCCGAGGGCAAGTCCCCGATTTTAATTTGGAGATCTCCACAGGCGACATTTCCACAGCCGATATCGAAACGTTGATGCAGGAGTTGAATTTGCGAGAGACCACCCCGACGACTCTCAATGCGTTGTATGGTTCGTTTGGGCGAGATTGGTTCACGCGCTTCAAAGCGATGAATCGCTTGGAAGTGACCGTGGAAGATGACAAGGGCAAGGCGAAGAAAGTGCCGCACCCCGATAGTGTGGCGGCTTGGGCAAACGAGAACGGCGTCAACGTGATGGCGGCTGAGGCGCTTTTTGAAAAGTTGGGACGTTTATTTGATAAGCCGTACATCGTCGAGAAGCCCGCCGCGGATTCGGTGAAGCAGATCATCGAGTCGCTCGAGAACGGACAGCACGTGATCCTGTCGTTCGGCGAACACGAAAGCGATCTGGATTATTTGCTCGTATCGAACCTGCTCACGCGCAGAATCCGCAATGCGTGGGAGCATAAGACCAACGCGTTCCGCACGCACGGCAAAGAAGAACCGCGCCAGTTGATCATCGTGGTGGAGGAGGCGCACAAGTTGCTGAACCGCGAGATGGCGGCGCAGACGACCTTCGCGACCATCGCGCGCGAACTGCGCAAGTATTATGTGACGCTGTTGATCGTGGACCAGCGCCCGTCGCAAATTTATGATGAGGTCATGTCTCAACTGGGGACGCGCATCTCAGGCTGGCTCGGTGACGAGGACGACATCCACGCGGTGCTTTCGGGTCTGGCGGGACGGGAGGCGTTGCGCGGTATGATTGCAAGATTACAGCAAAGGGAAGAAGTTCTGTTGCTCGGTTGGGGCGTGCCGATGCCTTTACCTGTAAAATCCAGAAGATACGATGACAAGTTCTGGGATGAATTACTTGGACGCAAAGAAAAGAAAAGTGAAGCCCAATTAAAGAAAGAGCTGGGGTTTTAAATGACCTGTGAACTCCGTGGGGCGGGATGTTATCCCGCCAGATCACGGGCATGCGGGATGTCGTCCCGCACCACATCACTCAGTTCCACCAAAATTGGAAGGAGTTGCTCGGAGGCAAGGAGAAGCGGAACAAGGAGCAGAATTTGCCTGTCCCGCCGAAGGCGGGGAAGGAATTGGGATTTTGATGACTGCTTTGCAGTAAAATAACCCAAGTTGCGACCTACCAAAGGAAGTTGATGGAGCAGGCGAGCACAAA
>CAZQES010000237.1:0-3832 GCA_964591425.1 uncultured Anaerolinea sp.
GTTCCTCCGTCCCCCGCCGCACCGACCAACCTGGTGTTGACCGTGCAAGGCGCACTCCCGCCCACAGGACCGCGGATCCGCCTCGTCTTCCGCGACAATCAGAACGGTAACGCCGCGATCGAGACCGGCTTCCAGATCTTCCGCAGTGAGAATGGCGGCGCATTCACCCTGCTCACCACGCTTGGACCCAGAGGCGGCGTAGGCAATGTGACGTACTTCGATTACAACGTTGTGGCAAATGTACCTTACGCTTATTACGTTGTTACCGTCAATGCCGGCAGTGCATCTCTGCCTTCGAACACAGCCACTGCAACCATGCCTCCCGCGCCAGCCGCGCCCTCGAACTTCAGCGCAACAACGCAAGTGACGGGCGGCGGAACCACAGCCCGAGTCAATTTGAGTTGGATCGATAACTCCAACAACGAGACCCGCTTCGTGATCCAGCGTGCCACAGATGCGAACTTTACGACCAACCTGGTCACGTTCAACCGCGGAGCAAACAACATCACATTGACCAATACCGGTTTGCCGCGCGGCACCACGTTCTACTATCGGATTTCGGCGCAGAACATCTACGGACAGTCCGTTTGGGTGTATCTCACGGTCACAACGCCGTAATTCATGAAACCCATCCGGCTTCAACACACCTCAAAACCCGGATGCCCTAACACGAATTCCCATCGATCTTTCAGATCGGTGGGAATTTTTTATGACAAATGACACGTGAAATGAAGACGGGCTCGGAATATTATTTCACTGGACGAACTCTTTCGCTATTCAAGGAGAATCGCAATGAACATTTGGATACGTTCTATCAGATTCCTTGTTGCTACCATAACACTACTCTCTTTAGCTTGCTCATCAGCCACGCCTCCCATCACCGAAGTGACTGCACCTATAGCATCGTCAACTTTACTTCCGACGGCAACAAAGCCATCTCCAACGGCTACACTGATCCCGACTTCAACGCCAACAGAACTTCCCGTTTTTTGGGATGATTTCTCCGGTGAGTTTCAACCGGGTTGGGTGTGGATTAGGGAAAACGATGCCCTTTGGAGTCTCGATTCTGAACCCGGTTTCCTTCGCATCGTCCTCACAGGTGATCGTCCTCTACGCAACATTCTCCTTCGTGATGTGACCAGTGAGAATTTTCAAATCATGACACGTGTGCGATTCACCCCGACGAGCAATTTCCAGTTTGCAGGATTAAGGATTCAGCAGGATGATGAAAACTCGATCTCGCTGGGCAGAGCATATTGCAACACGCAAAATGTTTGTGTCGGCAATGGCATTTATTTCGATGCCGTTCAAAATAATCAATGGATGGGAACGAATTTTGGCACCGATACACAGGTAAAAGATGAAGCATATCTGCGCATTGACAAGAACAGGAACAGTTTCACTGGCTACTACAGTGAAAATGGCACAGATTGGATGTTGATCGGCGAACATGAGATGACCATGATCAACCCCAAGGTTGGGATCATGGCCGGTCAATCTTATATTGTCGGGCAGGTTGCATTATTCGATTACTTTACAGTGATGGAGATGCCCTAGGTAAGATAATAGGCAATAAATTTTGTTATGCCATTCACGAGACCGGCAAAGAGCCGGTCTTTGTTCCGGGGTATGATTACGAGAGAAAGTTACATCCAAGAATAGCAATTCACCATTAAAGGAAAAAATGTCGCGAAACAGAATCATTCTTGTCACGGTGGGCATCATGCTCAGCCTCTTCCTCGCTTCGATGGAATCGACCGTCGTTGCCACCGCCATGCCGACCATCGTCGGTCAGTTGGGCGGGCTGGAAAATTACTCGTGGGTCTTCTCCGCGTTCATGCTGGCTTCTACCACCACCGTCCCCCTCTACGGAAAACTTTCAGATATTTACGGCAGGCGAAAGTTGTACATCCTTGCGATGGCGCTCTTCCTGCTTGGCTCTGTCTTGTGCGGATTGGCAACCACGCTCACACAATTGATCCTCGCGCGTGCGTTGCAGGGAATCGGCGCCGGCGGAATCATGCCGCTGGCGTTCATCCTGATCGGCGAAATGTTCTCGCTCGAACAACGCACTCGAATGCAGGGAGTGTTTTCCGGTGTGTGGGGAGTCTCGTCTGTGGCGGGTCCGCTGTTGGGCGGCTTCATCGTGGATAATCTTTCATGGCATTGGATCTTTTACATCAACGTGTTTCCCGGTTTGATCGCCGGGGCGTTGGTCGCGTTCGCGTGGCAGGACCGGGTCTACAGTCACGAACGACCCGCTGTGGATTATGCCGGAGCGGCGTTGCTTTCGGCAAGCGTCGTCCTGTTGCTCATCGGATTAATGGAACTCGGCACATCGCAAGGTTGGATTTTCATCGCGTCTGCATTTGCGCTCTTCGTGATCCTCTTTCAAGTGGAACGCCGCGCGGCGGACGCGATCCTGCCGATCGCGTTGTTCCGCGACAAGCTCTTTGCCACCGCCACCTCGCATGGACTGTTCACCGGCTGGGCGGTGTTCGGCACGATCTCGTTCATCCCGTTGTTCGTGCAATCGGTGCTCGGCGCAAGCCCCACACAAGCGGGCATCACCATCACACCGATGCTGTTGGGCTGGGTGGGAGCCAGCATTTTCGGTACGCGCATTCTTTTGAAGGTCGGTTATCGCCAACTGAGCATGATCGGAACCGGTGTATTTTTTATCGGCGCGACCTTGTTGGCAATTTTAGGCGCAAACAGCAACCAAACATTCGTGATGGTATTCGTCACCATGATGGGCATCGGCATGGGGCTTGCGATCCCCGCGTACGTGATCGCCGTACAGACCACGGCAGAGAGGCGTCATCTCGGCGTGGCGACATCGATGCTTCAATTCAGCCGTTCGATGGGCGGGACATTGGGAGTGAGCGTGATGGGCGCGGCGTTGAGCGCGCGACTCGCCTCGAACTTGAACGCCTCAGGCTTGGATGTGAGTTTGGTCGCCCAACTCCTCGACCCTGCCCCCGGCTCCGAGGTCGTCATCGAAGCGGGAGCACGCGCCGCCATGGCGAACGCCATCCATCTTGTTTTCGTGATCGCGTTCGTCGCGGCTCTGCTGGGATTGCTCTCCGCCGTATTCACCCCACGAAAAGAGTTGACGGAGAACCCCATCCCCATTGCGCCAGCCACAGCAGACTGAAATGAACGTTTCGACTGAACGGTTCGACTCCCGCTAGATCGATAGTTCGGCGGGAGTTTTCTTTTGCACGAACCAACTAAACCCCACGCCCAATATCGCTCCACCCGCCAGCGCGGACATCAACAGACTCACCGTTGTAATTTTAGACATGGCTAGGGGCACTTCGCCTCCGACACAGATACCGAATTGATCGAAGGTGAATATCGTCAACAAGAGGGCAAGCATAGAAACAAAGCTTGTAGCGAGAGCCATTGTCAGCGCGGCTTTGGCACTGCGGAGGATGATTCCGTACGCGAGACCGACACAAAGCGTGACACTTGCGACCAGCCCACTCATCGTCCACGCGTAGAGGGTGTGGATTGGCATCCCATCGGCGAGCCAGCCGTCCAAGTTGGAAAGAGGCGAGAACCATGCAACGATGATTCCGAACGCGGTGGCGAATCCGATTCTCCACCACGCGCGGTATCCGCTGATTCGTCCGAGTACATAACTCCACCCGAACGAGCAAACCGTCAAGACGATGATCTTGTTCACGCCGTTGGCTTGCAGGATGTTCACGAACGGGTCTGCCACTGTGGATTGGCTGGCTTCGCGGAAAAGAACGAGCCACAACAACAGCCCGGCAGGCAAGCCGAGAAACAACCCCGCGGCGAGCGCGCTCTACAGGGCAACGCG
>CAZQES010000238.1:0-3830 GCA_964591425.1 uncultured Anaerolinea sp.
GCTTGCTCCGCCAGTCACACACTTTCCGCGAAAACCAGCACGTGGAAGAGCGCGTGATGGATTCCAACGACCTCGAACGCGAGCGCGGCATCACCATTCTCGCGAAAAATACCGCCATCACGCTCAACGATCCCAAGACCAGCAAGCCGATCAAGATTAACATCGTGGATACGCCGGGTCATGCCGATTTCGGCGGCGAGGTCGAGCGCGTCATGAATATGGTCGATGGCGTCCTGCTCCTCGTCGACGCGGCGGAAGGTCCCATGCCACAAACGCGCTTCGTACTCAAGAAGGCGCTTCAAATGGGACACAAAGCGATCGTCGTCATCAACAAAGTGGATCGCAAGGATGCCGAACCTTCGCGCGTTCTCAACGAAACCTTCGACTTGTTCATCGAACTCGGCGCAACGGAAGAACAAGCGGACTTCCCGGTCATTTACGCGCAGGCGACTGCGGGGAAAGCGGGTCTTTCCCCGGAACTTGGACCTGATCTCCAGCCTCTATTTGAGTCGATCCTCAACCACATCCCCGCGCCAAACGTGGACGCGGACACGCCTCTGCAATTGCTCGTCACCATGCTCGGCTATGACGATTACCGCGGCGTGACCGCCATCGGGCGCATCTTCGCCGGGAAAATCAAAGCCGGTCAACGCCTTGCGCGCCTGACCGTGGACGGACGCAATCTGCCTGAATCTGCAAAATATTTATACACCTTTCAAGGGTTGAACAAGATCGAAATCGAAGAAGCCGGTGCAGGCGACATTGTTTCGCTTGCCGGGTTGGAAGGCATCGGCATCGGCGAAACGCTCGCCGACCCGGCGAACCCCGTCGCGTTGCCAACCATCAAAGTCGATGAGCCGACCGTCCGAATGACGTTTGGCGTGAACACGTCCCCGTTTTCAGGCAAAGAGGGGAAGTACAGCACCTCGCGGAATTTACGCGAGCGATTGTACGACGAGTTGCGCACGAATGTTGCACTGCGCGTGGAAGATACCGACTCGGCTGAAAATTTTCTCGTCTCCGGTCGCGGTGAATTGCATCTCGGCATCCTCATCGAAACGATGCGCCGCGAAGGATATGAATTCCAGGTATCGCGCCCTGAAGTGATCTTTCACAAAGCGGACGATGGCGAACTACTCGAGCCGTTCGAAGAAGTGCACATCGAAACCAGCAACGAAACGGTCGGCGTTGTCGTGGAAATGCTCGGCTCGCGCCGCGGCAAGATGATGGATATGCAGCCCTCCGGCGAAGGCACGACACGACTAGTGTACATCGTGCCGACGCGCGGCTTGCTCGGCTTCCGCTATCAATTCCTCACGTCTACGCGCGGGGCGGGTGTGATGCACACCATCTTCCACGGGTACGATGAAATGGCGGGCGCTATGTCCACGCGGCAATCAGGCTCACTCGTCGCGTGGGAACCGGGTACGACCACGGCGTACGCGTTAAAATCGGCGGAGGAGCGCGGAGTCCTATTTTTCGGACCCGGTGTGGATGTCTACGAAGGCATGGTCGTCGGCGAAAACGCACGCGCGGGTGACATCTCGGTGAACGTGTGCAAGAAAAAGCATCTGACCAACGTCCGCGCTTCACGCGGTGACATGGAGATCCGCCTCACGCCGCCGAGACAAATGTCTCTGGATGAAGCGATCGAATATCTGGCTGACGATGAATTGCTTGAGGTGACACCTGAAAATTTCCGCATCCGCAAGCGGATCCTCGCTACCGAGGAACGTGGTAAGCAAACCAAAAAAGCAAAAGAATTGATCGGAGAATAAATCGAAAGCGACCCAGCGGGTCGCTTTTTGTTACGGACAGCCAAATGGATCGGTGGTATCGCTCACGCTTCCGGTCGCATTGTACGCGTCCAGCCGATAACTGACGAGTTCACCGGAATTCACATCAAATTTATCCACGTATGAAGTGGAGTTTGCCGGCAGGTCAACGATCAACTCCCCGTTGCGAAAGAGTCGGAACCCGTTCTCGTTGTTGGATTTATCGGACCATGTCAGCGTCACGGTCAGGTCGTTGTTGGTGCCGTTGAATTCACACAGGTAGTCCCAGCTTTGGAAGGATGGGGCGTTGGGAGGCGCTTTTGTGGAAGTCGGCGGAGGCGTGACGCTGGATACGACCCAGTAACTTCCGCTCACTTGAACGTATTCGCCCCACAACCAGCATTGCCCTGTTGGACTCTCGGAGGATTTAACGAGCCAGTAATTATCTGTTTCGTATCGCCCGAGGATCTCCAGGTTTTTGTTTGCCAGATAGGTAAAGACGATCTCGTAATCCTGCCCGGGACCCGTGCGGCAGTTGGTTTGCTGAATGACTGTGAGCATCGGTGTGGAATATGTCGGTGTGATCGTTGCGGTTGCGCCAATGGTGGGTGTTATTGTTGGAGTCGTGGGATTGGGAGTCGTAGAAAAAGTCGCGGTAATGGGAACGTCCGCGCCGTTTTCGTTGCCAGCTTGTAAGGTTCGCGCGATGATCGTCGCGGCTTGATCGTCTACAGATAGTGTAGGCGCGACGTTGGGCAGGTTGCAGGCGAGCATCGAGAGAATCGAAACAAATAGAACCAGTTGTATTTTTGTGCTCTGTTTCATGGGGCGATTGAAAGACTTCGGAAGTCTGCTAGACTTCCGAAGTCTCGTTTTACTCTCCGCTTCCTTCCATCCATGTAGACTGGTATTCAGGCTTTTCGAATTCGAGCGCGTCCTTTGTGAGATGCAAGGGATAGAACGTGTCCACCATCACTGCTAACTCTTTTGTCTCTTTTGCGCCGATGCTGGCTTCCGTCATGCCGGGTTGCGGACCGTGCGGCAAGCCGTACGGGTGCATGGAGATGTCACAGCGGTCGATTCCTTTGCGCGACATGAAGTTGCCCTCGGCATAATAAATGACCTCGTCCGAGTTGACGTTCGAGTGATTGTACGGCGCGGGGATAGCGAGCGGATGATAATCGAACAAGCGCGGCACGAACGAGCACACGACGAAGTTGTGCCCGTCAAAGGTTTGGTGCGCGGGCGGCGGCTGATGGACGCGTCCTGTGATCGGCTCGAAATCTTCGATGTTGAAGATCCACGGGTAAAGATAGCCGTCCCAACCGACGACATCGAACGGGTGATAATCCAGAATGTGTTTGCTCAGCCGGTCGCGCACTTTCACGCGTACTTCGAATTCGCCGCGTTCGGTGTGCGTTTCAAGTTCGTCAGGAACGCGGATATCGCGCTCGCAATACGGCGCGTGTTCGAGCATCTGACCGAAGTTGTTGCGATAGCGCTTCGGCGGTTCGATCTGCGATGGGTTTTCGATAGTGAAGAAGCGCGCCTCGCTCCCATCGATGTGCATTTGCCATGTCGTCCCAAATGGGATGACGATGTAATCGCCTTTGCGAAATTTGAGATTGCCAAATTGCGATTTCAACACGCCACTGCCTTCGTGCACCCACCATGTTTCGTAGGCTTGCGCGTTGCGGTAGAAATAATCCATGCTCTTTGATGCGCGCGCCACGCCGAGGATCACATCGCGGTTTGCAAGCAATGGAATCCGTGCAGAGACCGGGTCGCCTCCAAGCGGCGCGTCGGCTGTTTTGAACGCGCGATGTCGGATCGGACCAAAGTCTACCGTTTCGGGCAGGCGCGAACCGAGGTCTTCGGTATGTTTGACGCGCGGCGGGATGAAGTTGTGATAGAGGATGGATTGCAGGGAAGAGAATCCCTCCAGCCCCATCAACTCTTCGCGATACAGTTCGCCGTTTTGCTTTCTAAATTGCGTGTGCCGTTTGTGGGGGATCTGTCCGAGTTTGTGATAGAAGGGCATGTTTATTTCTCCAT
>CAZQES010000239.1:0-3781 GCA_964591425.1 uncultured Anaerolinea sp.
GGGCGTATCGAAACCACCAATGTTCAAGAGGAATCTTGTTACACAAATTGCACTACGGCGTGGTGGTCTCGATACAACAGCGGAACATCACCGCTGTCTACTCGACCACCGAGTATGGATGGAACGAGGAGCATTCATGGAACCGTTAAAATTTTTATCCGACGAAGACGTGAAAGCCATGCACGAAGCGACGATGCGCATCATGCAAGAGATCGGCATCATCTGGACACACCGACCCAGTCTTGAAATTCTCACCGACGCGGGGTGTACGATCAAGGAAAATCGGGTTTGTTTCCCTCCCGACCTCGTGATGGACAGTGTGGCAAAAGCGAACAAACGCCCTGTAATTCGCGGTCGCAATGGGACGGTCAACGAACTCGGCGGCGGAAATTTATACTTCCACAACCTTGGCGGCGCGCGCGACGTGTTCGATGCGCGCACGGGCACACATCACACCGCCACGCAGGAAGATTGCATCAACGCCACACGCGTGCTGGATGCGCTTCCCAACTGCAACACCGTCACGCCGTTCTTCACGCCGCCCGATGTGCCGAACGAAATGATGGCTTTGCACATGTTTCGTCACACGCTTTCACACACAACCAAACCTGTGCAAGGTCCCGGCATCCAATTTGGGCACGAGGCAAAATACGCGGTCGAGATGGCGGCAGTGGTCGGCACACCCGCGCACGAACTCACGCTCTCCCTCTCCCCCGTCAGTCCGCTCACCATGCACGATGTTGCCGCGCAGGCAGTGATGGATATGGCGCACGCGGGCGTCATCCATTCCAATTTGCCCGCGCCCACCGGCGGCGCGACTTCGCCAATGACCATCACTGGCAGTCTTGTGCAACAGAGTGCGGAGACTCTCGCGCCTCTCGTGCTGGCTCAACTTATCAACCCGGGATGTGGCGTCATCTATTGCGGACGACTCGGGATGTTGGAACCACGCACGGGATTGATCTGGGGTGGCGTCGAACTCGGCATCTCTTCTGCCGCTACGGTTCAACTCGGACATTTCTACGGGTTCGCCGTCAACGTATATGGATTCTCCACCAACGCGCACACCCTTGACGCGCAAAACGCCTTCGAGCGCGGACTAAACGCCTCGCTCCCCGCTTTGGCTGGCGCGGACGAACTCTCGGGTATCGGCGAAATGGAAGCGGGTGTGATGGGATCGTTCGCGCAAATGGTATTGGATAATGAACTGGCGAAGAGCGTGCATCGCCAACGGCAGGGATTATCGGCAGATGTGGAACACCTCGCCGTGGAAATCATCAGCACTGTGATGGATACCAACCGCAACTATCTCGCCAGCAAACATACGCTCAAACATCTGCGCGCGGGCGAAATGGCACTCACCAAGCTCGCTGAAAGAAATTCATGGGATACTTGGGAGGAAAAAATGGGACGCAAGCAAATGGCAGACTATGCTACTGATGAAGCAGAGCGCATCCTGCGCGAACACGTTGTCCCGCCGTTGGAGCCGCAACAAGAACTGGAATTGGACCGCATCCTTGCCACGGCAGAGAAGGAAACGGTGAGGGTGAAGAAAAAGTGATAAAGATGCTCTGTTGGTCGAGTAGGGTAAGTGGAAGTCGAGCCCGTATCGAGACCAACTGGTACGCAAAATAATTTTTATTGCGCGAAGTAATTTTGAAAACTGGTAGTCTCGATACGTCCCGCGAACAGCACGCGGGACTACTCGACCACCGAATGGAGAATGAATATGCTCAAACAATCACATGCAATATCTGAAGAACTCATCGAATGGCGGCGGGATTTTCACATGCACCCCGAAGTCGGATTCGAACTCCACCGCACTTCGAAGATCGTCGCGGATGAGTTGGAAAAGATGGGATACAGAGTCAAACGCGGGGTCGGGAAGACCGGCGTGGTCGCTGAGATCGGTGAAGGCGGCAAGATGGTCGCCATTCGCGCGGACATGGACGCGCTGCCCATCTTTGAAATGAACGATACCGAATACAAATCGCAAAATGAAGGTGCGATGCACGCCTGCGGGCACGACTCGCATACTGCCATGGCGCTCGGCGCGGCGTTGCTGTTATCCAAAGAAAAATTGCCGGGGCGCGTGCGATTCTTGTTCCAACCTTGCGAAGAGACCGTGGATGAGGAAGGCAAAAGCGGTGCGCAGAGAATGTCCGATGAAGGCGCGATGGAGGGCGTGGATTTTGTCATCGCGCAGCACGTGGACCCGACCAAGCCGGTTGGCACGATCGGCATCAACGCCGGACCAAGTTCAGGCGGGGTCGATTCGTGGCACGCGGTCATCAAAGGCAAGGGCGGGCATGGCGCGCATCCCGATAAAACGGTCGATCCTTTTTACTTGATGGCGCATGTCATCATCGCGTTGAACGCCATCATCTCGCGGCGTATCAATCCATTTGAACCCGCTGTGGTGAGCGTCGGTTCGATTCAAGGCGGGTTCACCGAAAATGTGATTCCCGAAACAGTGAAGATCAGTGGCACCTTGCGTTACACAAACGAAGCCGTGCATCAACAAATTCACACAGAGATCGAACATGCCTTCGATATTGTCAAGGCATTGGGCGGCGAGTATGAGATCCGCTACGATCTTGGCGGCCCGCCGATGATCAATGACGAGTTTGTGTCGGAGATGATCGAGAAGACCGGCAAGGACCTGCTCGGCGTGGAAAATGTCGGTGAAATACAAAAAACCCTCGGTGCAGAAGACTTCGGCGAATTCATGAAGCACGCGCCCGGCGCAATGTATACTTTGGGTACACAAAAAGAGGGTCACGAAGGTTACCTGCTCCATCACCCCAAATTCGATCTCGATGAACGCGCACTACCGATCGGAACGGCGATACTGGCAGAGACGGCGAAGAGATTCTTGAATCAATAGTCCACCATCGAAAAAAACACGCGGCTTGCTTGCCGCGTGTTTTTCTTTAACTTGCCCACAGATCGTGAAAACTGATATACAATACGACGCGGGAGTTTTACAAAGGGTCGAATGTCGCCTTATCTCAACATACCGTTCTTTTGCGCGTCGTATCTCATACTGGCAGTGTTGCTATCCATGTTTGCTGGGTACGCGTATCTTGTCAATTTAAAACGCCCCAAAGATGATCCACAGAAAAAGAAATATCACTTCAGCGGTATTTTTATCATGCCGTTTTTCTGGCCCCTTTTGCTCGTCGGCTGGATTTTGGTCGTCTTGCTGAAGGCGCTTCATTTCGGATTGTTCCTAATCGTGTTCACGCTTGCAATGGTTTTCGTCCGCAAGCCCTTCTGGCTGGTGTGGTTGGACAAACTCGCATCAAAAATCGGCGGGATGCTTTTGGACGTCAACTCAGTCCTGATCGAATTTACATTTGGAAAATCCCCAACGACTTACTGATCCTTGACGAATTACTGCGACTCCTGCGCCGGCGCACGATACGGAATCATCAACAACAATCCGATGGCGATAACGATTTGTCCGATCAACACGCCGGTAGACTGCCACGGACCGAAATACGGCACCATCGGCAATGGTTGTGTGCCCAAGCCGAAAATATCCGCCATGCCGGTGAAGACGGCGATCACGTAGCCTGTGCTGACGAGCCGGGAGCCGATATCCGCAAGAATGCTTCGTTGACCCTTGCCCCACAACGCCAGCAGACCAACGTAACCGCCCGCACAGATCATCGCGAGACCGATAAGGAAAACGGAAATTTGGATGAAGCCGACCACCGGGCTTCTGTCCACATTGAACCAGTTGGGTTTTGCGCCAACGACAAAAATGAAAAGACCG
>CAZQES010000240.1:0-3778 GCA_964591425.1 uncultured Anaerolinea sp.
TGAATCTCATGGACTTTTGTCAACCTTCATCTCAAGGTAGCAACTTGGGTTAAATTATCATATCGCAGATTCTAAAACACAACTCCGCAATCATACTTAAGGATGTTTTCCGTTTTCACATCCAAAATTGTGTGAGGGAACGAAGGATTGATCGTGTAAGTCAGGCGATAGAACCCGCCCCACTTGGTGAACGTGATGATCTCGACTACAGCCGAGTCGTCGGTCAGTTTGACGAGCGGTTCGATGTCCGTCAATGCGCGGGCTTGCAACTGCTGGGAGGCATTGAAGGGAGCACCGAAACTCCCGTTGTTGATATCCGCGATGATCGCGTTGACCGCTTTTTTGTCGCACACGAGCTCCGTGTCGTTGTAGTTGGCGTGCCAATCCAGATAGAACTGCCGCGCCATGATGTCCAGCGCGACGAACTCGAAATATCCCTGCTCGGAATCATCGATCGAAATGTAGTCGAGATAATTCGACGCCTGCATATCGGCAGGCACATCTTTGATCGAGGCGTAGACGGGCTGGTCCGCGGGGCGGGCATACAAAATCGGGAACGACCCGAGGCTATCCAGTTGGTAGACGTAATCCAGCGCGTATCCCTCTTCCATGGAAATGTGCGTGAACGCGTCGAAATAATCGTTGACGTCAAACTCACCGCCCTGTTTGATTCCCGTTTCAAGCAGGGATTGCGGAATCGCTCCGGGCTGGACTTCACGAAAGTCTCTCACCACGTCCACGCAGACGGAGATGACCGTCCCGTCTCGGGTGGAGGGGGTCAACAATTGACACGCCATCGAAAACAGAAATGTCGCAAGCACAAGAAAAGTCGTTTGTTTTTTCATGGGGACTCTCCGCTTGTCACTCTGAGGGAGCGTTCGTCGCGACCGAAGAGTCTCTTGCCTTAACGGTAGAGACCCTTCGCTTCGCTCAGGGTGACATGCTTACTTCGCCAATTTCTTCAATTCATCTTCGCCGATGATTTTGACGCCCAACGATTTTGCCTTATCAAACTTTGAACCGGGGTTTTCGCCCAACACTAAATAACTCGTCTTCTTGCTCACGCTGTCGGTCACTTTGCCGCCGTGCGATTCGATGAACGCCTTCGCATCGTCGCGCGAGAAGGTGGGCAATGTCCCCGTAACAACAAAAGTTAATTCTTCAAACACATTTGACTTTCGACTTTCGACCTTCGACTTCCCACCCTGGGGCCACATCCCCACGTTCTTCAACTTCTTCAACACCTTCTGGTTGAACGGACGCGAGAACCAATCCACGATTCCTTCCGCGGTGTTGGGACCGACTCCCTCGATCTGCAACAAATCATCCGCTTTGGCTTTGGAGAGCGCATCGAGATCAGGGAAGGTTGCCGCCAAATCCCCAGCCATCACCTCGCCGACTCCGTGGATTCCCAACGCGGTGATCAAACGACTCAACGGCTGGCTCCGTGACGCTTCGATGGCGGACAGCAAATTCTCCGCGATCTTGCCAGGCGGTTCCTTCTCCGTTTTTCTATCCTTCTTCGTGACGGCGTCGAGGATATCTTCACGCCTCAGTGTGTAAATATCCGCCACATCCTTCACCTTGCCTGCCTCGATCAACTTTTCGACGATCTTCGTCCCAAGCCCGTTGATGTCCATTGCGCCGCGCGAGACGAAATGCTCGATGTTTCGCACCAACTGCGCGGGGCACGCCGCGTTGACGCAATACCACGCTACCTCGCCCTCGATATGTTCCACGGGTTGATCGCACGACGGACAGGTCGTGATCGGTTTATACTTTTTCTCCTTGCCTGTGCGTGCATCCACGACGGGACCGATGACATACGGAATCACCTCGCCCGCACGCTTCAAAAGCACGCGGTCACCGATGCGGATGTCTTTCTCCGTGATGTAGTCGAAATTATGCAACGTGGCGCGTTCGACGATCACGCCGCCGATTTCCACAGGCTCCAACACAGCATTGGGAATCAATACACCTGTCCGCCCGACGGTGACGCGAATATCCTGCAATTTCGTCGTCACCTCGCGCGCAGGGAATTTGAACGCGATCGCGCCGCGCGGGTCCTTGCCGACGAAGCCAAGTTCCGCGGCGAGAGTCAGGTCGTCAATTTTGATAACCATGCCGTCTGTTTCATACGGAAGATTGTCCCGCTTCTTCTCCCATGATTCAACATACGTAAAAGCTTTTTCAAGAGTATCGAATCGTTTAGCAATATCCGTAACGGGGAAACCCAGCGCGTTGAGATATTCCAGAATCTCCCATTGGCTGTTCGGAACTTTTCCACCTTCGTAATGGACGATCTGATACAACAGAATCGTAAGCGGACGTGACGCAGTCAACTCCGAGTCGAGTTGGCGCAACGACCCCGCCGCAGTGTTCCGTGGATTTTGATACGTCTTCTCGCCCGCCTCCTGCAACTTGCGATTGAGTTCTTCGAACTCTTTCACAGGCAGGTATGCCTCACCGCGAATGACCAGATATTTCGGCGGTTTCGGTCCTTTTGCATCCACCGGGATCTTCAATGGGATCGAGCGAATCGTCCGCAAATTCTGTGTGATGTCCTCGCCCACTTCGCCATCGCCGCGCGTCGCGCCTTGTACAAAAACTCCGTCACGATAATGCAAAACGACAGACAAGCCGTCAATCTTCGGTTCGACCACGAACTTCGCTTTTTCCACGCGGTCGTCAATTTTTGAAACGCGCTCCAGCCAGGCGCGCGCGTCGTCCACGCCGAACGCGTTGGCGAGCGAGAGAATCGGCGCGGGGTGGCGGACCTTGTCGAAACGGTCAGCAGGCTTGGCTCCGGCGCGACGCGTCGGCGAATCCGCTGTGACCCAGTCGGGATGCTCGGCTTCGATCCGCTTGAGTTCGTTCAGCAGTTTGTCGAACTCCGCGTCGCTGATGACGGGCGAATCCATCACGTGATAGCGGTGATTATGAAAATGGATTTTTTCTTTGAGTTCTTCGTAGCGGGATTTGGTAGCCATATTTGAATTATACTTCGCTCATGCCTTCACGCATCGGTCTTTTCGGCGGGACGTTTGATCCGCCTCATCTCGGACATTTGATTCTCGCTTCAGAAGCGCAATCGCAATTGGAATTGGATCGCCTGCTGTGGGTGCTCACACCCGAACCGCCGCACAAACAAGACCAGCCGATCACATCAACAGAACATCGTCTTGCGATGGTTGGACTTGCGATTGCCGACAATCCGTCGTTTGAACTCTCACGTATCGAGTTGGATCGCCCCGGTCCGCATTACACGTTGGACACGATTCGACTCATCGCACAACAAAATCCAGAAGCAGAGATCGTCCCCATCATCGGAGGAGATTCACTGCACGACCTGCCCACGTGGCATCAACCCAAAGAGATCGTGTATGCCTGCCACTGGATCGGCGTGATGCGCCGCCCAAATGAAGAACCCAGTTTGGATGAACTGGAACGCGAACTGCCCGGCATCCGCTCGAAAGTCCATTACGTTGATGCGCCGCTGTTGGAAATCGCATCGCGCGAAATTCGCAGTCGCATCGCAGAGGGGCGATCCGTTCGTTACTATCTTCCAATGCCTGTGTACGAATACATTGAACGACATCAGCTTTATCAGCAATAGCCTGTCATTGCGAGGAGGAGCGAAGCGACGACGAAGCAATCCCATGGCAGCATACTAACATTTGTTTGGATGCAATAACGAGATTGCTTCGTCGCTCCCGCTGGTCGCTCCTCGCAACGACATGTAAAACTATATGTCCCTTCTCCTCGATTTCCTCTTCTC
>CAZQES010000241.1:0-3747 GCA_964591425.1 uncultured Anaerolinea sp.
TCGAGAATGCCTTCCATCGGACCGCGCGCATATTCGATCATCGCCGCGCGGATATCATCCTTGCTGGCTTCCTTGTTGAGAACTGCGGTGAAGTCAACCACCGAAACGGTCGGGGTCGGAACGCGGAATGCCATGCCGCCAAATTTGCCTTTCAGTTCGGGGATCACAAGCCCGACTGCTTTCGCCGCGCCTGTTTCAGAAGGGACAATGTTCTGCGCCGCGGCGCGCGCATCGCGCGGGTCTTTCGCGCCAAGGTCTTGCAGTTTCTGCGAGTTGGTATACGCGTGGACGGTAGTTAGCACACCTTTGTCAATGCCGAATTTGTCGTTGAGGACTTTCGCCACAGGAGCAAGCCCGTTCGTGGTGCAGGAGGCGTTGGAAACGATGTTGTGTTTCTTCGGGTCGTACTTGTCGTCATTGACGCCAAGCACGATGGTGATGTCTTCGTTCTTTGCAGGCGCAGAGATGATGACTTTCTTCGCGCCGCCCGATTCGATGTGTGCTTTGGCTTTGGTCGCATCTGTGAAGAAGCCCGTGGACTCGATCACGATGTCCACGCCCATATCCTTCCACTTGATAGCCGCAGGGTCGCGCTCAGCGGTCACTTTGACGGTTTTCCCGTCAATGACGAGATTGCCATCTTTGACCTCGACGGTACCATCGTATTTGCCGTAGGTCGAGTCGTATTTCAACAGGTGGGCGTTGGTCGCGGCGTCGAACAAGTCGTTTACCGCGACCACTTCAATTTCTTTGGGATGTCGTTGTTTGATCGTGCGATACACGAGACGCCCGATGCGTCCAAAGCCGTTGATGCCGATTTTTACTGTCATTTCAATCCTCCGAAGATGATGTTTGATTAATGTTTTGAGGCGATTTTATCATAGAGAATTGCGGATAAAGCCGAACAGCGCGAAGGACGTGACACTCGCAAGCAATTCGAGGATAAAAGTAACTCAATTCAACGGGCTGGTAAACTCGTCCAGCACTTCGATCAGTGCAGTTGTGAGTTTCATTGAATCATGCCTCCACGGCTGGGATTCGCTGATCAAATCGGTACAGAAGGTTCTCGAGTCGGCGAGGGTTTTTTCATCTGCAATTACCCATTGTGAACCTTCGTTGAGTTGCCCGACGTAGTTGCTGTTGCACAACACCACATCAAACACGTGATCGCCCACGTGTTCCTCCAGCGCACGAACGTGGTCATAGCACGTGAACAAGTCCGTCTCACCAGATTGTGTAGCGAGGTTGCACACGTACACTTTCACCGCGCGACTGGCGCGTATCGCGCCGAGCAAATCCTGCACCAACAGGTTCGGCAACAAACTAGTATACAAACTTCCCGGTCCCACAACGATCATGTCCGCGTTCAAAATTGCTTTCAAGACGGGCGGATACGCCGGCGCGTCGTTCGGCTCCAGCCACACGCGGCGAACCTGACCCGCCATCTGCGGGATGCGGCTCTCCCCCTCCACGCGAACTTGATTCACAGCGTGCGGCAATTGCATGTCCGCGACGAGTTTCACATCATGCAACGTGGACGGGAGCACGCGTCCGCTCACCGATAGCACCTTGCCCGATTCAGCCACCGCGCCTTCAAAACTCCCGGTGATATCGGCAAGAGCGGTGATAAATAAATTCCCGAACGAATGTCCGCTCAGATCACCCGCGCCGCTGAAGCGATATTGAAACAACTGCGTGAGCATTTGCTCATCGTTCGAGAGCGCGGCGAGACAGTTGCGGATATCTCCCGGCGGGAGAATCCCAAAATCCGCGCGCAGACGACCGGACGAGCCGCCATCATCTGCCACCGTGACAACCGCCGTTAGATTGCGCGTGTGTTCCTTCAACCCTCGCAGAAGATTCGACAGTCCGTGCCCGCCGCCGATGGCGACGATGCGCGGTCCGCGCTCGCGGCGGCGGAAGTCGGTGAGATCGTTCACGAGGATGCGCCCAGTCCGCAGATACGGACGCAGAAGCGAACGGTTGAGTCGCACGATGCCGTATCCCACCAGCCAAACGCCGATCCCGCCGAAGATCAAGACTCGTAGCTCACGCGGCAAGAATCTCAACGATGCGTACGAAAGAATCGTGAGGAAGGTCTCATTGGTCGAATCGGTGCGATAAAGATCGAGCAGGAACATGGCGAAACCTACTCCCAATAACGTTATACCTGCCATGATAAAGAGGAACCACCGTTTGACGCCTATTCCCGGCGTAAACCAGCGGGCGATCTCGCGCAGTTCTTCTATGAAGCGAGCAAACTTTGAATTTCGAGTTATCTGCATGAAACGAGTCTAGCAGGGATGGAGGGAGCAGTCAAACCCCTCCCCATGGCTTTCTCAAAGTCCGGGATGTTTCGCGAATACTTCGACAAGCTAAGTACAAGGTACGCAAAATGGGCGAATGTCGCGATAAAGTTTAAAAAATTCGCGCGTTTCGTTTCGTTCGCGGCATTCGCGTTAAGATCGCTCCCAAAACCGTGAACTCGTCAAGCGACTTTGAGAAGACCATACAGCCTTCCCTCAAATTCGACAGAAGTTCGTTGGATTTGGCGGCGGATGCCGAAGGCGGGAGGGGGTCAGTTATAATTAGGCTCATGTCGCTCACCATTGCCGTAGACCTCGGCGGGACACACGTTCGCGTCGCTGCGTACCCGCCGGAAAGCATCACACCAATAAAACATCACCGTACGCGCTCGTATGCAGCGGACCCCGGTGTGTATGATCGTGTCGTCCAAGCCATCGAGTCGGTTTGGATGCAAGGGCAGGTAACCGCCATTGGGATCGCCTCGCCGGGTCCGCTCGACCCGCATACCGGAACGATCCTCGCTACTCCGAACATACCCGAGTGGCGGAATTTTCCGTTGGCGCAAAAACTCTCCGAGCACTTTGGCTTGCCAGCCTTTCTCGATAACGATGCCAACCTCGCCGGTCTCGCCGAATGGAAATACGGCGCGGGCAAGGGTCATCACAACCTCGTCTATCTCAC
Source organism: uncultured Anaerolinea sp. (assembly GCA_964591425.1). GTDB lineage: Bacteria > Chloroflexota > Anaerolineae > Anaerolineales > Villigracilaceae > Defluviilinea. The sequence goes on from CAZQES010000241.1 coordinate 2,989, forward strand.
CATCAGCACCGGCGTTGGCGGAGGCGTGATCAGTCACGACCGCCTATTACAGGGCTTTCATGGCATGGGTGGTGAACTCGGTCACATGATCATCGACCCGAACGGTCCGCCTTGCGGATGCGGAAAAAATGGACACGTGGAATCCTTTTCGTCGGGACCCGCCATCGCGCGCTATGCGAGCGAGCAGATTCGAGCCGGACACTTCACGGAATCAACGCTTCCCGCGCAGGGACAGTTGACTGCCGCTCAGGTAGCCGACGCGGCACGTGCAGGCGACGCGCTCGCCATTTCCGCGTTTGAGCGCGCAGGGCATTATCTCGGCATCGCCGTCGCGAATTACCTCGCCATTTTCGATCCTTCGATCGTTGTGTTCGGCGGAGGCGTTTCGCAAGTAGGCGATCTGTTATTCAAACCATTCGAGGAAAGTTTGAAACAACACACGTTTCATCCGCATTATTTGGACGACCTTGTCATTACCAAAGCCGCGCTGGGCGACGATGCCGGGCTGTTAGGCGCGCTCGCACTCGCACGACTCAAGCAAAATAAAGAAACGGTGGGAGTGGAATGAAGAGACAAGTCTGTGTGGCGACTCCCGCATGGCTTGCCACAAAGTGGTGGACCGCGGACAGGGATGAGAGAAAACTGTCCATTGGCGGCTCAGACTGACCTGAGTTAGACGCGTTGCTTTTCATCCAGTAAATAATATCGTCATTGCGAGCCGCGTTCTTTGCGGCGAAGCAATCCCCTGCACGGTGATGG
>CAZQES010000242.1:0-3715 GCA_964591425.1 uncultured Anaerolinea sp.
GACATGGCGGGGCGAGGCATTCCGCCGGGACCGGCGGGCTTGGCGGCGGGTTTTGCTGGCGCCGCGCCTTTAACCACGCCGGCGGGTTTCGACATGCCTGCGAATTGCGGCTTGTCCTCTTCCTTCTTGCCGAGACCCAGCTTGCCGAGGATTTTTGAGAAGAAACTCATATGTGCTCCTTTTGAAATTGGATGAATGATGTATAAGGATTATATGCAATTGCTCCTCAATCCTTATGCGATGATTATAATGCAAATTATATGACATTGCGCATCATTCTCGCATGGAACACAAGCGTGAGGAACGACATGCAATTCGAGTGAATAAATTTTTCTTCCAGCAAATAACTTATAATCGCATCCAATGAAAATCTTGTTGATCAATCAAGCCTTCGTCTCGCCCGATGAGCCCGGGCACACGCGTCATTTCGAGATGGCGAAGTTTTTGCAAACGTGTGGACACGAACTCGTCATCGTCGCCAGCGACTTGAACTATCAAACGGGTCAACGGACTGTTGAGCGCAAAGGTATGTATGCTGAACAAGTAATAGACGGCGTGCGGATTATACGCGCTTACATTTATCCTGCTCTGCATCGCAGTTATTTTTGGCGCATCATTTCATTCTTTAGTTTTATGTTCAGTTCGGTGTGGACGGCATTGAAGGTGACAGAAGTAGATTTGGTGATGGGCACCACGCCGCCGATCTTTCAGGCGGTCTCGGCATGGTTTGTGGCATGGATTCGCCGTAAGCCGTTCCTGCTCGAAGTGCGCGACCTATGGCCCGAGTTCGGCGTGAGCATGGGAGTGTTGAAGAACCCGCTGTTGATCGCGTTGGGACGCGGGTTGGAAGGATTTCTATACGCGCGCGCGACGCATATTCTGGTGAACTCACCTGCTTACAAAGATTACATGATTGAAAAGGGCGTGCCTGAGAACAAGATCACATTTATCCCATACGGCACAGACGTGGACATGTTCAACCCGCAAGTGGATGGCTCTTCCGTTCGCGCCGAATTGGGCTTGCAGGATAAATTCGTTGTGTTGTATGCCGGTGCGCTCGGTCAGGCGAATGATATTGACACAGTGCTTCGCGCCGCGGAACGATTGAAAGGTGACAACGAAATTTATTTCGTCTTGTTCGGTGATGGAAAGGAACGTCCGCGGTTGCAAAGTGAAGCAGAGCAGATGAAGTTATCGAACGTTATTTTCGCGGGCGTGCGACCTAAAAGAGAAATGCCATCCGTTGTGGCATCAGCCAATGTGTGCCTTGCCATCTTGCAGGATATTCCCATGTTCCGCACCACGTACCCGAACAAAGTCTTTGACTACATGGCGGCGGGACGCGCCACCGTGCTGGTCATTGACGGCATCACGCGCACGTTGATCGAATCGTCGAATGGGGGAGTGTACGTCCAGCCTGGGGATGATGAATTCTTGGCGAAGACGACCTTGGAACTCTCGAAAGATTCGGCACGCGTCGATCGAATGGGACAGTCCGCCCGCGAGTATTTGGTCAAACATCTCGACCGCCGCGATAAGTTGAATGAGACGCTTGATTTGTTGAGGAGCTTGGTGCATGAAAAATGACGTTACATCTGGTGGTCGAGTAGCGCGAAGCGCGTACACTTGCACCGCACTGCGTTTGGTGCAGTGCAGGTGTCGAGACCACATCATCAGGATTTCATGAAAGTATTTGTCACAGGCGCGACGGGATTCACGGGCTCGCGTGTTGTCCCTCTCCTCCTCAAAAACGGATACAAAGTCCGCTGTTTCCATCGCGCCTCCAGTGACCGTTCGACTCTTTCTGATTCACAGATTGAATGGGTGCAGGGAGATTTATCGGACATTTCATTTTTGACTACCGCCATGCAAGGGACCGGTGGGCTCGTCAACATTGCCTCACTCGGCTTCGGTCACGCAGACTCGATCATCAGCGCGGCGAAAACCGCAGGCATCAAGCGCGCGGTCTTCATCAGCACGACTGCCATCTTCACACAGTTGAACGCGAAGAGTAAAAAGGTCCGCGTGGCGGCGGAACTTGCCATCGAAACGAGCGGACTGCAATACACCATCCTGCGCCCGACCATGATCTATGGCAGTCCACGCGACCGCAATATGTGGCGGCTGATCCGCTTTATGCGCTATTCGCCGATAGTCCCTGTCTTTGGTGATGGGCAATATCTTCAACAACCCATCTACGTGGACGATGTCGCACAGGCGGTTGTCAGTTGCCTCTCGAACGACAACACGATTGGTAAGAGTTACAACATCGCAGGGAAGCATCCGCTGACGTACAACGTAGTCATTGATACGATTGCCAAGGTGATGAACAAACGCGTTTGGAAATTTCACATCCCATCGAGACCTGTTGTCTCGCTGCTGAGTCTCATCGAGCGGATGCGAATTCCCTTCCCGATCAAAGCGGAGCAAGTCCTGCGGCTGAACGAGAACAAGAATTTCAGCTACGCCGAAGCACAAAGTGATTTTGGGTTTAGTCCGCTGGCGTTTGAGGAGGGAATAAAATTGGAGTGGGAGGTGATCAAGAGGGTATAATTCGGAAATGCCCACCGTCAAAAGAATCGGACGACATCGCTTTTTCTTTTTCAGTAAAGAGAATAACGAGCCGCCCCACATTCATGTGGAAAGTGCTGAGAACGCCGCCAAATTTTGGCTTTCACCGATTGAGTTGGCATGGGCAGTTGGATATAATTCAAAGGAACTTCGTCAAGTTCGTGAGTTAGTGGAAGAAAACGTGGATTTCTTCCTGGAGAAATGGTATGAACAGCCTAGAAACACATAGCCCCACATCCGTTTTGGCAACAGACGTTCGTTTTACCGATGATTCCATGCTCGTCAGTCTTTCAGACGGACGGGAGATTTCCGTTCCTTTGGAATGGTTTGTGCGATTGCGAAACGCGACCGCAGAACAACGCAGCAAATGGCGTTTCATTGCGCGTGGAATTGGTATTCACTGGGAGGAAATTGATGAGGATATTGCGGTCTCAACCTTGTTGCGCGTGTAAATAGGACAATAAACACGGAGAGAGTCCCCTTTAGCGGACTTTGTGCGAATAGCCCGATGATTTATCTTCGGGCGGCGCCGACGCACAGACGGATTATGGGTTTAGTCCGCTGGCGTTTGAAGGTGGGATTGGGATGGAGATTGTATTTGAATAATTATGAACTATTTTGGCTTTGCTTAGTGTAAAATTTCAACAGATTTTCAACAACCGATTAAGCTAATAAGGGAATAAAACATGGCATCTAAAGTAAATCTCGATGCGTTGCTCTTACGTGAAGATTTCGAAGTTGAATCGTCAAAACTTATGCCTGTGACGATGAAGACAACCATGTCGATTAACGATCTGGAAAATAGCAACCTGTTTTTTCAGGTTCTTCGAAAACCAGATTTTCAGAGGGAAACGAGCGCTTGGACCCCTGGGAAAATTTGTGATTTTATCGAGAGTTTTATAGAAGGAGATCTTATTCCAGCAGTTATTCTCTGGAGAAATTCCAGCGGTTTATCGTTTATTGTTGATGGGTCTCATCGCGTTAGTGCCCTACTAGCATGGATAAATGACGATTATGGTGATGGTCCAATATCTATGGCTTTTTATGAAGGTCGTATTCCAAAAGACCAGCGTGAGGTAGCTGAAAAGACTAGGGTGTGTATGCAAAATGCTATTACCATGTCATTCTGAGGAGCGTAGCGACG
>CAZQES010000243.1:0-3645 GCA_964591425.1 uncultured Anaerolinea sp.
TTGATCGCAGTAGATAGTCTTCAGCGGCGAAATCTTCGTCCTGTGGTTGTGTTGATGATGACTCTCTCGTTCGGCTCGCGCGCCAGCAACGAAGATATTGCCAAGTCGCTCGAGGAGCGCCGGGTGCCGGTCTGCCGCGTGTTTTGCGACGAAGACCTCGGCGTGACGCTCTCCACGTTCTATGATAAAACCAACTCGCAGGATACGTCATGGCGCAAACCCGTGTTGTCACACTTGACCTGAATTTTCAAGGACGCCCGCACGCGATCGCCGCGTATTTGATTCGAAGCGGGGATTCTGTTGTGCTGATCGAAAGCGGACCCGGCTCGACTCTTCCTTCACTTGAGGCTGGCCTCGCGGCGGAGGGTTTATCCCCCCGTGATGTGACTCACGTCATGCTCACGCACATTCATCTCGATCACGCCGGCGCGGCAGGCTGGCTTGCGAATCAAGGTGCCGAAATTTACGTGCATCCCATCGGCGCGCCGCACATGCTCAACCCTGAAAAATTGATCGCCAGCGCCACGCGTATTTACGGGGATCGAATGCAGACCCTCTGGGGCAAGTTCCTGCCCGTGCCTGAAAACAAATTGCATGTGGCAAATGACGGTGAAGGGATCATGATCGGTAACACGGAATTCATTCCGCACAACACGCCCGGTCATGCGGAGCATCATTATGCGTATCAATTTGAAGACCTGATCTTCTGCGGTGATGTGGGCGGAGTGCGCATCCCCGGTTATCAATATTTACGCGTCCCCATGCCACCGCCTGAATTGCACATCGAACGCTGGAAGGAAAGTCTAGCTAAACTGCGCGCGCTCAAGCCTGCGCGACTAGCACCAACTCACTTCGGCATTTTCGATGATGTAGATTGGCAACTCCACGAAGTGGAAAAAGGGCTCGACTCCGCCGCGCGCTGGCTGGAGAAGGTGATGAAGAACGAACCTTCAGTTGAAGAGTTGCGCGAGAGTTTTACGCGTTGGATTCTCGATGAAGGCAAATCAGTTGGGCTGAGTGAGGAAGTGGTGAAAGTCTACGAGCTTGCCAATCCCCTCGGCATGAGCGCGGACGGGCTATTGAGGTATTGGAAGAAGGTGAGGAGCGGGGGATAATGAAGATGATTTTACGGAAAGTAGCGATATATGTCCTTGCGGTTTAAGACGCAGACAAAAATGACCTTCCCTTCCGAAAGTTCGATCCCGATTCGATAGTCGCCAACTCGAATCCTATAGTACGTATCAAACCCTTGCAATTTCTTCAAATTCGGAACATCGTTTAGTGATGAGGCGGATTCCACTTGTTCAATTGCCTCCTGTGCTTGCCTAAGCAAGCGTTTGTCCTTTATCTTTTTGAGGTCGCGCCCAAAACTTTTTTCGAACAGAGCCTTCATGTTACCCCCCAAGAATCGCTTGAACTTCTTCCTTGCTCATAAAATCGTTCTTGCGCCCTTCGCGGATCGCGCTGGCAAGCCCAATATCTTCGAGAGCCTCGGCAACGATATCAGAGAATATATCGCGGCGTTCCTCGAACAACTCGATCAGGGTTTGTTTGAGTAAAACTTTGAACTGTTTTTCATCCAAGGAGACTGTGGTCATTGGCTACCTCTGTTTTCCGAAATTATAGCACTTATTTGAAAGACACTTTGGCACTGTTTTGCTCGCTCGCATGAGCGCGGATGGATTGCTGAGGTATTGGAAGGAGGTGAGAGGCGTCAGACAATCTTGATAAAAGTTATAATTTTAGGGGATATTCATAACTGGGGCAGAGATAAAAGTTCGGTACAATTCAAGTGATGATCCAGAAATCCAATCACTGGTTTGACACTGTTCGCCAACTGACGAAGGCGCTGGTGGCGATTCCCAGCATCAGCCCGAATGAAGAGGGGGAGAACCGATGTGCGGAAAAGATCCACGAATTGCTCGCGGTTGACAGCGATTCTCTTCAATCGGTTTTTTGGAACACGGAAGATGGGCGGAAAAATGTTGTCTGTTTGTTAAAAAGTAAACACCCAAACAACACAGGCAACACGATCATTTTGATGAGTCACTTCGACACGGTCGGCGTGGAGGATTTTGCGCGGCTTGGCGATTCCAACCTTGCGTTTCAGCCTGACGAACTTGCTTCCGCGATGAAAAACATGCTTGAGCAGAAACAGCAGGCTGGTGAGTTGGATCATTCGGAAGAATCGGCGTTTCATGCTTTGGAATCCGGCGAGTGGATGTTCGGGCGCGGCTCTGTGGACATGAAGTCCGGTGTTTCGGTCAACATGGCGGTGATGCGCGAGTTCACGCGGACGCGGGAAAACGGTCGGCGGCTGATTGACGAATTGAAAGGCAATCTGCTCTTTCTGTCTTGCCCCGATGAAGAGACCGAGTCTGCGGGGATTGTCTCCGCTGTGCCCGAACTGCTCAAACTCCGCGAGCGGGAAAACCTGTCCTATCTCGGTGTCATCAACACGGATTACGCCGCGCCGCGCGATTCGAATCAAGATGCTCGTTTCGTTTATTCTGGCACGATCGGAAAATTGCTTCCATCATTTTATATTCTCGGCGTGCGAACGCACGTCGGCGAAATTTTCCGCGGCGTGGATGCGTCACACATCGCGGCGGAATTGGTCAGCCGCATCAACCTCAACCCCGAATGGATTGATACATGGCAAGGAATGTTAGGAGGGGATGAAATCACTGAAGTTGCACCTCCGCCTGTTGCTTTACAGATGCGCGACCTCAAGCCGTCATACAACGTGGAGACTGCGGGCGAAGCGTTTGTCTACGTCAACTGGCTGACGCTCGCGATGACTCCTGATCAGGCGATGCACAAAATGAAGGATGCCGAGTCCGCCGCGCTCGAGGCGGTGTTCGCGCGCATTGACACCTCATTTGCCGAATTCAGTTCCAAAGGCGGACAGGCGCAACCTCCGCCCGATTGGGCGAGTTTTATTTTGACTTACGAAATGATTTTTCAAGAAGCAAAAAATTGTTGGGAAGCGACAAACAAAGACAAGGATTTTTCGGATTGGTTGAGAGCAAAAACCGAAGAATTCTCCGTTGCCGCGAAAGACGGACGTGAGTTGAGTTGTAAGGTCGTCGCGGAGTTGGTGAAGGTGGCGCAGATCAGCGGACCCGCGGTCATCACATTTTTCTCGCCGCCGTATTACCCGTCTGTTCAGCCGGAGGAGAATGAATTTACGCTGGCGGTGAAGTCCTTGCTAGAAAAATCAGGCGAGCAGATTCAGTTGCGCGGCTTTTACCCGTACATTTCCGATTTGAGTTATGTACGCTTGGATGATGGTATTGAAATTGATTCGCTGAAAAAGAATATGCCGTTGTTCGGAATGAGCGACAAGAAAGACACGTTGTATTATCCGATGGATTCTATTAAACTGGAAAATATCCGCGCGCTGGGATGCCCCGTGGTCAACATCGGTCCGTTCGGGAACGACGCGCATGGATTGTACGAGCGAGTCCACATGCCGTATTCGTTTGAGGTTGTTCCGCAGATTATTTTTGATACGATTTACATTACGTTGGGGTAGGGGCGGAGCATGCTCCGCCCCTACAAATTCATGGAGATAATATGATCGTTGGCATTCCAAAAGAAACGCGTCCGTTTGAATATCGAGTTGGGTTGAACCCTGCCGGG
>CAZQES010000244.1:0-3615 GCA_964591425.1 uncultured Anaerolinea sp.
ACGTCCTTCATCACTTGAATGATCTCGCCCAGCGTGGCGTACGCGTGGACAGCCTCCATGATGTGGGGCATGGTGTTCTCTGTCCCTTCGAGGGCGATGCGCAGGCGATCCAATGTTTGACCGACGCGTCCGTTGTCGCGCGTCTTGCGCAACTCTTCGAGACGTTTGACCTGTCTCGCGTATCCTTGCGGGTCCATCTCAAGGATGGGGATGGTCAGCGGTTTCTTTTCCGCGTAGGCGTTCACGCCGACGATCTTGCGGATGCCTGAATCGATCTCGCGCTGATAGCGATATGCCGCGTCGGAGATCTCGCTTTGGAAGAATCCTTTTTCGATGGCGGGAATCACTCCGCCCAACTCTTCGACTCGACGGAAATAATCATACGCCTCTTTCTCCATTCGGTCTGTCATCGCCTCGACGAAGAAACTGCCTCCCAACGGATCCACCGTATTCGTCACACCCGATTCTTCAGCAATGATCTGTTGCGTGCGGAGCGCGATCGTCACCGCATGTTCGGAGGGAAGCGCCAGCGCTTCATCGAGTGAATTTGTGTGAAGTGATTGCGTTCCGCCCAACACCGCGGCTAAGGCTTGGATCGCAACACGTACAACGTTGTTCTCTGGTTGTTGCGCGGTGAGACTCACTCCCGCCGTCTGCGTGTGGAATCGGCACAACCACGAGCGTGGATTCTTCGCCCTGAATGTCTCGCGCATTTCACGCGCCCAAATGCGACGCGCGGCGCGATATTTGGCGATCTCTTCGAAGAAGTCGTTGTGCGCGTTGAAGAAGAAGGAAAGGCGCGGCGCGAACTCGTCCACGTCCATGCCGCGGGCGATTCCCCAGCGCACGTATTCGAGTCCATCGCCTAATGTAAATGCTAACTCTTGCGCGGCGGTGGAGCCCGCTTCACGGATGTGATATCCGCTGATCGAGATCGTGTTCCATTGCGGGACTTTCAGCGAGCCGAACTCCATCGTGTCCACTACGAGCCGCATTGAAGGTTCGGGCGGGAAGATGAATTCTTTTTGTGCGATGAATTCCTTGAGGATGTCGTTTTGAATCGTGCCGCGCAGTTGATCGAGCCTCACGCCGCGATTCTCTGCCGCGGCGAGGTACATTGCCCACGTGATCGCGGCGGGCGAGTTGATCGTCATGCTCGTGGACACTTTGTCGAAGGGAATCCCATCGAAGAGGATTTCCATATCTTTCAACGAAGAGACCGCCACGCCGCATTTACCGAATTCACCCAGCGCTTCGGGCTGGTCGGTGTCGTAGCCCATCAAAGTCGCCAGATCGAAGGCAACCGATAAACCCGTTTGTCCCTGCTCGAGCAAATACTTGAAGCGCGCGTTCGTTTCCTCGGCGGTGCCGAAACCGGCGAACATGCGCATCGTCCACAGTTTGGAGCGATGAAGCGTGGGGTGGACTCCGCGCGTGAAGGGGTACTCACCCGGAAGTCCGAGTGAAGAAGCGTAGTCATTATCCGCCACATCCAGTGGGGTGTAGAGTCGGTTGACCGGTTCAGAGGATGTCGTGATGAATTCTTCCACGCGTTCAGGCAATGACGCGAGCGCCTTGCTCAATGAAGTTTCCTCCCAGTGTTCGAGTTGGTTCCTCAATTCATCGAGTTTCTTTTTATCGTACATGGCGACTCTCCTTTGGTTGGATGTCGAAATTATACTTTGTATCATGTCGTTGCGACGCCCCGAACCGCAGGTGCGGGGGGAGCGCTAGCTGCGACGAAGCAATCCACTCGAATGGTTTGAGATTGCTTCGCTCCCTAGCGGTCGCTCGCAATGACATTTGAAATGGTATACTAAATTTATGCCCCGTTTTGAAATCGACGTTGACCCTTGCGACCACATCACCGCTGACGCCATCGGCAAGCCCGGTCAGCGTGTGTTTTATGTTCAAGCATATCAAGACCAACGCACGATCACCATCATCATCGAGAAAGCGCAGTTGCACTCGCTCGCCATCGGCGTGGAGCAGTTCCTCGGGCAGATCAACGAGCAGAACCCGAATCTCCCCGAAGCCTCCGGCGATTATGTGGAGGAAGTAATGCGCATCAACCCTCCCGTTGACCCGCTCTTCCGCGTCGGTGAAATTGGGCTCGGCTACGACAAGGATCGTGACCTCGTGGTGTTGTTCGCGAAGGAAATCCTCACGGAAGAAGATGATCCCGAAACGGCGGCAGTCATCCGCTTTTGGGCGACGCGCACCCAGGTGCGGATGCTGGCACGCTGGGGCATGGAAGTCGTCTCGCGCGGACGCCCGATCTGTCCGCAGTGTGGTCAGCCCGAGGAACCCGAGGGGCATTTTTGTCCCAAGAAGAACGGGCATTTTCATTAAGCGCCTGCCACTGAGGTCACAGAGCATATGAGATTTTCTCAAAGGACTCTGCGCACGCTGTGGCTTTTTCAATGAGCGAGTCATTCTCCCAACTTCAACATGCCCTCCAACACGGCGACCTTCAACTCAAAGGTCAGTTCATGCTTGGCTCGAATTACACGTTTCTTGTCGAAATCACATTCGAAGATAAAACCTATCCCGCTGTTTACAAGCCGAGCCGCGGCGAGCAACCACTGTGGGATTTTCCTGAACAATCTCTTGCTCAGCGCGAGGTGGCGGCGTATCTTGTGAGCGAATCGCTCGGCCTTCACATCGTCCCTTTCACAGCGTTGCGCGATGACGGTCCCTACGGCGCGGGCTCGATCCAGCAATATATCGAGTACGATCCCGAATATCACTACTTCAATTTTACAGAGGAAGACAAGCAACTGCTCAAGCCCGTCGTGTTGTTCGACCTGCTCGTCAACAATGCGGATCGCAAGGGCGGTCACGTGTTCTTTGAAAATGAAACGCGTAAACTCTTCGCGATAGATCACGGGATCTGTTTTCACGAAGACGACAAACTTCGCACGGTGTTGTGGGATTTCGGTGGGCAAAAAATTCCCGACGACTTGCTCTCCCGCCTCTCTCTGCCCTCCAGCCTGCTTCGCCAATTGGAAAGTTATCTCACCCCGCGCGAGATCTCCGCGCTATGCGCCCGCGCCGACTCGATCCTCCAGCGTGGAATCTTTCCCCGCCAGCCGCGCGACCGCCGCGCAATGCCGTGGCCCCCGTTGTAAACACGGAAACAGGTATACAGGTAAACAAGTACACAGGTAAACACGTTTATACGGATTACGCAGTACGCAATACGCAGTAGGTTTTATTCGTACAGCGTATTGCGTAAATCTGATTGGAGTTTTTAACATGCACTTCAAACTTTGCTTCATCGGCTTCGGCAATGTTGCACGTTCATTGGTGCGATTGCTCGAACGCAAGCGCGACGCGTTGAAATTAAAATACGACATCACGTATTCAGTCACCGGCATTGCGACGGGACGGCACGGCTTTGCAGTGAACCCTGATGGATTTGATGTTGCCAAAGCCCTCGAACTCGTCGAAAGCAAAGAACCCATCTTTCCTCTGCAAGACTCTTTGGCAGTTATTCAACATTCTCGAGCCGACGTGATGTTTGAAAACTCGCCTGTCAATTACGAAACAGGTCAGCCAGCCATTGACCACGTGAGAGCCGCGCTGAACGCGGGGATGCACGCCATCACCGCC
>CAZQES010000245.1:0-735 GCA_964591425.1 uncultured Anaerolinea sp.
CGACGAAGGAGATTGCTTCGGGCGAAAGAGCACCGCCCTCGCAATGACGAAGGACTAGAAAATGGCAATCCTCGACCCTCTATACGGAACTCCGCTCGCAGTGCAACTGATCCCACAAGTGGATCGTAACTTCGCGGAACATCTCAAGCTCCGTGACGACCAGCGTTCCATCGGCCTCCTCAGCGTGGATAACGACGATGCCACGTACACCGCCATTGACGAAGCGACGAAGATGGCAAATGTCGAAGTGGTGTATGCCAAGTCGTTTTACGCAGGCGCGAAGCACACGTCGGGGAAATGGTCAGGCGAGATCATGGCTATTTTGGCTGGACCAGACCCAGCGGAGGTCCGAGCCGGGTTGAATGCCGCGGTCAATTACATCAAGACGCAAGCCATCTGGTATTCGGCAAACGATGATGACTCGATCGCATTCTTTCCACACGTGATCTCACGAACAGGAACGTATCTCTCGCAAGTTTGTAATATCCCTGCTGGTTCGCCGATTGCGTACCTTGTCGCGACACCGAACGAAGGTTTGGTCGCGCTCGACGCCGCGCTAAAATCTGCGGATGTGAGCATCGTCGCGTTGACCATGCCGCCCTCTGAAACAAACTACATGGGCGTAATGCTCACAGGCGACCAACCCGCCTGCAAAGCCGCGGCGACCGCATTTCAAAATAAAGTGTTAGAGGTAGCGAGTAATCCGATCAACTATTAACCCCACCCGTCATTGCG
>CAZQES010000245.1:745-3606 GCA_964591425.1 uncultured Anaerolinea sp.
TGTTGGAGATTGCTTCGTCGGCTATCGCCTCCTCGCAATGACGAAGGAATGAGTTTTTATGACCGATTTTGACAACGACCTTCAATCCATTCAGGAAGCCCGCACGCTGGCAGTGCAAGCGCGTGAAGCACAGCGGAAATTCCTCCACGCCACCCAAGCCGAAGTGGATCGCATCTGCGCGGCAATGGCGCAAGCCGCAGCAGATGCGGCAGTGACGCTTGGCAAAATGGCAAGCGAAGAGACAGGTTATGGCGTACCTGAGCACAAGACGCTCAAGAACTTATTGTCGTCGCAATTATTGTGGGAAGCCATTAAAGACATTCCAACCGTCGGTGTCATTCGCAGTGACCCTTCCAAGCGGACGTACGATATTGCGTGGCCCATGGGTGTTGTCGCGGCGTTGACGCCCTCCACGAACCCCACATCCACAACGATGTTCAAAACCTTGATCGCGGTCAAAGCGAAGAACGCGATTGTGGTCGCGCCGCATCCGTTCGCGGCGAAATGCTGTGCAGAGACGATCCGCATCATGGCGGAAGCAGGGGAGCGGGCTGGGATGCCGAAGGGACTTATCTCGTGCATGACGAAAGTGACCCTGCCCGGCACGCAGGAATTGATGAAGCACAAATACGTCGCACTGATCCTTGCCACAGGCGGCTCGGATATGGTGCGCGCCGCTCATTCGGTCGGCAAACCTGCCTACGGTGTGGGACCCGGCAACGTCCCCGCGTATGTGGATCGTTCAGCCGATATTCCACGCGCCGCGAAATACATCGTCGCTTCGAAGGCATTCGACCATTCTGTGATTTGCGCCACCGAACAAGCCGTCGTTGCAGACCGCCCCATCGCCGCGCAACTCGAAGAATTGATGAAAGCCGAAGGCGCGTATTTTGTTGACGATAAGATCAAACAGATCCTCGCCAGGAATTTGTTCGTCGGCCATTTGCCAAACCCGAAAGGTGTTGGGAAGAGTCCCCAACAACTCGCGCAGATGTATGGATTCAGCGTCCCCGATTGGGCGAGGATTCTAGTTGTGAGACTCAACAGCGTCGGGCGCGACGAGCCTCTCTCCGGCGAAAAACTCACCACCGTCCTTGGTTGGTACGAAGCAGACGGGTGGGAAGCAGGTTGTGAACGCTCGTTAGAGTTGATCAACTACGGCGGGCGCGGACATTCGCTCGTCATCCATGCGCGCGATGAAAATGTCATCATGCAGTTCGGCTTGGAGAAGCCTGTTTTCCGCATCGTGGCTAATACCTTTGGCACGCTCGGCACGACTGGTTTTACGACCGGATTGATGCCTTCGATGACCCTCGGCTCCGGCGGAGTCGGCGGCGCGATCACAGGCGACAATATCACTGTGCATCACATGTATAATGTGAAGAGACTGGCTTATGAGATCCGCACCGCGCCGGACGCGGCATTTATGCCCGGTTCCACAGACACTCAGACGCAACGCGGCATGTTTACGGGTGGAGCTGGTTCGGCGGTACCAAATTCGGCTAACCCACAGGTGGAGGAGATCGTGAGGAAGGTGTTGTTGGAGTTGAAAAAATAATTACAACTGTGTCATTGCGAGGAGCGGTTTTGCTCTCCTGCCCCAATGCTATTCGGGGTTGCGACGAAGCAATCTCGCCTACCTTTCAAACAATTGTCGGGTGGTGCGTCGAGATAGCCACGACCCCTTCGGGGTCTCGCAATGACACTTGAAACATTAGACCTCAGATCTCAGGAATTGAATCCATTTCAATCTCTGACATCCGATGTCTAATCGGAGAAACAAACCTTATTTCAAAAGGAGAAGTAAGCCATGCCCGTAGATGTTGCAATGATAGCCCTAGGAATGGTAGAGACCAAAGGTTTAGTCGGCGCGATCGAAGCCGCCGATGCCATGGTCAAAGCCGCAAATGTAACGCTGATCGGCAGTGAATATGTCGGCGGCGGATATGTGACCGTGATGGTGCGCGGTGACGTCGGTGCGGTGAAAGCCGCCACGGACGCCGGTGCCGCCGCCGCCAAACGCGTGGGTGAACTCGCGTCGGTACACGTGATTCCACGCCCGCACGGCGATGTGGAGATGATCCTGCCGCAGAACAGCAAAGGCGCGTTCGGCGGGCGCGGAAAAGAAAAATAAAGTAGACAGGTAAACAAGTACACAAGTAGACAAGTGAACATGGATGCACACATAACGTGTGTTCCTGTTTACATGTATACCTGTCTACCTCCTCATGCCGCGTCAATTATTTACTGCGGAGGATATTCGCCGTCTCGCGCACGAACGCGCGGGTCCGCTCTTGCTTGCGCCTGACGATATCGTCACTCACGAAGCGGAGGATGTTGCGTTCGCTTTGGGCGTGAAAATGATTCGGGAAACTGAATCAGGCGTCCACTTGGCGCGAAGCGACGCGTCCACTGTCACGAATCTGCCGCCGTTGAAAGTTGTCAAGATGGCGAATGTGCAGATGGAGCAGTTCACCGAAGGCAAGACCACGCCGGGCATGCACGTCTGGCTCAAGGATGTGGTCGTGACGCAGGACCGGTCGCCGATCGGCGCGGGATACATGTCGCTCGATCAGGGCGAGATGCAATGGACGCTGACGTACGACGAGATAGACATTGTGCTTGAAGGCGAACTCGTGATCACGCGTGGGAGCGAGCAGGTGCGCGGCAAGACCGGCGATGTGATCTACATCCCGAAAGGTTCGAGCATCACTTTTGGGACGCCGAACTGGACGCGTTTTGTGTACGTGGTGTTCCCAGTGAATTGGAATGAGAAGTAACAGATGTCATTGCGAGCTACGAAATGGCGAATCAATTCCCTAGTATCATGAGATTGCTTCGTCGCAAAGAACGCTCCTCGC
>CAZQES010000246.1:0-3581 GCA_964591425.1 uncultured Anaerolinea sp.
GGTTCTTTGCGCCGCGCTGTCCCTTCGTGATCTTCAAAACTTTCTTATGACGTTTGTGCCCCTGAGGTCCACCTTTAACTCTCATGTTCTACTCTCCTGCAAACTCGCGGGCGTCGTCACGTTATTGGCGTGACAGTTGTGTACACCCGAAAGCCGCAACTAAAAATTGATACAACGTGGGGCGGATTGTTAATCCGCCTTACTACATATTCGGCGCGAGGCGCTTGATGCGCTTGATGATCTTGCGACCCTTCACATCCTGCATTTCACTCAACTGTGCCTTTGTGCGCTTCGACGTGTTTCGGCGCAAGTGACTCTTGCCGCCTTTGGTGCGCATGAGTTTGCCCGAACCCGTCAGCCGAAAACGCTTCGAGGTTGCCTTATGGGTCTTGAGTTTCAACTTGCCCTTAGCCTTTGCTTTGCGAGGCATTCGCTATATCTCCTTTCAAAAATTTGCAATAAAAACCGCGGACAAGACTTTCGCCCGCGGACTTTTTCCAGGTCTGAGGACTACAGGATCGCGGACTTAAGTCCGCATTCCTATGCTTGCGCTTCTTTCTCAGGGGAGGCTTGCTCCGCCTTCTCTTTCTTTTTCGCGCCGCCTTTGCTGGGTGCCAGCACCACGAGCATCGTTCGCCCTTCCATTTGAGGCGCCGCCTCCACCACGCTCACGTCCGCCAGCGACGCGGCGATCTCCTTCAGGTCTTCGAGCGCGATCTCGGGGTAATCCATCTCGCGTCCGCGAAATTTGATCGTCACACGGACCTTGTTGCCGGCCAATAACCAGCGGCGGGCGTCGTCCACTTTAAAACCGCGGTGCGCTTCATTCGTTTTGGGTCGCAGGCGGATTTCCTTAACCTCGATCTTCGTCTGCGATTTTTTGGCTTCGCGTTCCTTTTTGGCGCGTTCATAAATGAACTTGCCAAAATCCATCACTCGGCAAACGGGGGGAGTAGCGTTGGGAGAGACCTCCACAACATCCATTTCGGCATCGCGGGCGATCTGCAACGCTTGTTTCATCGAAACCACACCGACGTTTTCGCCGTTGGGACCGATCAGGCGGACTTCGGGAACCCGAATGCCTTCATTGACTCGAAAATCTGTGGCGCTGATATGCTTCTCCTATTTACACGATAAATCCAGCCATCGGCTGGTTTTTGGTGGGCGAATGATACCACGCCCGTCGGGGAATCGTCAATAAAGCGCGGTTTGTCATTGCGAGGAAGCCCGAAGGGCTGACGAAGCAATCTCCCGCTTGACAAGGAGATTGCTTCGCTCGTTTCACTCGCTCGCAATGACACGCGAACTACAACTCCTTCGCCCTCTTCGCAATTTTGTCCTTTACCCGAGCGATGAACTCGCCCAGCGGAATATTATTCTGCTGACTCCCGTCGCGTGCGCGCAAGGATACCTGCTCTGCCTTCATTTCATGTTCTCCAACAACCAGCATGTACGGAACCTTCATCAATTGCGCCGAGCGGATCTTGGCATTCATGCGTTGCGCGCTGATGTCGGCATGGGCGCGGATGCCATTTTCGCGCAGTTGTTTGGCGATATTTTCGACGTACTCGTTTTGATTGTCCGTGATGGAGATCACGCGCACTTGTTCCGGCGAAAGCCACACAGGGAAGTTGCCGCCGTAATGCTCGAGCAGAAAGCCGATCAAACGCTCGTGCGTGGAGAGTGGCGCGCGGTGAATGCACAGCGGCATTTCGTCCTGCCCGTCCTTGTTCGTGTATTTCAAATCAAAACGGGCGGGTTGGGCAAAGTCCACTTGATTCGTGGCGAGCGAAAACTCGCGCCCGATCACGCTCCAGATCTGAACATCGATTTTTGGACCGTAGAACGCGGCTTCGTCTTCGGCTTCCACGTAAGGTACATTTCCATTCTGCATGGCGCGGCGGACCATGTCTTCCGTTTTGATCCACAAGCGTTCGTTGTCCACATACTTCTTGCCAAGCCCTGCCTTGCTGTGGAGTGACAGGCGCATCACGTACTTCTCGATGCCGAACAACTCGAAATATTTGAGATACAGGTCAACCACGCCGAGGAACTCCTGCTCGAACTGATCCTCCGTCACGTACATGTGCGCGTCGTTCATCTGCAAGGACCGAACGCGCATCAAGCCGAACAACTCGCCTGATTTCTCATAGCGATACACTGTCCCGTATTCTGCGAGGCGAAGCGGCAAGTCTCGGTACGAACGTCCCTTCGATGCAAAGATCTTGTGGTGCATCGGGCAGTTCATCGGCTTGACGTAATACTTCACACCTTCGAGTTCCATCGGAGGGTACATGCTCTCCGCATAGTAGGGCAGGTGTCCCGAACGGATGAACAGGTCTTCCTTCGTCAGGTTCGGCGTGCGGACGCGTACATAGCCTGCCTTGTCTTCCATCTCTTTGGCAAGTTTTTCCAACTCTTCGATCATGACGCCGCCATTCGGCAGGAACAACGGCAAGCCGGGACCGATCTCGTCATCGAACATGTAGATTTCCAACTCTTTGCCGAGTTTGCGGTGATCACGCTTCTTCGCCTCTTCGAGTTGGTGCAGGTATTCTTCGAGTTGTTTCTTGCTCTCCCACGCCGTGCCGTAGACGCGCTGCAACTGCTTGTTCTTCTCGTCGCCGCGCCAATACGCACCCGCAATGGACATCAACTTGAACGCGTCCTGCTTGATCTCCTTCGTGTTCGCCACGTGCGGACCGCGGCACAAGTCCACGAACGTATCGTGCTGGTAGATCGAGATCTCAGGCTTCTCTTTGAGCGGATTCCCGTATTCATCCAGCCCGCCCTTTTCGAGTCCCTCGATCAACTCCAACTTGTAGGGCTGATTCGCAAAAACCTTCTTCGCCTCGTCCGCCGAGATGACCGTTTTCTTAAACTCGTGTTTACCTTGCACGATCTGCCTCATCCGCTTTTCGATGGCTTCCAGATCCTCCGGCGTGAGGTTGCGCGGCAGATCGAAATCGTAATAGAAGCCGTTCTCCACCGGCGGACCGATGGTGATCTTCCCATCGGGGAACATCTCCATCACAGCCTGCGCCATCACGTGCGCGGCAGAGTGGCGAATCTTATAGAGATTCGACTCTTCGTATTTTTCCTGAACTTGTTGCGACATTTTCACTTCCTTTCTATATTCACACGAAGGACACAAAGGTCACGAAGAAAAAAACTTTGTGTACTTCGTGTCCTTTGTGTTTAAACAAAAAAACTCACCCAAACACGGGGCGAGAATTTAATTCACGCGGTTCCACCCGAATTATTCCTCTGTGGTCGAGTTGGCGGCGCTTGTCTGCCGTATCGAGACCAAATTTGGAATATCTCTTAAGCCTCTAACGGAGCCATCCGTTTCATCTACTCACTGATCACTGTTGACGATCACACTGATCACTTTTCAATTCAACGCTCGCGAGTGGTTTTCTGTGGCTTTCCCTTGAAGAGATTCTCAATCTTGACCTCTTCTCCCTGTCAGGGATTCGACCACATACTCGTCTCGGTCATCGCGTTTCTATTTTACTTGTTTACGTGTCTACCTGTCTACGAACCCAGTGGGCGAGATAGGGCTCGAACCTACGACCTCT
>CAZQES010000247.1:0-3550 GCA_964591425.1 uncultured Anaerolinea sp.
AGCCGCGATAACCGCAGATGCCCTGCGGGTTGCCGCTCTGTAAATAGACCGTGAGATTGATCGCCGCCTTGGTCGGGTTATCGATGCGGATCTTGATCATCTCTCCCGTCAGGCTGGCTGGCAGGGGATTGGTAATGCACGGGTCTCCCGCATTGGGATTCGGGATCGGGCTTGCAGTGAAAGTCGCTCCGAGGGTTGGCAGGGGCGGTATAGTCGCTGTGAATGCCGGTGTATTCGTCAGCGAGGCTGTCGGTGGAATCGTGGAAGTCGGGATGGCGGCTTGAGTCTCTGCCACCAGCGTGGAGCCAGCCGAGACGACCGTGCTTTGCAGATCCGCCGCGTTGATGGTGGGTGCAGCCTCGGTTTCACTACGCGCGCCGCACGCGCTGATGATCAGCACGAGCGTAAGTGCCTGGGTGAGGATCAAAGAAAGTTTCAAGCGGATATCTCTTTGTTATTTTGTGCCTTGCCCGTTACTTCGGCGCTCGTACCGACAGCACTTTTGGCAATCGTTCCAACTGTTCTTTGTCGAGCGTGATCAATTCCGTCCCAAACCGTAACGCCACCGCGGCGTAGACCGCGTCACTGCCGCGCAGGCGATGATTGGCCGCAACTTCGCTGGCATAATCGGCGAGATTTTCATCAAGAGTGACTAGTGTGAGGTTTGCAAATTTTCTGAGATCTTGTGCCAGTGCGAGAGCACGTTCAGCATCGTTCTTTTTACGAGCCACGGAAGCAATCACTTCCGGGATAAACAACGAGGGCTGAATGATATGCGCCTGTTCAGTTCGAAGCCTTGTGATGAAGGCAAGGCTTTTGTCGCTACCTTCCTCGGTCGGAATGAACGCGTTCACAAACACACTTGCATCTACAGTAAAGAGGGAAGTCATCGCCGCATTTCCGAAAGGATCTCGACTGCGCTTTTTTCACTTTGCCAGCCCTTGCCTAACTCATCGCGTAGTTTCAGAAGCCGTTCCCATGCATCATCAGGAGAATCTTTTTCAGGCGGGACAGCATCCATCGGGACGATCACCGCGACAGGTTTCCCGCGTTGAGTGACCACGTAGCGGGCGCGTTCCTCCTTCACCGCACGGACAACTTCCGACGCGCGGCTTTTCAGCTCACGGATGCCGATCTCTTCTGTTTTCGGTTGCTTCCTTTTCTTCATGTGGTCACCTATGTGACTACATCATACCCCGCGCAAGTGGTATCGTCAAGTCAGGTAGGGACACAGCGAGTCGCGCAACGGCTTTGACGATCTCCCGTTTCGCTGTGTCCCTACGTGGTTATACCTATTTCTTCTTTTTGCCCTTCGAGGATTTTGTCTTCGCAGGCTTTGATTTCTTTACCGGCTTCTTTGCCTTCGCCGAAGATTTCCTTGCCGCGACCTTCTTCCCCTTCGGGGACTTTGTCTTTGAAGCCGCCGACTTCTTTGCAGGCTTGGCTTTCTTCCCAACTTTCTTTCCACTTTCCTCTTTCTTTTCACTTACAAACCTCTCCGCCTCCCACGCTACATTGACCGACACCACCTCTTCGCCGGGTTTCACTTCAACAACCACATCGCCCTTCGTCGCGGCGCGTTTGCGCAAGCCAGCCGCGTCGAGCCGCGTGGACTTGGGCGCGCCCTTGCTCAAGTGAATCGTCGCCATGTGATTCGGTTTGCCAGTGACAACGCCAACGAGTTTTTCCTTCTCGGGCAATTCCCACGCGATCACACCCTTGCCGTACCGTCCCTGCACAGGGAAGTCTTTTTCTTCCACGCGTTTGGCTTTGCCATCGTTCGTGAGCAGGAACACTTCACCTTCCGAAGGCAAAACTTCCGCGCCGACCACTTCATCTTTATCGTCCAATTTCATGCCGTTCACGCCCGCCGCGACCAGCCCCATCGGGCGCACGTCGTCTTCCTTGAAGCGGATCGCCATGCCCAGCGCGGTGACAAGGAAAATATCCTTCTTCTTGCCGTCGGTTAATCCGACCGAGATCAAGCGGTCGCCTTCATTCACTTTGACCAATGCAAATGTCTGTGAAGAGGGTCCCGGCAATTCACTGATCAGACTCTTCTTGATCATTCCGAATCTTGTTGTGGTGAGCACGCAAGTCTCTTCGGGCAATGCCGATTTTCTCGAAGGCAGGGCGAACACCGCCGCGAGTGAATCGGTCTCCTGCAACGGTGAGACCTTGTAGAACATCGAACCTTGCGATAACTTCTCGGCTTGCGGGATGATATGCACTGCCACCGCCGCGGCGCGTCCCGACTTCGCGACGAAATACACCGTGTCGGTTGTTGCGGCTTTCACGAGCCAGCGCGGCGCGTCGTTGCCGGAGTGTTTCGGTTGCTTGTCGTCGGCAGTGCGGGAAACCAAGCCCTCGTCGGTTACGCCGATCCACACTTGCTGGTCGGGCAGGTCGCGTGCGGTCAACGACTTCGAGGGTTTGCCGTCTTTCGATTTCGACAGGTTCACGATCTGCGTGCGGCGTCGGTCGCCGTATTGCGCTTTCACTTTCAGCAGTTCATCCGCGACAACGCCGCGCATCAACTTCGGCGATTTCAACAACGCCGTCAACTCTTTGATGATGCCGCTCACTTCCTTGTATTCGGTTTCGATCTTCTTGCGTTCGAGCGCGGCGAGCCTGCGTAGTTGCAGGTCAAGGATGGCGGTCGCCTGTAACTCCGACAGTTTGAACCGCTTCATCAGTTTGGCGCGCGCCACATCCACGTCCGAGGCGGAGCGGATGATGTTGATGACTTCATCGAGATTCTTCAATGCGACTAAATATCCCTCAAGGATGTGCGCCCGCGCTTTGGCTTTTGCCAGATCGAATTCAGCGCGTCTTTTGATGACGTTCAGCCTGTGTTCCACGTAGACGCGTAGTGCCTGCTTCAACGTCAACGTGCGCGGCTCGCCATCCACGAGCGCGAGCAAGTTAATGCTGAACGTGGTCTGCATCGGTGTGCGTTTGTACAGGTCGCGCAGAACGACATCGGGATCGGCGTTCTTCGTCATCTCCAGCACGATGCGCATGCCCTGACGATCCGACTCATCGCGTAGGTCAGACAAGCCTTCGAGATAGCCTTCGCGCGCCAAGTCCGCGATGCGCTCGATGAGACTCGACTTGTTGACCATGTATGGCAGTTCGGTGACGATGATGCGGTTCTTGCCGCGCTCCATCTCTTCCACGTGTGCCTTGGCTTGCACGGTGACGCGTCCGCGCCCTGAGCCGTACGCGGCTTCGATCCCCTCTTCATCTTTTTCCTGCACGATCAAGCCGCCGGTGGGGAAGTCCGGTCCTTGCACGAACTTCATCAATTGCTCGACGTCAATGTCGTCGAGCTTCTCCCACTTTTCGATCATGTAGACGAGGGCGTCAACAATTTCCCCGAGATTATGAGGCGGGATCGAAGTCGCCATGCCCACCGCAATCCCCGTCGCGCCGTTGACGAGAAGATTCGGAATCGCCGCGGGTAAAACGTTGGGTTCAGTTAACGTGTCGTCGAAATTCGGTGTAAAGTCAACGGTTTATTTGTTGAGGTCGAACAAAAAATACAGCG
>CAZQES010000248.1:0-2766 GCA_964591425.1 uncultured Anaerolinea sp.
CCGATATGAACTGGTACAACGCCTGATCCACCGACAAGCGCGCGATGGGCGGCATGACGCCGTACGCGTCCGATGTGAGGAAGATGATGTTCTTCGGGTGTCCCGCTTTCTTTTCAGGTACTGAATTGGCGATAAACGTCAACGGATAGGAAGCGCGCGTGTTCTCGGTGATCGAATCGTCGTTGAGATTTATCTGACGGGAAGCCGAATCAAACGGCACGTTTTCGAGAATCGTCCCGAACATGCGCGTCGTCGCGTAAATTTGCGGTTCGGCGGCTTCCGAGAGTCCGATCACTTTGGCGTAGCATCCGCCCTCGAAGTTGAAGATGCCGTCGTCGCTCCAGCCGTGTTCGTCGTCGCCAATCAGGCGGCGGGTTGGGTCGGCGGAAAGAGTCGTCTTGCCGGTCCCACTCAAACCGAAGAATAACGCCACATCGTTCGAGTCGTTCGGGTCCACATTCGCCGAACAGTGCATGGACATCACACCCTGCAATGGCAGAAGATAATTCAACAAGGTGAAAATGGATTTCTTCATTTCACCGGCATATTGCGTGTTGCCGATGATCGCCAGTTTCCGTTCAAAGTTCAACAAAATGAATGTCTCAGTACGCGTCCCATCGCGCCCCGGTTCTGCTTTGAAACTCGGCACATCAACGATGGTGAAGCCGGGTCTAAAATTTTTGATCTCTTCTGTAGACTGCGGCAGGATGAACATGTTGCGAATGAACATGCTATGCCACGCTTCCTCGGTGACGAAGCGCACATTCAACCGAAATTTCGGATCGGCGCCTGCGTACACATCCTGCACGAACACATCGCGCCCTTTGAGGTATTCGGTCATGCGGTCGTACAGTGCATCGAACTTCTCACCATCGAACGGACGGTTATGCGAGCCCCACCAAACGTTATTTTCTGAATCAACATGTTTGACCACAAATTTATCATTGGGTGATCTGCCGGTGTGCTTACCGGTGTGTGCCACAAGCGGACCGCCTTCCGTGGTTGCCCCTTCCCCACGATACACTGCCTCTTCGTATAATCCCTCTGTAGGAAGGTTCCAATATGCAACTCGTAATCCTGCAATTCCGTGGTTCGAAAGATCGTAATCTGCGCGGCGTGCTTGCGCGGCATTTTCGGTGGGAGTTCTTCCGTTTCTTGCCATATTCATTGATCACCTCGATACGTTAATATTTTTGTTTCGGCCTCTGTCACTTCGACAGGCTCAGTATAAGCCTCGGCGGCGTCCACAGGATGCTTCGCGAAGGATGCCGCCGTGAGCATAAGCCGAAGGACCTCACAAGTATATTAACACATCCCAGTTACGGGGGGACTGAGTTTTATCCTATCAGACTACTGACAGATGACAGAACCCGGCTCCGGGTCGGCGGATTGTGCCCAGATTCGGTCGAATTCCTGCAGGTAGAGCCGGGCAATTTCGGAGTTGTCGATCATGATCACATTCTCGTCGTTGCTCTCCTCCGCGCTGGTGGAGTAGTTCAGCGAGCCGGTGATGACGTAACGCTGGTCGACGATAACCACCTTGTTGTGCATAAAACTGGGGTTCCCGTCGCGCCGCACCCACACCCCAGAACAGTACAGCGTATCGAATTCCGCCGCGTCGGTGTCGCTCCCCACGCGTTCGTACACTCCGGCAACACTGACCCCATTCTGCGCGCGCTGGATCATTGCATTGGCGAGCGGATAGTCGGTGAAACTGAACGCCAGAAAACGGATCTCGAACTGCGCCGCGTTGACAAGCGGAATGACCGCCTGTTCGAGTGCGCCATCCTCCGGTGTGAAAACCACCCAAACGGTCGAATCGTTCACGACGGTGAGCTGTTCCGCCAATTGCGACGGTGACCGCGGCCCGAACTGACCCTCCCACATTTCCTGAAACTCTTTTTCATACATCGCCGCGACCACCGGCGAATGAATCACCAATACATTGTTCTCTTGTTTGAAGACCGCGTTATTCGTGAGATTGGTCGATCCTGTCCACACGGTTTGGTAATCGAAAATGATGAACTTGTTGTGCATCAACGCAGAACGAGCATCCGCGCGGACTTCGATGCTTGCGCTTTGAAGCCTGGCGAATTGTCCGCGATCGGGCTCTTCGTCCGCTTCGAGTCCGTGCTCGTCGTCCGTCACCCAGCGCACATCCACGCCGCGTTGACGCGCCGCGATCAAGGCATCAGCCACTGGGTCGAGATCAAATTCAAATGCTGCGATGTGAATACTGTTCTGCGCGGCATCGATCTTTTCGACCAATTTCCCGGCAACCGAGACCTGCCATTGCGTTGGGTCGTTAATCGTAAAACGATCCGTAAAATACACCTCCCACCACGCGCCGTTTTGAGGTTCGACTGTTGGAAGAATAATGGGTGTTTCAATTGATGGAGGAATTTGGGTGAAGGATTGGTCAATAGCAGGGGTCGGGGTCGACGGTGAAGGGATTTCGAGACCGGAACCAATTCCCGTGATCGCCGCGATGAGGCTCAACACACAAACCACGATCAGACCGGCAATCGTTCCCAGCGCGTTGGTGCGAGAAATCCTCCGCCGCCTAGACATGATTCGACTATTCCGATTTTAGTAGACGATCTCTCAGTGTCAAGATCAACTGTTCCTGCGTTTTGCCGCCCAAACTCAGCAAGTTTTCAAACTCGCTCGCAGAAGGAAATTTTATATTTGCAAGACCCATTGTATTCACGTGTTCCGACAATTTATCTTTCAATTGTGTTCTTGCAACAGCATCCGCATATTTCC
>CAZQES010000248.1:2776-3550 GCA_964591425.1 uncultured Anaerolinea sp.
CATGAATTGTCTTAATGCTTTGAGTCTTGGCTCCATGTTCAACTCAGCCGAGGAATCGTCGATCCCCTCCGTGGTTTGCGCGATCCTGCCCGCAAGGTCCATGCCCCAATTCAACAACAAGGTTGCGGCTTCAGCATCGAGCATATCGAGCAACGACTCGTTGCCGGTGATGGTTTTCTTTGCATTTTCGATTCGAGTTTTGATATCGGTCATCTTCGACTCTACTATTCCAACGCCGCGAAATCTTCAGGCTTGCCTAATGGAAAACGACTCGCGGATGAATCGATCCGCTTGACGAGACCCAGCAACACATCTCCGCTTCCCGCCTCGACGTACGACTGGATTCCCATCCCGCGCATCGCCTCCACCGATTCAGTCCAGCGCACGCGCGACTGCATCTGCGCTTTGATGTCCGCACGCAATTCATCGGCAGTTCTCATCGGCTTGGCGTGGACGTTGCTGATCACGGGAATTTTGGGATTATTCATGGCACACGCGTCTACCGCCGCGTTCCATTCGGCTTGGATCGAATCCATCAAGGGCGAATGTGCCGCAATGCTAACCGCCAACGCAACAGCGCGCTTTGCACCCGCGGCTTTCGCCCCTACCATGGCGCGTTCGAGCGCGGGCTTGTGACCGGAGATCACCACCTGCCCCGGACAATTATCGTTTGCAACCTGCACCATCGCTACGGTAAACGCCGCCCGCACTTGCCGTGCAGCTGCGTCCCATTGCCACAGCCTCAGAGCGCCATCATTCGCGCCTGATGCAAAT
>CAZQES010000249.1:0-3438 GCA_964591425.1 uncultured Anaerolinea sp.
GTATTTGAATCTCGTCAAGAACTCTTCGCTCGCGATCGCCGTGGGGTACCCGGATGTCTTTTACGTTTCCAACACGATCCAGAATCAAACAGGACGCGCGGTGGAAATGATCTCGTTGGTGATGGTGACGTATTTGAGTCTTAGCCTGGTCACCTCTGCCTTGATGAATTGGTACAACCAGCGCATCAAGTTGGTGGAGCGATAAGATGGCTAATTCCGCAACCATCCTGCCGCCCGTCACGGAGCGTTCCAACATTTTGCGTTGGATGCGCAAAAACCTGTTCGGCTCATGGTACGACGCGCTGTTTACCGTGATCGGAGCATGGATCGCCTATTGGGCGTTGGGAGGTTTTTTCAACTGGGTAGTGAATGTCGCCGAATGGGATGTAATTATCGTCAATGCCCGCCTTTTGTTCATAGGTCAATATCCTATTGAGCAGGCTGGCAGGTTGTGGCTCTGGCTTGGATTTCTGGTTTTTCTCTTCGGGAATTCATTGGCGATCTGGGCGAGAGGCGCGCGTCTCGCGTTCGTGCTTTTCCTGCTCCCTGCTTTGCTTGCATTTTTATTTCCATTCGGCGATGAACCGCGAACGTGGCTGATCGTCTTGTCTGTGGCGGGCTTGGCAGGCTGGGGAATCGGACGCGCCAGACCCGAAGTCCTGAAAAGAAGCGTTATCGCAGGTTGGGTGATCTCATTGCCCATCATCGTCCTGCTAACCTACGGATTATCTGAATCCGAATCCAGCATTGCCCCGATCGTACGCACCAACCTGTGGGGCGGTTTGTTGCTCACCTTCCTGCTTACGGTTGTCGGCATCATGTTTTCGTTTCCGCTCGGCGTTTTGCTGGCGTTGGGGCGCCGCTCGGAA
This sequence comes from uncultured Anaerolinea sp., assembly GCA_964591425.1. GTDB lineage: Bacteria > Chloroflexota > Anaerolineae > Anaerolineales > Villigracilaceae > Defluviilinea. The sequence continues at coordinate 870 of CAZQES010000249.1, forward strand.
TTGCCGATCATCCGCTCGTTCAGTATTGCCTACATCGAAGTGGTGCGCGGAGTTCCGCTGATCACGATCCTGTTCATGGCACAGTTGATGTTGCCGCTATTTTTGCCGACCGGCTGGACGGTTGATCGCGTGATACGCGCAATGGTAGGAATTACCCTGTTCAGCGCGGCGTATCTGGCAGAGAACGTACGCGGCGGGTTGCAAGCCATCCCGAAAGGTCAGTTTGAAGCGGCGGGCGCGCTGGGACTGAACGGCGCACAGACAATGTACTTCATCATCCTGCCGCAAGCGCTTCGATTAGTCATCCCGATTCTTGTCGGACAGTTCATCGCAGTATTCAAGGACACCTCTTTGGTGGCGATCGTTGGCTTGCTCGATCTGGTGGGCATCGCAAAGACCGTGCTTGCCCAGCCGGAGTTTTTGGGTTTACAGCGCGAGGTGTATGTTTTCATCTCGCTGATCTTCTGGGTATTGAGTTATGGAATGTCCTACTTGAGCCAGCGGTTGGAAGAGCGGCTGGGTGTTGGAACTCGATAGTCGCGAGAGGAAATGACGATATGACAGACGAACCGATCATCAAAGTACAAGATGTTCACAAGTGGTATGGGAATTTTCACGCCTTGAAGGGCATCAATATGGAAGTGAAGCGGCGCGAGGTGATCGTGATCTTTGGTCCCTCGGGGTCGGGCAAATCCACGTTCATACGGACGCTCAACCGCCTCGAAGAGCATCAACGCGGACAGATCGTGGTGGACGGCATCGAATTGAGCCATGATGTGCGCAACATCGAGCAGATCCGCATGGAGACGGGGATGGTCTTTCAGCAATTCAATCTGTTCCCGCATCTGACGGTCATGCAGAATATCGTGCTAGCGCCGATTCAGGTCCGCAAGTGGACGAAGCAGAAGGCGGAAGAGGTAGCCATGCAACTGCTCGAACGCGTGGGCATCCCAGAGCAGGCGCAAAAGTTCCCCGGTCAACTCTCGGGCGGACAGCAACAGCGCGTGGCGATCGCGCGCTCGCTGGCGATGCAGCCGAAGATCATGTTGTTCGACGAACCGACCTCCGCCCTCGACCCTGAAATGATCAAAGAAGTGTTGGATGTGATGGTGGAACTGGCAAAATCAGGCATGACCATCCTTGCGGTGACACACGAAATGGGATTTGCCCGCGCCGTGGCAGACCGGATGCTCTTTTTCGATAAAGGTGAAATTGTGGAGCAGGGTACCCCTGAGCAAATTTTCAATCACCCTCAGGAAGAAAGGACGAAACTGTTCCTGTCACAGATATTGAGGCATTAATTTTCCAACCCTCAAACCTCCCAACTTTTCAACCCCGCAAGCAAACATTGTCACCTCGATCTGCCGCTTCGTCAACTTCATCATTTCAACCGCTTTCTCCGTCGAAACCGCCGCGGCTTTGAGGAATTGACCTGCCATGCCTCCTAGCGTAGCACCGAGGGCGATGCACTTGGCGATGTCGAGTCCGTCTTTGATGCCGCCGCTAGCGAAGATGGTCATGTCAGGTGTTGCCTTCTTCACATTCAAAATCGAACCTGATGTTGGGATTCCCCAACCGACGAATGTCGCGGCGAGTTTACGGGTGAATTCGTCGGGCGCGCGGTGCATTTCCACTTGGGACCAACTCGTCCCACCCGCGCCTGCAACGTCAATCGCGCTGACTCCACAATCGGCTAACAACTTTGCTGTTCGTTCAGAAATTCCCCATCCAACTTCTTTTGCGATGACAGGCACTTCGATCTGCCTGCACACTCCTTCGATCTTCTTTGCAAGACCTGCAAAGTTTGTATCGCCTGCATCTTGCACGGCTTCTTGTAATGGGTTCAAATGAAGGATCAGCGCGTCGGCTTGGATCATGTCTACGGCGCGGCGGCAGTGGTCAGTGTTGTAGCCGTAATTTAGTTGAACCGCACCCAAATTGGCGAATAACAAAATGTCGGGCGCGACGCGGCGCACTTGAAACGTGCGGGCTTGTTCGGGATTCTCTATTGCGGCGCGTTGACTCCCGACTCCCATGGCGATCTTCATTTCTTGTGCGGCTTCGGCGAGGCGCAGGTTGATGGTCTCGGCTTCGGCTGTGCCGCCGGTCATGGATGAGATGAGGATGGGCGCCGCTAAAAGTTTGCCGAACAGGTTCACCATCGTATCGAGGCGGTTTAAGTCCAATTCGGGCAAAGCTTCGTGAACGAAGTGGTAGTTCTCCAGTCCTGTCGTCAACGCAGAGCGGACGTCCTGCTCTAAATTGATTTTAATGTGGTCGGCTTTTCGCTGGTTTATCGGCGCAACTTTTGTCATAAGGCAGTGTTCCTGTGTTTGAACTATCGAGTACAATCGAAGAAATTCACTGAGGAGGTTGTCATGTCTGACACATTTAACGACGTAAAGGCGATTATCAAGGATTTACTTGGCGCTGATGAGGCGAAGATCACGCCGGAAGCCCGCTTCCGTGAGGACCTTGAAGCTGATTCGCTGGATCTGGTGGAGCTGATCATGGCGTTCGAGGATAAGTTCGGTGCCGAGATTTCCGACGAAGCCGCCCAAAAGATCGC
>CAZQES010000250.1:0-3380 GCA_964591425.1 uncultured Anaerolinea sp.
CGCCCTCCCACGTGGACGGTTCGTCCGTGACGCTGATGGAAGCGCTGGCGAGTGGGCTCCCGTGTTTGGTCTCTGACATCGCAGGCAATAGGGAATGGATTCAGGATGGAGTCAACGGCTGGTTATTCCGTGACGGGGATGCGGATGATCTGGCGGAGAAGATTCTTTTCGCGATAAAGAATCGTAGGTCGTTCAAGAGGATTGGAGAATTGGCGCGGAAGACGGCGGAGGAGCGCGCGGATTGGATGAAGAATTTTGGTAAACTACTTAACGCTTACGATGTCATTGCGAGGAGCGACCCTGAGTGAAAACGAAGGGGAGCGACGAAGCAATCTCCTGAAAAGAGGAGCACACTTGTTGTGAGGAGATTGCTTCGCAACTTGCGCTCGCAATGACATGGAGACGAATATGTTGACGTTTGAAAATTTGGTCGAAGGGTTTCGGGAGTTGGGCGTGGCGGAGGGCGATACTCTGCTTGTCCATAGTTCGTATAAATCGTTGGGCGAGGTGGACGGGGGGCCGCAGACGGTGATCCGTGCGTTGGAGGCGTCGCTCGGCGCGGAGGGGACGCTGGTCATGCCGACGTTCAATTTTGATTTCAACAAGGGACAGCCATGGGATGTGCGCACGACCCCGTCGAAGATGGGCGCGTTGACGGAGATCGTGCGGATGGACCCGCGTGCGAAACGAGTCTTTCATCCGTTTTATTCATTTGCGATTTTGGGGAAACACGCCGCGATGCTGGGAAGTCTGCGATACAAGAGCGCGTATGAACGCAATTCGGTGTTTGGAAAGTTGCGTGACCTTGATGGAAAGATCATGGTGATCGGTCTGTCGTACACGAACAGCATGACGTTCTTCCATCACATCGAGCAAATGAAAGGTGTGGACTATCGTTTCCTAAAACAGTTCACAGGCGAAGTGACGGATGAGAACGGGGAGACGTATACCGATACATTCGAGATGCTTGTGCGTGACATTGAGAAAGGTGTTATCACGGAAGTAGACCCGATGGGCGCGTTGATGGAGCAGGCGGGTGTGATCAAATCTGCGAAAATCGGCGAAGCAGATGTGAAATTGATGAAGGCAAATGAAGTGTATGAGTTCACCGCGCGCGAGATGAAGCGCGATCCGCATTTGTTGTATTACATAAAGAAAGATGAATAGAAAGTAGAGAGTAGAGAATGGATAAAGTCTATTCAGCGACAGAGAAAGATGAAATACTTCGAGATGCCTTTAATAATTTGACATCCAAGGGTATTTCTTCTAAATGGGCTAATTCCCATCATCCATTTACAGAGTTACGAGAAGAGAGTCTTTCCCTTATGAAAGATTCTGCTTTTTGTAAGGATCTAGAAGATTATCTGAAAAACCAAAAAATTGTTGCTCACGCTGTACAAATGTTTTTTACTCAAATTGCTATGTCTGCTCGCGCAAACTGGCATGATGTACCTGACGAGATTAGACCCATTACAGCACGTGGATGGTTTCTTGGGCGATGGATTCCTACTTTCTTGATTATTGATGGACCAATTGGTCGCTTCGTTTGTAAGGGTGGGTCGCCATTGTTTGAGAAATTGAAAGTTCAATATGGTATATATCCCCTTTTAGCATCTGCGCGAGACTTTCTAAATAATAAGTTATTTACGGATTTACGCAATGGCTTTGCTCATTGGGCTTTCGATTGGGAAGTAGTCGGAAGTGAATCATATGTGGCTTCTTACAATTGGGAAACTGGCAATATCACAGCAAAATTACATCAGAAAGAAGCAGACGCCTTTCATATAATTGCTTTTGCGCTAATTGAAGTTCTAGATGAAGTAATAATTTCAAGAAGATATTCTTAATATCAATTTTCATTTTATGAAACCCTACCCCTCCCTCAAATCCATCCTCGCGGAATTTTTTCCTCTGCACCGCACCCTCGCCTCCGACGACCACGACAAAACGTTGGAGATCGTCGGCTCGTACATGCCCGATTCATCGAATTACACCATCGAAACCTACGCGCCACTGACTCCCGTCTGGACGTGGAAAGTGCCTGAGAGATATGTTATTCATGAAGCCTATCTCGAAACGGAAGATGGTGAGAGGATTGTGGACTTCAAGGACAATCCGCTTCATATCGTTTCGTATTCACTGCCAGTTGATAAAGTTCTGACCTTTGAAGAACTCCAGCCACATTTGTATTTCAACGAGAAACGTCCGCATACGATTCCGTGGATATTCAAATATTATGAACGTGACTGGGGATTCTGCCTACCGAAGAACACGTTTGATAAACTCCCGAAGGGGCGAGATAAAAAATATCACGCGGTCATCAAATCCGAATTCATCACCGACCCCAAGCAGGGATTCAAAGTTGCGACTGCGGTTGTCCACCCTCAAGGCGGACCCAATCCCCAAGCAGGAGAGTTCCTTGTGCAGGCGCATACTTGTCATCCCATGCAAGCCAATGACGATGGCGCGGGCGTGGTCAGCGCTATCGAGTCGGCGCGGCGACTTGCGGAGAATCCGCTTCCCGCTGGCTCGATGAGCGTCCGCTTTTGGTTTGGACCCGAGACCATCGGCACGATCGCGTGGCTCGCGCACAACGAGTCGCTCATCCCGACTCTGCGCGGCGGCATCTTCATGGAGATGACGGGCAATCAAAATCAAATAGCATGGCATCACACCCGTCAACATGATCATCTACTCGACCGCATCACGCATTACGTATTACGCGACATGTCTCATGACGAACGTGATTTTGGTGCGCACCCCGCCAACGATGAACGCGTCATCAACGGACCCGGCGTCAACGTGCCGTGCATCTCGCTCAACCGTTTTCCCTACGACGAGTATCACACCACCGACGACAATCTCGACATCATCCACGAAGACATGCTCGTCGGCGCGGCGCAAACTGCCGAAGAGATCATCCGCATCTACGCCAGCAATTACATCCCGAAGCGCACATTCCGCGGTCCCGTTTTTCTCAGCGGTCACGGTCTCTGGGTCGATTGGCGCGATAACTGGTCGCTCAATCGCGCTATCGAAAAGATCATGATGCGCTTCGAAGGTCAGCATACTATCTTCGACATCGCCGAGGAAGTCGGTCTCGATTATCAAACTGTCCATGATTATGTTGAAAAATTCCATGCGAAAGGATTTGTGACTCCGCTTCCGATTCCCTCAGAGGTTCAGGATGCGTAGGACAAATTGCCAATTTGTCCTACAATGAAATTATGAAACCAAATGTTGTAGCAATCATTCAGGGACGCATGTCCTCCTCGCGCTTGCCGGGGAAGATTCTCGCGGATATTGCGGGACAGCCCATGCTGCAACGCGTCTTCATTCGGACCTCGCGGTCTGCTTCTGTTTCTCAAACTTTATTCGCC
>CAZQES010000251.1:0-3379 GCA_964591425.1 uncultured Anaerolinea sp.
GTGCATGCGAATCGCCATGTCTGATGTGACGATGAACAAGCCGCCGAGATATTGATACAGCGGTTTATCGGGGAAGGCGTAATAGATCAGCGCGCCGTGCAGAAAAATATTCACGACGAAGACGATGATGTTGAGCCAGCCCCCGGCGAAAACGACATCGAGACTCATGAGCCGACTCACGCCCGCGATCGCCAGCGGATACAGCGGGGGCCACCACAACAACGGACGCCCGGTGTGGTCGAAGAAGCCTTTGCCGTTCAGAAGATTTTCGGCAATGGACAAATATTTCGTGGCATCTGCCGAAACGCCGGGACCGTATTTCGATGTCACCAGCGCGGCAATGAACGCGCCAAACAGTGAGAGGGCGATCAAAAACCAAAAAAACTTTTTATCGATAGAATAATTCATTTCAATTGGTGGTCGAGACGCAAGCAGTCGAGACCACACCTCCCGGCAAAACATAACATCTGCAATCAAATTCGTAAATCATGAACAAGTAAATGTGGTCTCGATACGGCTCGTTTTTCCGCAGTTGAACTACTGCTCGTTTCTCCCGCTGAACTGCGTGAGAACAGGGTACGCGACCACCACATGATTCCAGTTTGGTATGTATTAATTATAATTGACCGCATGAGCACGCGGCATCGTCTCACTATCGAGCAGGCGCTTGGGTTGATGCGCACAGGGAAACTTTCAGCCGCCAAGCTGGCGGACGATTGTTTGAAACGGATCGAGAAACTCAACCCCGCATTGAACGCCTTCATCACAGTGAGCGACCGGCAACCGGTCCCCGGCGTCCAGTCCGCTTCAACCACGTTGCCGGTCTTCGCCTCGGCACTGCATGGGATTCCCATCGCGGTCAAGGATCTGTTCGACACGGCGGGCATGCGGACAACCGCAGGCTCGAAATTTCTAACCAACAATATTCCCGAAGGAGACGCGTTCGTGGTCGAAAAACTGAAACAAGCCGGCGCGTTCATCATCGGCAAGACGAACACGCACGAGATCGCGCTCGGCGTGACCGGGGATAATCCGCATTTTGGCACGGCGCGCAACCCCTGGGATACGACGCGCATCCCCGGCGGATCGTCGAGCGGATCGGCGATCGCCGTTTCCACCGGCATGGCGTTCGCCGCGCTCGGCACCGATACGGGCGGTTCGATCCGCATCCCCGCTTCGTTGTGCGGCGTGGTCGGGTTCAAACCCACCTACGGGCGCGTCAGTTTGCGCGGCGTGTTCCCCCTCTCGTGGAATCTCGACCACGTTGGACCGATCACCGCCTGTGTGCGAGATGCCGCGTTGTTGTTGCAAGTGATCTCGATCTATGACCCGCTCGACCCCTCGTCCATCAAGATGTTGAGCGGCGATTATCTCGGTCATCTGGTGGATGACATGCAGGGCAGAAAAATCGCGTGCGCGGTCGGCGATTACGTCGAATCATCTGATGCAGACGTGGTGAACGCCGTGCGCGAAGCCGCCAAAGTATTCGAGAGCATGAAGTGCAAAATCATAGACGTGAACATGGACTGGCTGCGCGAAGCGGCAATCGCCAATAAAGTGATGACCCAAGCCGACGGCGCGGCAGTGCATCGCGACCGTTTGAAGGAACACCCTGACTGGTTCGGCGAAGACGTGCGCCGCAGGTTGCAAGACGGCGCGCAGACAACCTCCACGGAGTACGCGCTGGCAAGGCGGACCCAAGCCGAGATCCGCAAACGATTCGAGACGTTCTTCGAGTCGTACGACTTCTTGATCCTCCCCACCACGCCGATTCCCGCGCCGACGGTTGCTGGTCACGACGCGGTGGAGCAAGCCGCGCGCTTGACGCGCTTCACCGCGCCGTTCAATCTCGCGGGTCTGCCTGCGCTGTCCCTCCCCTGCGGATTCACCGCCAGCAGACTGCCCATCGGTTTGCAGGTCGTTTCGCGCGCATGGGGCGACGCAAAAGCGCTGAACGCCGGGTACGCCTTCGAACAGACGACCGAGTGGCACAAGAAATTTCCCAATATCTAAAACCCTAAAGGTCTCATAGACCTTTAGGGTCTTCCTTCAAACATGGAAACCAAACCCCGCTTCTACCTCCCCGAACTGGATGGACTGCGCTTCATCGCGTTCTTGTTGGTGTTCGTGCATAACGCGCCTTCGATTTCAACCAGCAAACTATGGACAGCATTACACGAGTATGGCTGGATCGGGGTGGATCTGTTCTTTTGTTTATCTGGCTTTCTCATCACAAAACTACTCGTGACCGAGCGAGAGCAAACGGGAGAGATAAACATCCGCAATTTTTACATCCGAAGAATTTTGCGCATTTGGCCCCTTTACTTTGTCTACATCGTAATTGGATTATTGTTTATTCTTCGAACCGACGGATGGGATTTAGTGATCCCAAAACATCTCGCTGGTTTAGCGACCTTTACCTACGATGTGGTTTATCTATTCCTGACATACAAAGTATTCGCAGTGTATTTTCACCTTTGGACGATTTCCTACGAAGAACAATTCTATGCTGTCATCCCCTGGGTAATCAGAAAAATCTCACCGCGCAGAGTAAATGCAATTTGGGTTTATCTTCTTATTGTTTTTGTAGTTGGAAACATGATCAGAGCAATCTTCATCTTTCTCAACGTCAAGCACCCTGCTGTGTACATGCTCCCCATCACGCACTTCGAAGCGATGTTGGGTGGTATCGCAATTGGTCTTGGCTTGTTCGACAACATTTTTGCAGGCATGAAGAATTGGATTTTGTTAGGTTCTGGCTTTGCATTGAACGCGATGGTGTTTGCATTGCCGAACACGTACGAGATCGGCTGGAGCCTAATGCTCACCTATCCGCTTGTTGGCGCGGGAATGACACTGATCATATTCGGAATAACGAAAAACAAAACTTCCCCGATAAACAGTTTATTGAGAAACGAGTTGCTCGTTTATTTGGGCAAAATGTCTTACGGATTGTACATTTTTCACCTGCTCGGCTTGTCCCTTGTAATTCGCATCATCCAACAAATGTCGAACAACGGCAGGTTGAGTGAACTGAATCAAACACTATATTTTTTCGGCGGATTGTTGACGACGATTCTTTTTTCAACAATATCGTATAACTATCTGGAAAAACCATTTCTGAAACTGAAGGAGCAGTTCAGCACAATCAAATCCCGATCAATATAAATAGCCCTTTGCTTGTGAGCAAAGGGCTATTATTTTACTAAGGCTGGCATCCGCCTTTGAAGGCATTGTAACAACAACACTGCGCTGGATCCCAGGGGAAAAATGTATCTGTGCACCCACCTACAGGTGGCTGACAAGCACCTGGCCCCCCACCCGGCCTATCCGGCTTACTGCAATCCGGTATTCCCACATTCGCCACCACCGAGACAAT
>CAZQES010000252.1:0-3318 GCA_964591425.1 uncultured Anaerolinea sp.
CGGGTCTCGCAATGACGGGTATTGTTTTTATACAGCGCGTAGCCAGTTGATGTAATCACTTCCACTTGTGTTGGCTTCAAAGCGGTCAAAGTATTTCTGTCCGTATCCTGCGTAATCAAAATCCAGTTTCGAGACGCCGCGTTGAACTTGTGCCCACATCGCCTCGCGTAGATCGGACATGATCTTCATTAATTTTTGGTGTGCGCGTTGAGAGTCTGTGGGATTGCCAAAATAGGTGCGGAGCAAGATTTCATCCTGCTCATCGTTGAATTCATGTTGAATGGCGAAGTTTCCCAGATCGAAGAAAATGTCGCCCATGCCCGCGTATTCCCAATCCAAAATGCGGATGCGCGTGCCGTCGTCAATGAAGTTTCCGTTGAGCAGGTCATTGTGGCAGGGACGGAGTTGCAACGGCTCACGCGCGTACATCGCTTTTTCGATCTCGCTTGATTTTTCGAGATACCAGTCCATTTTCGGGGGCAATTGTACATTGAAACTGCGCGCGGTCTTGGCGTATTCTTCCGCAACTCGAAACGGAGAGAAGTAGCCCGGGTATTTCTCGAGCGCGTGATAGGCTTTCATGGACTCAAGCACGCGTTTAATATTTTCTTCGGAGCCGATTTCCTCGGCAGGGATACCTTTGCCAGAAATAAATCGTGCCACGATGTAGCCTTCGGGTTCGAGGAAGAATGTCGGTTCGGGGGCAATTCCAATCTCTGCGGCGAGGCGTGAACATTCATATTCCACCTTGCGGTCAATGCCGAGATGCTGCGTCTCGTTGCCGCCCATGCGCAGGACGAACGATTCGCCGTCCGCGGTGATTTTGTAGTTCTTGTTCGTGATGCCGCCCGTCAATTCTTTGACATCGATTGATTTGGCAGATGCAAATCGCGGAATGCGTTGGAAGATGGTTTGAAAGTCCATGAATGGTTTGTGGTCTCCCGTTCGTTGTGAGGTTTGTGGATTATACTGAAAAATTCAGCGGCAGTTCGATATTGTTGACAGCGACCTGTTGTGCCGTATAATTACGGAAGGTTCCTTGAACTGCCAGTGTATATAACCCCGAAGGAGGAGAGGAGGTGTAGCAAACCAGGATGTACGATTGATCGCGGATAAGCCAATTAATCGATCCTCAGACTTACCCAAGGAGTAGAAAATGAAAAGACCAATCTTGTTTTTTGGCGTGATCGTAGCAGTGAGCCTGATCATGTCGGCGTGTGCGCCTTCCGTACCGCCGCCTGACGGCGAGACAGTGACGGTTGTTGAAACCGTTGTTGTAGAGGTGACCTCCTCTGCACCTGTCGTTGTTGCGCCTACTGGCTTCGGCGTGACGCTTGAAACCGTTCAAGCGCGTGGAAACCTGATCTGCGGTGTGAACTCTCAGGTGCCCGGCTTCGGTTACGTCGGCGCGGATGGGAGTTACTCCGGCTTCGATGTTGATTATTGCCGCGCGGTAGCCGCCGCGATTTTTGGCGACCCCGACAAAGTGGAATTCCGTCCAGTGACCGCCGCCGAACGATTTACCGCGTTGCAATCCGGTGAAATCGATATTCTCAGCCGCAACACCACGTGGTCGTTGGTCCGCGATACCGAACTTGGCAATAACTTTGTCCACACGACGTTCTATGATGGGCAAGGGATGATGGTTCCTGCAGATAGCGGTATCACCAACCTTCAAGATTTGGAAGGCGGCACGATCTGCGTGCAGACCGGGACCACTACCGAACTTAACCTCGCAGACGTGATGGCGTCGCTTGGCGTTTCGTACACACCGGCAGTTTTTGAAGATGCCGACTCCACCTTTGCCGCATATGCCGAAGCCCGTTGCGATGCGGTCACCACGGATAAGTCCGGCTTGGTCTCACGACGCACCGTGCTTGCCGACCCATCCGCGCACGTGATCCTGGATGTGACCATGTCCAAAGAACCGTTGGGTCCACTGGTTCGACACGGCGATGATCAATGGTTCGATATTGCACAGTGGACCGTCTTCGCACTGATCGCCGGTGAAGAATTCGGTGTGACTTCCGCTAATGTGGATGATGTGCTCGCCAGCGCTACCGCTCCGGAAGTCCGGCGCTTGCTTGGTCTCGAAGGTGATCTGGGTTTGAAGCTCGGGTTAACGAATGAATTTGCCTACAACATACTTAAGCTTGTCGGCAACTACGAGGAAGTGTACAACCGTAACCTCGGACCCGACACACCCACCTACATTCCCCGCGGGTTGAACAGTCTGTACACCGACGGCGGGTTACTCTACGCACCTCCGTTCCGTTAATCGTTTTTACGAATGCATTGAGGGTGGGGAAAATTCCTCACCCTCAATTGTTAATTGGAGACCGGTCATGCAGAGCGATCTACAACGGCGAGCGTCGATCCCGTTTTGGCGGGACGAGCGCATCCTCAAAGGTCTTGGGCAAATTGCATTTGTCTTGCTCGTGTTTCTTGTTGCATTCCTCATTTATCGTAACATGCAAGCCGGGCTCGCCCGGCAAGGCATCACATTGAGCTACAGTTTTTTTGATGGTGTTTCGGGCTTTGATCTGGCAGAATCCATTTTCCCTTATGATCGCAACTCCACCTACCGCGAGGCATTCCTCGCAGGATTATTCAACACCATTTCTGTTGCGATTGTAGGCATCTTTTTTTCTACGGTCTTCGGTGTGATTTTAGGGGTCTCGCGGCTCTCCACCAATTTCATCATCAACCGTCTTGCCTCTTTTTACCTCGAACTGATTCGTAACTTATCCCTGCTCGTGTTCCTGATCTTTTGGTATCTCGGCGTATTTCTAAAACTTCCACGAGTACGGGAAGCGGTAATTTGGCCCGGCGATATCATCTTGACGAATCGCGGCGTGGGTGTTCCTTGGGGAATCCCTACCGCGTCCTTTCTGACCTTTCAACTGATTCTGTTGGGCGGCTTGTTCCTCGCGGTGATCGTCTTCCTTGCCTTACGCGCCTACAGCAAACGAACGGGCCGCGCTCCGCTGACGTTGTTGTGGAGCAGTTTTGCATTCATTGTTGTTGGCATCCTTGGCTGGTTTATTCTCCCTGAAAAACCGCTCACGCTTGACCTGCCCTATGTCAAGGGATTGAACCTTTCTGGCGGAAAGATCCTCAGCCCTGAATTCATGGCGCTGACATCGGGTCTGGTCTTGTACACCGCCGCGTTTATCGGTGAAGTTGTACGCGCGGGAATTCAATCTGTTTCCAAAGGCCAGGTGGAGGCTTCGCGCGCGCTGGGATTGAACGGTTTTCAAACCCTGCGCTTGATCGTCTTTCCACAGGCATTGCGAGTCATCATCCCGCCGTTGACAA
>CAZQES010000253.1:0-3287 GCA_964591425.1 uncultured Anaerolinea sp.
GTCTCAGCCATTTGCCAGAAATTTTCCTTGCGTCCGAAAAATAGAACATGCTCGGGGTTGAAGCCCGGTTGCTGTTTCCAGATCTCGGCGGCTTCGTCATCTCGCGGGACATTGCCCAGATCATCTTCGAAACAGGTGGCGTAGATCTTATCTTTGGGCAAACCCCACACATCGGTCAACAACTGCCATGACCACGCGATGGCTTCCTTTTTGTAGTAATCGCCGAACGACCAGTTGCCGAGCATCTCGAAGAACGTGTGATGCGTGTCGTCGCGCCCAACATCTTCGAGATCGTTGTGCTTGCCCGCCACGCGCATACATTTCTGCGAGTCCACTGCGCGGGTGTAGGGTTTTTTATCCGTGCCGATGAACACATCCTTGAACTGCACCATGCCGGAGTTGGTGAAGAGCAGTGTCGAATCCCCGCCCGGTACGAGCGACATCGAAGGCACGGCAGTGTGCCCATGCTCGACGAAAAAATCGATAAATGTCTGGCGGATTTCGTTGCCGGTGAGTTTTTTGGTCATGCGAAGAGTTGCTCCGTAAGAAAGATGGGCGGAATTATACCAAGTGGCGATGAAGAAATTCCACGTTGGCGTCTTTTGGCAGATTTTTATCTTGTTTTGGCAGTTGCGGCTGTGCAAAATCTCGTTGTCGGATCAACCTCTCACATCGAAACGGTTTACAAAAAGGAGATTTGCCATGAAACCAATTTTACTTTTCGCCGTGCTTTCTGTTTTATTTTCCGCCTGCGCTCCAACGTCGGAAGAACTAACGGCAACCGCGAGCGCCGCGCGGGCACAGAACCAAACTGCCGCGCCAACTGAAACGCCGATGCCGACCTTCACAGCAACGTACATGCCCAGTCCGACGATCCCTCCCACCTTCACGCCGCCGCCCGAACTCCGCCTTGAGGATTTTCGAATCGATGAAGAACTATCCTGCGATCCGGGTGGAATAAGTTTTTACGGACCCCTCGAATACAGCAAGGATGCGGGAACGATCGAAAGCCGTGATTTCTTCGGGCGCGCTGACGAGTTCAAAGAAGCGCAAGTGGAATTTACCGCGATCGTCGTTGAAGCCGTGTTTTTCCAGTCCAACACATTTCTCCTTGTGTTGGTGCCGGCAGAATCTGAATCGGATTCACGTCAGCCGGGCATCATTCTCCTGCGGGCAGACTATGGATTTGGCGTTAAGCAATATCCTCCCCACAGTAAAATTCATGTAACGGGGTTATTCGACCAGCTGATCACGCTACAAGAAAAGCGATTTTCTTGGACTTCCGAGGAGGAGTATGCGTTCTTCGTAGCCGAAACCGTATAAGGAGGCTGCGCGATGCCGTGATCGCAAGGTCCAGCGTTTCCAACCTGAATAGGCTGGACAACACTGGGTTCGGAATCAAAACCTCCCCTGCATTTTCCGGTCGAGATTACTCTACACCGGCACGTGTTCCGTTATGTCCTCAACGATGCGGTAGACCTTGTCGTGTTCGTGGACGCGGTCAAGAACTTTGATCGCCACGCTGTCACCGGTTTTCACCCAAACCACCGGTTGATGATCCACTTCCATGGATGCGACCCGTTCCGTAATGTTGGTGTGATGCCCGACGATGTGAACCCTATCCCCCAGTTTCAAATTGTCCGTGAGGGAAATCACGGCGACGTTGAGGTGGTTATAGTAATGCGTGACCTTTCCGATCTCGATCTCCATGATTCATCTCCTCGCCCGACCCTGCCACGGATCGGACAATATTTTGACACGATTACTATAGTCCGCTCCGGCAAGAAATACTAGTGACAAATTTCCGCCTTTCGCGCCAAAAACCGGGAACCCCGGTTGAAAAATCCCGTCAAAGTGCTATACTCATGTGGAATATCACCCTCAAACAAGGAAGTTCCAGCGGCGACGTTGGCAGAAAGGGAAAGGGCACGGAAAATGAAGGTCTTCACTCGCTTTCTCACTTATGGGGTTGTGATCGCGCTTATGCTCTATGGATGCAACATCGGCGGCAGTACCGCTACGCCAACTCAGGCACCAGAAGCGGTCATCGGTCCCGCCTCGGGTGATGTGGCTTCGATCAGCCTGACTGTCACGGTGGTCAATGGGACAACAGTCTTCAATACGGTGGGGCAGGTCATCAACTATAGTTACAAAGTGACCAACACCGGCAACCCCTCGATAGCCGGATCGGTCACCGTCGCAGACGACAAGACAACCACACCCGCTTGCACCACGGTCGCTTCGGTCGGCAATTTCGACAACAACCTGGACCGCGACGAATCGGTCATTTGTGTCTCCACCTATTCGATCACCCAAAACGATCTCAACACCGGTTCGGTAGTCAGCAACGCCACCGCGCAGATCGCCGGCGTCAGTTCGACTCGCATCACCACGACCGTACCGATGGCTTCCAATCGGGTATTGGCGGTCACGGTCACCCCCAACGTGACAACCTACACCGCGGCTGGGCAGGAGATTATCTACACGTACTCGGTGAAAAATACCGGAGCCACGACCCTCGGACCTGCGCAATTCGTGGTAACCGACAATAAGATCTCCACACCCATCAATTGTGACGCCGCGACGAAAACCCTCGCGCCAAACGAATCGCTCACATGCACCGGAAAATACACCGTCACCCAAACCGACATGGGCGCGATGAACATCACCAACTCGGTCACAGCGACAGGCGGCGGAGCGACGACCGCCCAACCCGCGACGAGCACCGTATCAAGAGGCACGGTTCCCAGCGGTAATTACACCAAGGGATCCACCATCACCCATCAGGTGAAAAAAGGCGAATGGCTGTTGCAGATCGCACGCTGTTATGCGGTGAACGTGAACAACGCGGAAGAGTACAAACGTCTGTTGAATGCCAACCCCTCGATCACCAATCCGAACATGATCCTGCCCGAGATGACGGTCACCATCCCGAACATTGGAAGCAACAACACGCCGATCTACGGACCTCCGTGCGTGGGCTATTACGTCGCGCAAGTTGGCGACACATGGGAAAATATCGGGACGAGATTCAACGCTGATGTTGTAATCTTGAAAGCCGCGAATAAAACCATCGCCTCACCCTCTTTTGGAAACTGCCTCCGGATTCCGCTGAATTCTGCCGGAGGGGCTACCCAAGCCCAACAAGCCGCGACAGCCTGCCCGGCTGGATCTACAACGCCAACACAACCCGCCATCAATGTGGTGCGCATCACGCCACCGGTCACCTTGTCCGGTAGTGTGCAGGCATCCAGCAGGGTGCGATATGTATTTACCGCGACCCAAGG
>CAZQES010000254.1:0-3274 GCA_964591425.1 uncultured Anaerolinea sp.
CTCGCGTACCGTGTTGGAGATTCTTCGCTTCGCTCAGAATGACACGTCGTTATTGACTCGTCTGATATTCCAACACAACGACGTGAGTCTCGTCGGGCAGACCGGAGCGCGTCACCTTCAGGGACGGCTGAGTCTCCGGCTTCGACAGCCCCATCTCTTTGATGAACTTGCTGAGCGAGTCGAGCGAGAGTTTGACCGCCGGCGTGGAATAGTGCATCGGGATGACCAAGTTCGGCTCGATGAGACTGATGATCTCCGCCGCCTTCGCCGCGTTCAATCCGCCTCCCCCGCCGACCGGCACCAGTGCGACGTTGATCGTGCCGAGCGATTCGATCTCGGACTGAGTCGGCGTTTGTTTCAAGTCGCCGAGATGCGCCACAGTAATGCCGTCATAATCGAAGACGTAGATCGTGTTATTCGGAGAGCCTTTCCCTTTTTTCTTGCCAGCCCCGCCGCCGTCGGTGGCAACACCGGTGACGAAGACGCCGCCGATCTCGAACTCGCCCGCGCCGTCAATCACGTGCGACGCGCCTTTGACCGCGTCCACGTTGTTGTGACCCGGCGCGTCGTGGCTGACCGTGACGATATCCGATTTCAGTTTGAGCGCGGAATAGCCGATGGATTTGTTATCGAAAGGATCCGTCACCACCGTGGCGTAGTTACGCTCGGTGAGACGAAAACAGGAATGTCCGTACCAGGTGATTTCCATGAATGAGCAGCCTCCGAGCGGGTATTATAACCGACGCGAGAGACTCGACAACTTGCGATCAGGCTCTGCATCATGTACGCTTTCTGTTTTTCTTGCGCGATTTCTTTTCCTGCTTGCGTTTTTTCTTTTCTTTCTTTGCCGTCTTGCTTGATTTCGAAGTAGAAGCGAAGAACTCATCGGTCTCGGGAACAAAGCGGCTAAAGCGCAACGGACGTTCAGGCGTGATGCGTTTTTCGAGCAAACCCATTTCGATCTGTACATCCTCCACATCGCCGTTGATCATTTCATCTACCGCGTTGGCTTCAAACGCCTTTTTGATCAAATCAATTTGTTCGACTGCCTTCACATCGATCAGGTCGCCGATAAGAAAGCCGTTCAACCCTTCATCGTTGGTTGCGTATTTTTCCAGAACGGCGGAAATGCCCTGAATGCACCGTTCGCGTTCTTCGGGATAGCGCTTTCCAATTTCAGCGAGCGACGAACCTGTGGTCGAACGGGCATACGTGGGATTGTTCTCGTCCGCCAGGTACCTTTTCAGAGATTCAATTGCAGCAGGACCGATCAAGCCAAAGATAAGATGCGCATCGGAGGAGAGCCAGTCGTCATCGTCTTCATCAATTTGGCGGAGGATTCCAAGCATGACAGGGATGGCTTCCTCCGCTTTGAGTTGAGCCAGCGCGCGCCACGCATGGATTTGTGCGTACCAGTCTGGAAAGTCTTCATCATCGGGAAAGTCTTCGGGAGGTTCCAGAAAGCGAATCTCGTTGTCCTGAACCAGTCGAAGCAATTCAGGAATATCTTCTCGTTTAATGCCGAAGACGGAATAATCCTGCCATGCGGTTTCTGGTCTTCCAAGTTTTAGAAGCGTAGAAACGGGTTCAATGTAGGTGTTTGTCATGGTCTCTCCATTGCGTGTCATTGCAAGCCATCAATATAATCTTTGGATGTTCGCAGACCCGCGCCTGTTAATTCCGTCACGCGTTTGAGCGCTTCGGGCTTCCGCCCAACCAGCATGAGAAATTTCAATTCAGCGACAATATCCTCGGGTAATTCTATTTTGCCCGTCTTCTTGTCCACAGGGTACAACGGAACGATCTTCTTGCGATGTTTCTCGTAAAGGTCATCTAATGCTTTCAAAATGGGAGGTTCGAATTTCTTCGGCATGTCAGTTTCCTTCGTCCATCGCGTGGAGGATGGCAACAACCACATTGTCAACCTCCTTCATCACATCGTTATTCCAAAAACGGATGACTTTGTAGCCAAGCGAGTTCAGATATTTTGTTCTTTCTTCGTCGTACTCCTCCTGTTCCAAGTGTTGACTCGGTGACTCGTGTCACCTACCGCCCGATGGCGGCTTGATGCCGCCTCGGGCAGTTCCGTCCAGTTCGATGATGAGTTTCTTTTCGATGCAGACGAAATCGGGGATGAAGTTGCCAACGGCATGTTGACGGCGAAAGGTAACACCCAACTGGTCATTTCGTATCCGCGACCAGAGTTTGCGTTCGGCGGGAGTTAACGCCTTACGGAGTTCCCCTGCCTTTTTCATGGTTTTCGGGTTGCTTCTTTTCTTGCGCGGCATGGCGATCTCCCAACTGCCCCACCCCTGCCCTCCCCAAATTCGACACCGAGCACGTCGGATTTGGGGAGGGGGCAATTTCAACTTGGGCATTTACAAATATATTCATTCCAACTTCATATTCACCTCCCCCGACTTCCGTGCAGTTCGGCAGTCGGGGGAGGATGGGAGGGGGCTATTGCGCAAAACTCTCCGCCAGCAGACTCTCAAACAACCCCTCGATGTCTCGACACGCCCTTCGGGCAGTCGACACAGCGCCTGCCTCTCGCCCTCGGACATCCTCCCCCGCAGGGACTCGACACTTCGACAGGCTCAGTGCGCCGCCCGCGCAACCACGCCCGCATCACTGTCCCTCCAATAACCCTCGATGAGGATCAGCAAATCAGGGCAACGGCGGCAAGCCAAGTTCTTTGAGATACTCATTATGTTTTTTCTTGGCGGCAGAAATTTTCCCTTCCAGCGTTTGCAGGGTTTCATGCACAGCGCCGAGGTCAATCTCCTCTTCGTCTACCGCCGTGCTGACATAACGGGAAATGTTCAGGTTGTAATTATTCTTCTCGATCTCTTCCAGCGAGACGCGACGAGAATAGCGGTCTGCTTCCGTGCGGTTCTGGTAGGTATCGAGAATCTTCTGAATGTGTTCGGGCAGTAGTTGATTTTGACGCTTGCCCTTCTCGAAGTGCTCGCTGGCATTGATGAATAGCACGTCATCATATTTTTTGCATTTCTTCATTACCAAAATACAAACAGGGATTCCTGTGGAGTAGAACAAGTTGGCGGGCAGACCAATGACGGTATCAAGGTGGTTGTCATTCAATAACTTGGTGCGGATACGTTCTTCCGCGCCGCCGCGGAACAAAACGCCATGCGGCAGGATGATCGCCATCGTTCCTTCCTGCGCGAGGAAGTGAAAGCCGTGCAGGAGGAAGGCAAAATCCGCCGCGGACCTGGGCGCGAGACCGTAATTCTTGAAGCGGACATCATCGCCC
>CAZQES010000255.1:0-3265 GCA_964591425.1 uncultured Anaerolinea sp.
AACTCTCAACAAACGGCTTAAAAGGCCGCTGCTCTGCCATTGAGCTACGCGCCCGTGACTTATAAAGCGAAGGGCATTCTAACACGGCGGAAAGTGAGCGTCAACGGAAGAAGGCAATTTACCACAAAGGGCACAAAGGATACAAAGGTTTGACGAGTTGCGCAACAAAATGATTTTCCTTGGTTTTCCCTTCGTGCTCTTGGTATCCTTTGTGTTTAATTTTCCCAACGTAAGACTTCCAAATGACAATGCGTCCATCAGGCTGGAGGCAAACATGGCAGACTTATTGCATGTAGATGAACAGAACTTTCAAACCGAAGTCATGAACGCCAGCGAACCCGTGCTGGTGGATTTTAGCGCAGTCTGGTGCCAGCCGTGCAAGATGCTCGACCCGGTGGTCAAGCAATTGGCGGGCGAGTGGGAGGGCAAGGTCAAGGTGGTGAAGATCGACGCCGACGAGAACCCCAACCTCGTCATGCAGTTCGGCGTGATGGGTATTCCCACGCTGTTGTTCATGAAAAACGGCGAGATCAAGGAACGCATTACGGGCTTTTTACCGAAAGAGAAACTGGTCGCGCGGTTCAGCCCGCACTTCAATTAATGTCATTGCGAGGAGCGCTCTTGTTTTTCGCGACAAAGCAATCTCCAAGCATAGTTTGGGGATTGCTTCGCCCTTCGGGCTCGCAATGACAGATTACACAAAATAGTGGAAACGAAGTTCGTGTCCACTATTTATATTCTCTCATCAACCTATCGAGTTCGGCAAAATCCACACGGGAGGTCAGGTCGATACTCATGGGTGAAACCGAGACCATGCGCTTCTTCCGCAGAACATACACATCGGTATCTTCCGGCTCGTTCTCGAACACACCGGCTTCGCGATAGCCGATCGTGCCGGGTTCCTCCCACGATCTGCGCTCGGCAGGTGTCGGTTCGTAATACCGTTGACGCGAAATACGCGTCAAATGCCACGGGGTGGCTGGCGTTGCATCGGCAGGGACTTCCACCTTGAGCAGGTTCACGTCCGCGGGGAATTTTTTCTCCAGCAACATACGGGCAAACTTTGCGGCAAACATCGCCGCGATGGGGAATTCCACGTCGGTGGAATACGAGAGATGATATTTCGCGTCGGTCTCGAGCGATATGGCCAGCGAGGGGATGCCCAACGAAGCGGATTCGAGCGCCGCGCCAACCGTGCCGGAAATGGTCACGCCGGAAGCGACATTCTCGCCGTAATTGATCCCTGAAACAACAAGATCGGGTTTGCGCTTCATAACATCGTAGATTCCGTGCAGGACCGCCTGTGCGGGGCTCCCTCCCACTGCGAACACGCTCCACTCCTGACCGTTGACCTGCACGCGCTCCTCGCGAATGATCCCATCGGACGTGTTGGGCAGGCTCCGCCCCATGCCGGAAGATTGGTCGCGCGGCGCGGTCACGGTAACATACCCAAGGTCCGAAAGTGAAGCGGCGGCGGCCCATAAGCCGGGGGAGCGAATCCCATCGTCGTTGGTCAGCAGGATTTGTGGTTTGTCGGTTGACATGATTTCTTTCCGTTGGATGTGAAAACAAAAAGGAGCGGTGTTCCGCTCCTCGATGATGGCGCCCTCGGCGCGACTCGAACACGCGACCTATTGCTCCGCAAGCAAGCGCTCTAATCCACTGAGCTACGAGGGCATTTGGCAGGCGGGGATTTTAATTCAGATTCAACGATGGGTCAAGTGAAGCGCTTCAAATCGCCACGCCATGTCCGTTCGTTTTCACCAATTTCATAAATTCAAGGACCACGCGGGGATCGAAATGTTTCCCAGACTGACTTTCAACGTAATGGATCGCATCTTCTTTTGACCACGCCCTTCGATAGGGCCGATCGGAGGTTAATGCATCATAGACATCAACCACGGCAAACAATCGCGCGGGGAAAGGGATCTGTTCGCCGCTCAGACGGTCGGGGTAGCCGTGTCCATTCCAGCGTTCGTGATGCCAGCGGGGTATATCGAGCGCCGGCGCGAGATAATTGATCGGAGCCAGCAGGTTGATCGCGATGAGGGGGTGCTGTCTCATCACATTCCATTCTTCTTCGGTGAGCGGTCCCGGTTTGAGCAGGATCTCATCGGGGATCGCAACTTTGCCGATATCGTGCAGGGTTGCGCCACGTCGAATGTGCACGATCGATTCTTTCTCGACGCCCATGATCAACGCCAGTCGCACGGTCATATCAGCCACTCGACGCGTGTGACCCTCGATTTCCTTATCGCGCAGGTCGAGCGTCCGCGACCAACCCTCGATGGTTGCATCGTATGCCAATCCCAATTCCACGTTCGAGCGCTGTAAATCCCTGAACATGAGCGCGCTGTCTATGGCGATAGCAGCCTGCCCGGAGATGAATCCCATGAACTCCACCCAATCCGAATCAAGGACGAGAGGCGTGCGATTGAAGATCTCCAGCACGCCGAGCGTTTTTCCCTTGGCAACCAGAGGGAGGCCGTAATACGCAACAAACCTTTCGCTGGTTAAATGAGGCAAACGGGAGAACCCCATAGCGTGCAAACTGAGGTCGGGGATATTGATGATCTTGCGCTCCATCGCCACCTTGCCCGCAAACCCTTCGCCAAGTTTCAGGCGGGTATGCTGTGGGAGGTTGGTTTGGAAACCGGTGCCGGAAGAGAAGGTGAGAAGATTGGTTTCCGGGTTGAGCAACAAAATGGAGGCGGCATCCACATGCAGAAGACCGGTCACTTGTTCGAGCAGAAGCGAGAGAAGCAGTTTGAGGTCGAGCCCCGAAGCGATGGCGATGTCGATGGAGCGAAGAGCGGAGAGTCGCTGTACCTGCTGTTGTAGTTTAGTTTCGATCCGTTTGTGATTCGTGATATCTCGCGCGACCAGAACGAACTGCGAGTCGGAACAGGGAGCGATACGCGCGTCAAACCACTGTTCGTCAACAGCACGCAGGGAAAACTCAAACGCCTGAATCTCCCCCAAGTCTCTGCCCCTTGCCATGTGCCGCTCGACCAAAAGAGCGGTTTCCGGAACAAGAAAATCCTGTATTTTGTGGCTTGGCTGGAGATTCGGAATTCGATTCTCTAATTGAGGGTTGTCAACGCGAGTCTCCAGAATAGTGCCATCTGCATCGAGGAGAATGGTTAAGTCAACAAAAGCCTGGAAGTTTCCTCCAAGCTTTGAAATAGTCCCCGGAAAGAAGTGAAGTTGAGTCTCCACGATAAGCCCGACATGGCGGACGCGGGGCATAGTGATTCCCTTAGCC
>CAZQES010000256.1:0-3253 GCA_964591425.1 uncultured Anaerolinea sp.
GGTCGATCATCAGGTCTTCGAGGAAGGGAATCATCTGCGCATCGCGGTTGCCCGACTGCAAATACGAAAGGTAACTTTCGATCTCGGCGTTCGCCTGCGCGGGCTGACCCATTTTGAAGCTGAGATCGATCAAATTTTTGCGAACAGCCTCATCGTCTGGACGAAGCGTGCGGATCTGTTCGAAGACGCGAATGGCTTGTTTCCAGTCCAATCGCTGAAGGTCAATATCTGCCATGCGCTGTAAGATGTGAACGTTCCACGTGCGGTCGGCGTTGAATTGTTGCACGACGCGCAGGGCGGTGGTGTAGGTCTTGCGCGCCATGTCGAGTTCGGCGAGGCGGTAGTAAATGTCGGCGAGTTCGATGTATTCGCGGATGGCGTCGTCCACCTGCCCGCGCGAGACGAGCTGGTCGATCAGTTTCGTGCGCGCAAACATGTCCATCGGCGCGAGTTGCACCACGCGTCTCAGCATCTTGGCAGACTGCACCGTCTCGCCGCGCACGCTATACGCCTGCGCGACCGTCATGAATTTTGCGATGGCTTCCTGCGTATGGTTTTCGCGCACGAGCAGATCGCCCATCAACGTGTGGAGCGGCAAATAAGTGGGAGCGGAGGCGAGCGCGTAATACGCTTCCTCCATGGCGGTGCGGAGTTGCCCGGCGCGCGCCAGTTGATGCACGTGGTTGATCGCTTCGAGCACCGAGCTCGATTGCGCCTGCATGATCACTTCCGCGAGCGGCATGGGCATGTCGCTTTCGTTCGAGCGCTGCATTTCCTCGCGCGCTTTGTGCAAATGATCGCGCCAGTTCTTGCGCATGAGCATATCGTTGACGTTGTCGCACAAACGCTTCAGCACGTCCTCGTCCGTGACGGACGCCTGCGCTTCGATGAGCGGTTCGTACATCTGGCGGATCTCGTCGGCTTGTTCGGACGGCGCAACCGCGGAATCTGCGATCTTCAAAGCCTCGAGATATTCGATGGACGCGGGAGCGAGTCGTCCCACCTTTTGGTTGATCTGCCCCATCAACAGGCGCGCGCCCAGCGCGAAATCGTTGTGCTTGACCGCCTGCTGAAGTTGCCTCAGCGCCGATTCGTACCGGTCGATCTTCGAGCGGATCAATCCCAAGTTGAAAAACAACGCGGGATGATTGAAACCCGCTTCGAGCGCGTGTTCGAGTTCCTCGGCGGCTTGCGCGTCGTTGCCTTTCGTCTGCAGGTCGATCGCCTGACCGAGATGCAGCACAACCCTTGTCT
The DNA here is from genome assembly GCA_964591425.1 of uncultured Anaerolinea sp. Classification (GTDB taxonomy): domain Bacteria; phylum Chloroflexota; class Anaerolineae; order Anaerolineales; family Villigracilaceae; genus Defluviilinea. The sequence continues at coordinate 1,255 of CAZQES010000256.1, forward strand.
GTTCGGACTGCTGCATCGAAAGTTGACCGGTGCCGCGCATGAGGGCTTGCAAGCCGCGCCGCTGTTGCACCGCCGCGCCGTCGTCGCTGGAATATTCGAAAAGGATCTCTGCCAGGCGCGTCAGCGCGCTTTGCCGCGCTTCGGCGATCGGGTCGAGTCCGGAGTCGGCTTCTTTTTTGCGCGCATCCAGTTGCTTCACCTGCGCCATCGCGATTGGACCCGTCCCGCCTTTGGGGCGCAGGGGTTTGGGGAGCAGTTGTCCCGAACGGAGGATCGTCTGCGCTTGTTTTGCCTCGGCGCTTTCGGGCAGGATCTGCAACGCCCGGTTGACGAGTTCGTTGGTCTTATCCATGTTGCCCGTGCGCTGTACAAGGCTTGCCACATTGATGTACTGAATGACGGCTTGAGGCTTGTGCCCGAGCCGTTCGTGCGCGAGCGCGAGACGCGAGTGTGCCACCAGATTCTCAGGGTCGAGCGTGGTCACGCGCACCCAATTCTCGATGGCTTTATCCACATCGCGCTGGTTGAGGAAGAGTTCGGCGGCGCGGGTGGCGGCGTCGATGGCTTCCTTGAGGTGCCCCGTCCGCTCGAGCAGTTGGGCGAGCTTTTCCATCGGCACCGGGTCCTGCGGCGAGATCTGCGCGACGCGTTTGTAGGTTCTCAAGGCTTCGTCGAATTCGCCCAGTTGGAACAACGCCAGCCCGAGGCTGTTGAGCGCCTTGGGATTATCGGGCATTTCCTGCAGTGCCTTGCGATACGCCGACGCGGCTTTACTCCACTCCTGGTCCCAGGCGGCGGAATGTCCCTCGCTCATCGCTTTTTGGAAGATGTCTTCGTTTCCGGGCATGTTTCAATTATAACGTAGGGGCAGGGATAATTCCCTCCTGCAATAGTCTTGTTTTTATCACCACGAAGGGCACGAAGAGCACAAAGGTTTAGTGTCTGAAGGCTTTAAACCTGTTCCGATGCGTCAACCCCTGCAAATCTCGCGTCTGAGGATTTGAATCAAAGCCATCACAATTTCCTTTGAGTCCTTGGCGCCCTTTGTGTTTAACGCTTTTAGATCGTTTTCATTTCACCCCAGTTCGGTCCGTAACGCGCTTCGGTGGAGAGGGGGATGTCCAAAGGGTACGCGTTCGCCATGGTTTCCTTCACGATCCTGGCGGTTTTCTCCAATTCATCTTTCGGACATTCGAGCACGAGTTCATCGTGTACCTGTAAAAGCATTTTGCCATTCAACTTTGCTTTTTTCAGCGCGGGCGGGATCTTCAACATGGCGATCTTCATGATGTCCGCCGCCGTGCCTTGAATCGGCGCGTTGATGGCTTCGCGCTCCTCGCGGTTCTTCATTTGCGGATTCGATTTGTTTTGCAACGCGGGGAAATACCTCCGCCGCCCCAGCAGTGTTTCGACGTATCCTTGTTGCGCGGCTTGCTTGCGAATGCCATCCAGATAATTTTTCACACCGGGGAATTTGGTGAAATAGGCTTTGACGAAATTCTCCGCTTCTGCCAACGTCAGGTCGGTGGAACGGGTGAGACCGAAGGCGGACATGCCGTAGATCAGACCGAAGTTGATCGCCTTGGCATGGCGGCGCATATCTTTGGTCACCGCGTCGAGCCCGACGTTGTAAATTGCCGCGGCTGTGGTCGCGTGGATATCCTCGTCGGCGCGGAAGGCGGCGAGCATCCCCTCATCCTGTGCCATGTGCGCGACGATGCGTAACTCGATCTGTGAGTAATCCACAGAGAGGAGCCAGTTGCCCCGGCTGGCGATGAATCCATTGCGGACCCGGCGTCCCGTCTCGGTGCGAATCGGAATGTTCTGCAAATTCGGGTTGTTCGAGGAGAGTCGTCCCGTCACCGCGCCGATCTGCGAATAGGAGGTGTGAACGCGATTCGTTTTCGGGTTGATCGCCACTGGCAGTGCATCCACGTACGTTGATTTAATTTTTGAAAGCTCGCGCTGTTCGAGCACCCAATCTACAACGGGATGTTTG
>CAZQES010000257.1:0-3143 GCA_964591425.1 uncultured Anaerolinea sp.
GGGCTGATCATTTTTATTACCGCCGCCGCGTTCGCGTATATCGGCTTGTTCGATTTTGCCGCGAAGCCCGGCGGGCTGGCTTATTTTGGTGCGTACATCGCCACGGGAATCGTTTTCTTGAATTACTTTCGGAAATACGGCACCGGCGCGTAATGGATATCACCAGCACGCAGAACCCGCGCGTCAAGCACATTGTCAAACTGCGGGATGACAAGAAAACCCGCAACGAAGATGGGTCGATGCTCGTGGAGGGATTTGATGAAATCCAACTGGCTATTTCATCTGGATACAAACCAAAAACGCTTCTCTCCGCGCCTGAGCTTGCCTCGCGCCCTTTGACAGTTACCAACGTGGAATCATTGACCGTTTCCCGCGCAGTCTTCGAAAAGGTCTCGTATCGTGAAAATCCCGATGGCTGGTTGGGTATCTTTCCTATTCCTCACAAAACATTGGGCGATTTGAAACTAAGCGAAACTCCCCTTGTTGTCGTCGCTGAATCGATTGAAAAGCCGGGCAATTTGGGAGCGATCCTCCGCACCGCGGACGCGGCAGGCGTGGACGCGTTGCTGGTCTGCGATTCGCGCGTGGACGCGTGGAACCCCAACGTGGTGCGAGCCAGCCGAGGCGCGGTCTTCAGCGTACCAGTCGTCGAGTGCGATAACGCGTCCGCGCTGAAATGGCTGAAAGGCGGAGCGATGCGCATCGTCGCCGCGAGTCCGTCTGCGACTGAAATTTATTACAACATGGATTTGCGTCAACCCGTTGCGATCATCGTCGGCACGGAAGATGAGGGGCTGTCTGATCTTTGGTTGACGAATGCGGATGTGAAAGTGAAAATCCCGATGATGGGGAAGGTGAATTCGTTGAACGTGTCGGTGTCGACGGCTCTGATTTTATACGAAGCGGTTCGCCAGCGAGGAAAACATGAAGCATAACATCCACCCGCTTTTACGAACGGTTTTCATTCTCGGCGGTTTTCTTAGTTTGATGGCGGCGATCCAACTCTTTGTGCTTGCGGAGCGAACGGATGTGTATTTTGCGTGGACGATCCAGCCGCCCCTAACCGCCGCGGTCATCGGCGCTTTCTTTTTCGGCACAATGACGTTTGGTTTTGTCGCCTTTCGTGAGCCGGTTTGGGAAAATGTTCGCGGCGCGGTGGTGGGGTTGTTCCTCGTCCTATGTCTTAAACTTGCAGCGACATTGCTGCATCTCGACCGCTTTCATTTCGACAGCCGGAATCCGCTCACGGTCTTTGTCACATGGGTGTGGCTAACAATCTACTCCGTTCTGCCACTGGTTGTTCTGGCTGGCTTATTTTTACAAAAGCGTCTGTATGTCAAGACGAACGATATTCCTTCCGGTTTGCCTGGCTGGATTCGAGTCCTGATACTCTTGCATGGTACATCGAGCCTATTGGTTGGCTTTGGAATGTTTGCATTTCCCCAATCTGTTATTCCGCTATGGGGATGGACTCTCACGCCGCTTACCGCACGCGCGCTCTCTGCCTGGTTCCTATCCTTTGCTGTGGTGGATTGGTTCATGGTGCGCGATGACGATTGGCGCAGGTTGAGAATCATTGCTCTCGAATATGTCATATCCGTTGTATTTGTTTCGGTCGCACTGATGCTTTACTCGAATGAAATACGTTGGGGAAGCGCGGGCGCAGTGGGTTTTGTCGCTTATCTCGCAGTGATGCTTGTGATAGGCGTAACCGGGTATCTGCAAGGGGAAAAAACAAATACGGCAATGAGATAAGAGTTTCTTCGGTTATTCGTGCACATGCTGTAAAATAACGAAAGCAACCAGCGGAAAGGAAAAGTGAAATGAAAACTTCCTCCATGCGAATTCTTCTTATCATGATCATGGTCAGTTTGGCGGCTTGCTCACCCGTTGCAACCGAGCCGCCCGCCTCCGAGGTCGCGTTGCCGGCAACTTCAACTCCGATTCCGCCCACCGCAACCGAAACGCCGGTCCCGACAGCAACCATGGTGGTGCAACTTGAAAACATCATCGGCATTTGGACGCGCGAAGACCCTGATCGCGGCACGCTGTTCCTCGTCTTTCGGGAGGATGGAACCTTCGACGCTACACATGGGTCACCGCAGGGTATCGTCCACACCGGCACGTATACGGTTGGCGACGGGCTGATAACCTTCGCCACGGGCTGGGACTGTTCGCCAGTCGTGGGCGATGTGCCGGGGCAATATTCCATGCGGCTGATCGCGGAGGGGAGAAATCTTTTCTTCACACTGATAGACGACGCCTGCCCCGACCGGCCCTCAGCGCTGAAAAGTTTTCGCTGGAATCGGTTAGAACCCAGTCCATAGGATTCTTTCTCTTCGATGAACTGGATCCTCGGCATTGCGGTTGGAATCCTCGTCGGCTACCTGCTCGACCGTGAGATCTATTTTTACGAGGGCGTGCATCTCGGTCCGCGCGTGCAGGCGTGGTTGTATGACCGCTGGTCGAAGAAATACGATGCGGGCAAGCGCGAGAGTCAACTGCGGGATGAAGAAATGCTCGCACGTCCGTTGTTGGATTTGCTCAAAGAGATTCCCCAGCCATTTATTTTGGATTTTGCAACCGGCACAGGACGATTATCGTTCGCCTCGTTGAATCAAGCGGATTTCAACGGACACATTATCGCGCTCGATCTTTCGCAGGGGATGCTGGAGCAAGCGGTTGAGAAAATCGTTGTCGGTGGTTTCGATACATCCCGCGAGACGCGGGACTACTCGTCCACCGACGCCGTATCGAGACCAGAGGCTAGAATCGAGTTCCTCCGACATTTATCACTGCCCCTGCCTTTCCCAGACTCGACTTTCGATGCTGTGTGCGCGCTCGAAGTGTTGGAACTCTTCCCAAACATGGATGAACCGTTGAAAGAACTTACCCGCATGCTCCGCCCCGGCGGAATCCTGCTCACCTCGCGCGGCACCGAAGAGTCCGGTCGCAAAGCAAGGGTGAAAAGCAAGGCTGTATTTACTTCCCTGCTCGAGAAAAATGAACTGCATGATATTGAAATCACGAAGTGGTGGAAGTTCTTCGACCGCGTGTTCGCGCGTAAGAACGGAGAACCACAGCCCGTTGGCGCGACCGCGAAGCGATTGTCGGACGCGATGCGCTGTCCGCAGTGCGGGCAC
>CAZQES010000258.1:0-3096 GCA_964591425.1 uncultured Anaerolinea sp.
TCGCAGCGCAGACAGGGCTTGAGCGCGGGCGGGTGCATGTTCAAGCGGATTTGACGATATGCCGCGCCTTCCCAAATTTCTTTGAACGACTGTTTGCGAACATCGCCGAGTGGTTTGATCTGCTCGCGCGTCATGCAACACACATAGACCAGACCGTTGAAGTCAATGAGACTGTGCGTCCACGGCGCGTAGCAGGGGAATTTGTTGTAGTAGCCGAAGGCGTATCGCCCCGCGCGTCCTAACTTGACCTCGGTCTCGTCCTTGCCAAACGGAAATGCATCTTCATCTGCGATGTTGATTCCCAGTTCCACGGCGCGTCCCTCGATGATCGGTGCGATCTCAGAGTTGTACAACGCGATGTCTTTCTTTCGCATGGACAAATGCTCGCCGCAGTGATCGTCAACGGGAATCAAGTTGATTCCGTCCGCGCCGAGTTCGTGCGCGAGATCGGGGAGTGTTGCCAGCGTTTGATAATTCGAACGCCCGACAACCGTGTTGATGCGGACGGTCAGTTTTCCTTTGTGGGAGTATTTGTTGAATAATGAAACCGCGCGCGTCGTCTGCTTGAACGAACCTTCCACGCCGCGAATCTTTTCGTGCATTTTACGAAGAGGCGAGTCAATCGAAACATTGACGCCGCGCAAACCTGCTTCGATGAGTCGCTTGGCTTTGACCTTGTCAACCAGCGTGCCGTTGGTCGTGAGCGTGACGCGCATCCCGAGTTGCGTTGCGTGTTCTACCAAATCGGGGAGTTGCGGACGAAGCATCGGCTCGCCGCCCGAAAAGTGGATCTTCTTACATCCGAGTTCTGCTAGTTCGGAAATGATCTCGCGGAAGCGATCCATCGAGATGGGCGGTTCGCGCGTCTCGCGCCAGTGCTTGCACATCTCGCACTTGAGATTGCACCCGTAATTGACTTTGATCTTGACGTAAATGGGCTTGTAGCCGCGGGCGTGCAGGACTGCTTCGCGCATGTCATCTTTTTCAACGGCGATTTGGTCGAGGCTATACATGGATGCTAGCTTCTGTTTTCTCTATCAATACCTAACTGTTTGCCAGTTCTTGGTTTTCTCGCTTTTTGTTTCTTCAAAGTGTCCCAAATCACAGTTAAAACAGATTCAAGGTTGTTCGTCACTTCAATATTCCAAAAGCGCAGAACCCGATAACCTTTTGATTCAAAATATGCTGTGCGTTCTGTGTCGTATTCACCTTGTTCCAAATGTTGACTACCATCCAGCTCTACGATGAGTTTTCTACGCGGTGCACAAAAATCAGCGATGTAATTGCCGATGGCATGTTGCGGGCGGAAGTGTACATCACCTGTGCGGTGGGCGCGTAGATGCACATGAAGTTTGCGTTCTTGAGGCGTCATCTCGCGGCGCAACTCTTTAGCGTGCTTGAAGATTTTGGGAGTGGTGCGTTTATGCACTTTGACCCCCACCCTGCCTCCCCCATTTGAAAAACACAAATGGGGGAGGAGAAAGTTTTGCTTGGGAGGCTATGAATATTTTCATAAGCAAAATTCATTCCCCTTCCCCCAAATCCGTTCGTTGATTTGGGGGAAGGACGGGAAGGGGGTCAATTGCACAATCAATTGTAACACTTGCAACTTGAGCGTCTCCGCCCGTCACTTCTTCTTCCGCTTTGCTTCCGCCCGCTCCAAATTTTCCTTGACCCTGAACTTGACGATATTCCCGATCAATTCATATGGAATTGGCTGATCCAGCGGAAACTGAACCGAACCTTTCGCTCCTTCATACTTGGACAATTCCTTCTTGAATTTCTCGATACCTGAAGGCGTGGGATAAAACCCGATATGACTCTTGAACCCCGCAAAATGGACTAGATTCCCTTCCAGCGTAAAGGTTGGGATTCCGTAGTTGATGATCTCTTTCGCATCGGGCGCGGACTTGCGAATCGTTTTCCGTATCTTTCCCAAAATGGCTTGAATGTCTTTCGGAAAACGCGCGATATATTTATCTATTTCCTTGCTGGTTGATTTTTGAGTTGGCATGGTTATTTCCTTGTTGGCAGTAGGGGCGGAGCATGCTCCGCCCCTACACGATCATCGTCCAAACAGCGGATGCTTCTCATTGACCTGCAACAAATCCCACAAATTACCATACAGATCTTCAAACACAGCGACCATTCCATACGGTTGCTCTTTCGGCTCTCGGGCGAACTTGATGCCTTTCGAGACCATTTCGTTGTAATCGCGCCAGAAATCGTCGGTATTGAGGAAGAGAAATACCCTCCCGCCTATTTGGTTACCGATGAAAGATTCCTGCTCTGGCTTGGATGATTTCGCGAGAAGCAATGTTGTTCCCATTGAGTTAGGTGGAGCGACCACCACCCAGCGTTTATCCTGTTCGGGTTGATAGGTATCTTCGACGAGCGTGAAGTGAAGTTTCTCGGTGTAAAACGCGATGGCTTCATCGTAATCTCGTACGACGAGGGCGATGTGGATGATGGATTGTTTCAAGATTGCCTCTTCTCATCAAGCTATCTTGCCTGACAGTTTGTAGCAGTACACGCTTTGTTGGCTGGCGTTGTCCTTTAGAAGCCATAGTATTTTGCAATTAACATTGCCAAAATACTTCCAGCAGCATTGACACTTATATCGCAAGCGCCAGTAGCCGCTTTTGTACAATTTTACCAATCCATGAACCTACTTTTTGTCCAAACTTTGCCTGCTCTTTTATGGTAGGCTCGCTCTCAATCGCTAATTGAAGTTCATCAGGTTTTTGTTATAGTAAGTCATTCAAAATTGCTTTTAGCTCTTTTTCTGGCACCTCTGGTATATCAAAAGAGTACTGCTCGCCGCCAATAACATGAATTATTATAGTATTACCAAAACTCGTTTGTTGACGTGTCTCTATGTTAGTGATGTTTCTAAGTGGAATTGTCGCGTCAATAGGTGAATGCAAATCACGGTAGATCGTGAGCCGATTTGCATAAAGGCGAATTATTTGGTGGTAAGTTATGTTCTCAAAAAGTATGTCAGACATTAGGCACTCCAGTCGAGTTCATTGAGAATGGTGTGGCATTCTTCAAAATCATTAATCTGTATTAGTGGGGTCTATTTAGTCTCTATCC
>CAZQES010000259.1:0-3086 GCA_964591425.1 uncultured Anaerolinea sp.
GCGATTGGCGATCCCTTCGAACAGTCGGCGCACAAGTCGAATTTCGTCCAGAAGATAGGTCAGGATCAAAAAGACGAGTCCCGCCAAAAGCGTCTTTTGCAACAACAGGGACAACGACTCGGCGCGATAATACTGCCCGTAAACAAATATACTCGCCAGAATCAAGATGGATAGAAAAACGCCTTTTGTGGAAAACCGGTTGAAAAACCATTTTTCAGGAAGGAGCAGGCAGAGCAGGATCAGCGGAAGAAGGACGAGGAGGCTGTCAAGAAAATCTGCCGTGATCATGTAGGCGAACATCACACCGATCTCACCGATCGTGGAGTAGAACAATAAACTGGGAAGCCGCCAGAAAAAAAACACGATGGACCATGAGTAGATCATCGTGACGATCACCGCGTAGACCGGGGTGATCTGATCCCGGGAGGGAATCTTTTTGAGAAAATTCAAGTTGTTTTACCTTTCACGATCCGCGTGGAAAATTATACCAAAGGCATTTGCGCGAGTTTCAAAAGCCCAGCGCACCTTATGGACCGGGTGGTCTCGATACGACGGCGGACAATCACGCCGTCTACTCGACCACCAGATTATTCAAAATACGAAATATAAACTCCGCCGTGCGTTTGCCAGACGTGCCATCGGTGAACGTGATCTCATCTTCGACGAATTTCCGCCTCTGTTCCGCGTCGACGGTTGGATTCGCCAAATACAGATTCAACGCGTCCCGAAGTTGACTCTCGTTCTCCGCTACGCGTCCCGCCTTTGCATCGCGGAATCTTTTGTGTGTGGGCCAGTCGCCGATTCTTTTGAGAGAAAGCGAAAACTTCTTTGGGTGATTCCAGCCGTTCGGGGCGTCGATCGTCGCGGCGATCATCGGCGTATCGTGGACGGCAGTTTCTACCAGCATCGTTGAATACACAGTAACCACCACATCCGAATATGCCATCATGGACGATTTTTCGTCCATGTCTTCGCCGCCGTAGTAGCCGAGTGATCCGCCCAGCGCGACGGGCTGAACGACATGCACATTGGGATATTTCTTCTCCAACTCAAACACGCGCGCACGTTCTTCGGCAAAGATCTTCGGCTTGTCTTGAAAATGACTCGGATGCAGACGAATCAACAACTGCGAGGGCTCTGTCAGTGAATCGGATGAAACTAATTTTGCGAGCGCTTCGATATTTGGAAAGTTCGGCGCAAAATGGACAAAACTGCTGGCGTACGAAATCAACTTGCGCTTGGGGTCCAATCCGTGCAGTTTGAAATACTCGTCACGAGGCATGAGCCACTGCTTGCGGAAATATCCATCATACGAGGGGATGCCGCCAATGTTCACATGCTCAGAATTCCAGTCTGACCCTTTGACGAGTTCCTCTTTTTGCAACTCAGACCAACACGTTGCCCACTGCACGTCTGCGCCTGAGACGTTGTACGAAGATGAATTGTCCCAGCCCACGATGACGGTCATGTTTGGGATTCCGCGTTGGGCGGATTCGCGCAGGAGGTAACGGTCCATGCGCCAGCCTGGAGTCGAAGCGATGACCATGTCAGGGTGATATTTGTCGAAGAGGTCAGTGTACAGGCCCGGGGTAGGCGTGAAGCGGTTCTGCATCCGAATCAAAAGTTTGCGGGCGAAGGAAAAATTCCGCAGGAGGAGAATCATCAGCGCGGAGGGAATCCAAATGCCCAAACGGAATTTCCAGCCGTTCTCCGCCCAGACTTCCCAGATGTGGCTGTCCATGGCTTCGGTGTTGATGCGGCGCGAGCCGCCGACGCGCCGCAGGTAGGCGAGCAGCCATTGGAGGCGCGGGCTGACTTTGCGGGCGTAGTCGTTCGCTTGTTTGTGGCGCAGCCCTTCAAAGGTGAGTTGCGTACTACGTACTGCGTATTGCGTTCGCTCCGCTTCGCTACGGGATGATATAAAGCGCTCAGCAAGTTTCTCGACGATCGCATCATCGGTGAGGACGACGATCTCAACGCCCGCAGCAAGCAGAGTCGGGACAACGTCGCTTTGCAGGAAGTAAATGATTGCCATGCCGTGGTCGGCGCTGATAAAAATTCGTTTGGTCATAAATCCTTTTCAAGTGTCATTGCCGCGCCAGTGTCATTGCGAGGGTTGAGACGCGCTAGCGTCGAAATCCCGAAGCAATCCAGTTGTTTCATGAAAATGTTTGTTTACATGATAACCTGAGATTGCTTCAGTCGCTTCGCTCCTTCGCAATGACACTACACATAAAATTCTTCCGACAAATCCTTCCATTCGGGATTCATACTGTTAATCAAGTCAATCTTCTTTTTACGGGAACCTGCTTTGATTTGTTTTTCTCTTGCAATGGCAATGTTGATGTCATCGCCAGATTCATAAAACACCAACTTGTTTACGTTGTACTTCTTTGTGAACGCACTTCCTTTTCCGCTTTTGTGTTCTTCGACCCTGCGGAATAAACCATTTGTCACGCCTGTGTATAGAACTGTGTGACGGGAATTGGTCATGATGTAAACACAATATTCTTTCTTGCCCATAATTAACTCTCATGTGTCATTGCGAGGGCGAAGCCCGAAGCAATCCGTTCTTTTATATTACGGAAAATTGCAGGTTACCCGAGATTGCTTCGCTCCCTACGGTCGCTCGCAATGACACTGTTAACTGTAATACCAACTAAAAATCTTGTTATACACCGCCAATAGAATCTTCTTGATAATTCCAACTTCCAACACGCGCTTCCCTAATCCCTCTTTCTTCTTTCCTCTTTCCTTTAGCTTCCCCAACTCCCCGCGCAAATACCCCAGCGTATTGGACATGTTCATCGCCAGCGGGTCGGAGACCATCAGGCGCAGTAAGCCTGCGTCGTTCATGCGCTTGTCCAACTGGCGGACTTGTCCCATGGGCTTGTCCATGTCAAAGGGCAGGAATTGCTGGAGTGTGGATTTGTACGCTGTGAACTGCCAATGCGACGCGCCCGCCATCGCAGTCACGCCTTTGTATTGGATACACCAGTCTTTTGTCTCCGCATACACCTTTTTATTCTCTTCTTCGGTTTGCCCAAGCGAGAGATTGAACTCAAGGAAAGTTTCCCATGGGATAA
>CAZQES010000260.1:0-3083 GCA_964591425.1 uncultured Anaerolinea sp.
AGTGGACAGAGTGTCGGCCTCCGGAGCCGAAGAGCGCAGTTCGAGTCTGCGCGGGGGCGCTTGTGACCGCCGCAAGGCGGTTTTATTTTTTTAACCGCTAAGAACGCGAAGAGCGCAAAAAAAAATTCTTGGCGAACTTTGCGCCACTTCGACACTCCTTTCAGTCGCAGTGCAAGCCTTCGCGGTGAATGTTTTTCTGCATTACAATCAATCGTGATGAAAAAATATTCTGTCCTGTTACTTGCCGTGTTGTGCGTGGGATGCAGTTTCACGGTGGATGTGATCGAACCGGTGACACCGACCGCGTTCGTCGTCACTTCGACGTTGCCGCCCTCGCCGACATCGGAACCCAGCGAGACTCCGCTTCCGCCTCTTCCCACACCGACGATTGATCCAGTGGAGGGAGCCGTGTCCACGCAGGTAAATGTCCGCTCGGAACCTTCGACGGCAGGCGCGGTACTGGGCATCCTGCCTCCGAATTCGAGAGTGCAGATCATCGGCAAGGACCCCGGTGAAAACTGGTGGCAGATACTGTATCCACCCGGCATAGACGGAAAAGGCTGGGTCGCGGCGGAATTTGTCCAGCCGGCGGAAGAGGGGATCATTCCGATCGTTGGAGGCGAGTTCGCCGCGGTCATCCAGCAACAACTCAATGTGCGGAGCGGACCCGGCACCGGTTTCAATTCGCTCGGCACATTGAACGCGAACGATGTGGTCACGTTGACCGGGAAAGATTCCGCCGGCGCGTGGTTGCAAATCGATTTCGCAAGCGGACCCGACGGCAAAGGCTGGGTCAATGCTGCGTTCGTGCAAGCGACGGGTGTTGAAAACCTACCCATCATTGCGGAAGGCAACGTGGTTGTTGGGACTGGTACTCCGACAATCGCTCCAACGCCTTCAACGCTGGTTGCTCTCCCCGCGCCGAACGATGGCGATTCGCCGTCGTCACCGGCGGTGAACGTCACGCTGTCTGCCACGGGGACAAAGTCATTCCAATACTCCAGCGATGTCTCCTCCCCCACTGGCGACGCGGAGGATTGGATTCAGTTCACCCCATCCGCGGGAGCCGTGCTCATCCAATTGGATTGTGAGGGAAGCGGGTCGTACGTCGCGGAGGTTTTGGTGGAAGGGACTCGCATACAGTCTTTGGTGTGCGGCAAGATCATTTTGGTCAACACGCTTCCGAACGCGGCGCACGCGATTCGTTTCCAGTCCGCGCCGATGGGCGACTTGCAATACACGCGGTTTACGGTGAACGTGACGTTGCCTTAACTATGTCACTCACCCTACGCACCAACAATCCCGAAGGGATGGCAGGAATATAGAAATTTGCCCAAATCAACATCAAATCCCGAAGGGATGACATGCTTTCACGCAAAGGCTATGACACCCCTTCGGGGTTGGTTCGCCCCTTTGTTGTAAATCTATAATCATTTCACTCCTTCGGAGTTGTGATTGCATAAGGTGAGTATGTTATTCTGAGGGAGCCCTTCGGCAGGCTCAGGATAAACTCCGCGACCGAAGAATCTCCTCCACAGTGGTAGAGACTCTTCGCTACGCTCAGAGTGACATGCGATTTTGGTTTGTGCCTGATTGTACAAAAAATCCCTTTATGGTAGAGTTAATCCAAATTTAACTCTTGTGAGGGATTCCCTGCATGACCACTGAAAAGATTCCGGATATCATCATCGGTCGTCTGCCCATTTATTTGCGGGCATTGCAACGGCTGGCGGATGCAGGCGAGCATACCACGTCATCGCAGGAGTTGGGGGAACTCGTCGGCATTTCAGCGGCGCAGATCCGCAAGGATATTTCACAGTTCGGCGAATTCGGCAAACAAGGGACGGGGTATTCGATTCCGTTCCTCATGGAAAAATTGCGCGACATCCTCAAAGTGGACCGCGTGTGGGAAGTGGTGATCGTCGGCATGGGTGACATCGGTCACGCGCTCGCCCACTACAACGGGTTCGCCAATCGCGGCTTCCACGTGAGCATGGTGTTCGACAACGACCCGAAGAAGATCGGTCACAAGGTGGGGGATTTCGAAGTGTTCGATTCAGCCAGCCTCGCGGACAAGATCAAGGGTCACAAGATCAAAGTGGCGATGCTGTGCGTGCCAGCCACGTCCGCGCAGGAAGCCGCGGACCAACTCGTGAAGGCGGGCATCAAAGCCATCCTCAACTACGCGCCCATCAGCCTGAACGTGCCGGAGGACGTGCACGTGCAATACATTGACCCGGTCACGCACTTGCAGAGGATGACGTATTATTTGTAGGGACGAATTAATCTTTCACCCTATTTGGCGTGTTATACGGTGACCGCCGATGATCCGTTAGGAGTTTCAAACACTTGCCCTCGGTATAATTTTCAAAGAAGGAAAACTTGATGGGACAGTTTATCGAACATTGGAAACAACAAGCCAAAAAACTCAAAATCGAAACCTATGCTCTTTATTTGGCTTATCGAGACCCAAGAGTTCCCTTATATGCTAGAGTTTTTGCAGGTTGTGTCGTTGGATATGCTTTCAGCCCAATAGACTTAATTCCAGACTTCGTTCCCATTTTCGGATATTTGGATGACTTGGTATTAATTCCTTTAGGAATAAAGATTGCACTTTCAATGATTCCAGAAAATGTAATGAGTGAAAGCCGAGGAAAAGCACAGGAAATCATCCGTCAGGGTAAGCCTGTGAACCGAGTTGCCGCAGTTATCATTATCTCGATTTGGCTTTTGCTTGCGGCTTTATCTATTGTTTTGATAATGAAAGGGTTCAAGAGTTAATGGTCAAGCCTTATACTCTATAACATCACTGTGAAAGCGTAACGTTTTACTTTTCAAAAGCAGTCGTTCTTGGCGCAAATTTCGCATTTGGGTTGTGAAGTTTTTTAATAGCCGTCGTTTCGTAAGGACAAAAAAGGTCTAACACAGCGTGTCGCGGATTTTTGGGAGTCTGCGGCTTCGAGGGGCATTTTTCTGGCTTCAAGTTTTTTCTGCTCTCAATCATTTTCTCAGCCCGCCCAAAATCTGCTACCGATAACTTGCAGTGTCAAGGATGAGGGGAGTAGTCTTTGGTGATCTTCCAC
>CAZQES010000261.1:0-3014 GCA_964591425.1 uncultured Anaerolinea sp.
GCATACTTCACGAGCAGGTCCTGCCCCGCGTGACCGGATAACCCGCCGATCGTTGTAACCTCCGCGTGGACCGTGTACGGTTCACCGAAAATTTTGACCTGCTTCTCCCGGTCGGCGAGTCGTCGCCCCAGCGTGTAAGGAGCCTGCCACGAAACGATGCAAACCGTATTCCCGGGGTCTTCGATGTTGTTCCGTAAATGATGCAGGATGCGCCCGGTTTCTGCCATACCCGAAGCAGAGATGATCACCATCGGCTCGGTACGTTTATTCAGCGCTTTCGATTCTTCGACGGAACGGATATACGTGAGCATCTTGAAATCGAGCGCGGGGTGACGGGCTTCGTCAACAAATTTTCTCGTCTCTGAATCGAAGATCTCCGGGTGACGGCGGAACACATCCGATGCATTGACCGCCAGCGGGCTATCTACAAACACAGGCACACGCGGCACATCGCCATCGTGCATCATCATGTTCAGGTGGTAGACAAGTTCCTGCGTGCGCCCAACGGCGAACGCCGGGATGATGACCTTCCCGTTCCGCTTGACCGTTCTTTTTACAACGTCGCGGAACTCTTCGTATGCGGCGGAGGGATCGTTATGTTTCTTATCACCGTAAGTACATTCCATCAGCAGATAATCCACCGGGTCGGGCAGGACCGGGTCGCGCAACAACGGCAGTCCAAACCGTCCGATATCGCCTGAAAACCAAAAGCGGATCTTTCGTCCCTTTTCTTCGATCTCTAACGAAACGGAAGCCGAACCGAGGATGTGTCCCGCCTCATAAAACTTCGCAACCACACCGGGAATCGGTTCGAACGCTTGACCGTAATCAACCCCGCGGAACAGGTCAGCCGCGCGTTGCGCATCTGCTTCGGTATAAAGCGGTTCGATCGGCGGCTCGCCGCGTGCAAGTTTTTTCCTGTTGACGAATTCCGCATCCGACTCCTGAATACGTCCGGAATCCGCCATCATCAACGCGGCAAGATCGGTCGTGGCGCGCGTCGCGTACACCGGTCCTTCATATCCATCGTCCACAAGATTCGGCAGGTTGCCGCAGTGATCGATGTGCGCGTGAGAAAGAATCACAGCATCCACTCGACGCGCATCGTAGGCGAACTTCCAATTTCGGGAATAGGTTTCCTCGCGCCGCCCTTGATACAAACCACAATCGAGCAGGAGGCGATGCCCGTTGATCTCCAGCAAATGCTGACTCCCCGTCACTGTGTGCGCCGCGCCGTGAAAATTGATCCGCATCTCAGCCTCCGAACAACCCCAGGATTTGTGTGCCGTACGCATTGAAACGCCAGGGCGAATCGACCATCGCGGTTTCGAGTTCGCGCATGGTCTTCGGCGGATTCTCCGCAAACGCGCCGAGATAGATCTTCGGCAGGACGATATCCGACTCGACCTTCAATTCCTGCGCGACCTTTTTTCGCCACGTTTTCAATTTTTCCAAACGCCGCAACACCGCTTCACTCGGACGTTTGGGCTGTTCCAATTTCACCAACGGAGCCGCCCTTCCGCGCTTTGCCGCGGCGAGAATCTCGCCACCCCACAAGCGGATCTGTTTCGGACTTAAACCAATCCCCGCAAGGTCAACATCTTTTTCGGGTAGTTTCTTGGCGATCTCAAGCAGGAGATTGTCGTCGATCACCTTGAACGGCGGACGATCTAATTTCTCAGCGATGCTATCGCGGCTGTGACACAACTCCGAGAGGATGGTCAACTCGCGCTCGTTCACATCTTTGCGCCCGCCGAAACGCTTCCACGAGGAACCGTTGAGTTTTTCTTTCGAGTCCTCCACCTTGCAAGCCCGCGCGAAATCTTCCAGAGCCAGTTCCCAACGTTCCTTTTCGCGCAATTCTGCTTCCAGCAGATTGCGCAAGTCGAACAGATAATGTGTATCTTGCCGCGCATAATCGATTTGAGCCGGGCTGAGCGGTCGTGCGCCCCAATCCGCTTTTTGATGGCGCTTATCCATCTTCAACTGGAATTTTTCCGCCAGCAAAGTATCCAACCCCACCGCGGGGTAACCCAGCACGCGCGCCGCCTGCATCGTGTCGAAAAGATTCGCAAATTCAAATCCGTAATCGCGATGTAAACAGATCAGGTCGTACTCCGAGGCATGGAAGATCTTTTCGATTTTCGGATTCTTGAAGATCGGAGCGAGCGCGTCGAGCTCGGTGATCGCGAACGGGTCGACAACGTAATCGTGCCGCGGCGTGGAGTATTGGATCAGGCACACGCGCTCGCGATAGGCATGCAGGCTGTTGGATTCGGTATCCACAGCGACGCGTGTCTGCGCGGATACATCCAACAGCATCTTTTGGAACGAGGCAGGTGAATTGACCCAAACAGGCGGGGGAAGCGACTCGGTCATAAAAGCAACGGGGCAATTGTAAACTCAAACCGGGAAATTGAGTTACAAATTTTTCTCCATCACCAACCCATCCTCTCCATCTTTGTAATAACGTCGCCAGATGTCGGTGGTGCGATAGCCCTCGCGCTCGTACAACGAAATCGCGCCTTGATTGGAAACACGGACGGTGAGTTTGACCTTCTGCGATTTGAACTGCGCTTCACACGCGTGCAACAATGCCCGCCCGATGCCGCGTCGCTGAAATCGTGGATCGAC
This sequence comes from uncultured Anaerolinea sp., assembly GCA_964591425.1. Lineage (GTDB taxonomy): Bacteria > Chloroflexota > Anaerolineae > Anaerolineales > Villigracilaceae > Defluviilinea. The sequence continues at coordinate 2,635 of CAZQES010000261.1, forward strand.
CGCGATGGTGGCGATCCAAGCTTCCCCGTGCGAATGACGCGTTTCGCCTGCCACGAATCCGATCATCTGGCTCTCCTCCACCGCTTTGAATCGAATCACATCGGGCCACGATAATACGGCGATCAGATCGAACAGCGACCACGCGTCGATATCAAAACAGGCGTGTTCGAGTTTGCGAAGTGCGTTGAGGTCGAGAATACCCGCAGGAAGGATTTCCATCAGCGAGGGTTTTTCAAATAGAAAGCAGAAAGTGGAAAGCCCAATTCTACTTTCCACTTTCTCCTTGTTTCCCTGTTTACCTGTTTACGTGCCTATTTCTTCCCCAGAAAATTATCCAACATGCTCGTAAATTCCATCGGGAAGATGTACTTCGTGGAGGG
>CAZQES010000262.1:0-2953 GCA_964591425.1 uncultured Anaerolinea sp.
TCGTGAATTAACAAAATTAGCAGAATCAAAAGGAAAAAAGTTTCGGTTTGAATCAACCGTGCTGGGAGGCTCGCCCGTTTTTGCCACGTTTCGTGAGGCGATGCCGCTCGCTGAGTTGATCTCCTTCAAGGGTATCATCAATGCCACGACGAATCTGATCCTTTCCCGGATGGAAAATGGCGAGTCGTTCGATGAGGCGGTGAAGTTTTGTCAGAGCATTGGCATTGCCGAGACCGATCCCTCAGGCGATGTGGATGGCTGGGACGCGTCGGTCAAGGTGTCCGCGCTCGCGACGGTGCTGATGGATTCCCCGCTCAAGCCGCAGGAGGTGGAACGGACAGGCATCCGTGAGATCACGCCGGGGATGGTGAATCAGGCAAAAGCAGAGAAGAAGCGTTGGAAGTTGGTCGCATCCGCTGAAAAGGTCGGGAGTCAGATCAAAGCGCGCGTCGCGCCTGAACTTGTGGATGCATCCTCGCCGTTGTACGGCATGATGGGTTCGTCAACAGGATTGACTTTTCGAACCGATGTGTTGCCCGATTATTCGGTGACGATCTCGGAGCGCGAAGGCATGAAAGGCGGACCCGAAGAAACGGCGTACGGTCTATTCGCGGATTTTGTGAGGATAGGGAGAGACGTAAATTAACACACCTTACGCAGTCACAACTCCGAAGGAGTGAAATGATTATAGATTTACAACGAATGGGCGAGTCAACCCCGAAGGGGTGTCATAGCTTTGCGTGAAATCATGTCATCTGTCGCCACGGCGCCACGACGACGCTTCGGGATTGAAGGTGCGTTACTCCCTCAGCGAAAGTCGATCGCCTTTCCTTTGAAGGACTATTTTGTTAGATACACGTGTGGGTTCACGCAGTTCGGCAAGTGCCTTCCCTCAAGCCCGGCGATCAGGTTCTTTGCCGCGATCCACGACATTTTGTCACGCGCCGACTTGCTCGCGCTGGCGATGTGCGGCATGACGAGTACGTTCTCGAGTGTGAACAGGGGATGATCGAGAGGCAGGGGTTCGGGGTCGGTCACATCCAACCCGGCGGCAAAAATGCGTTTTTCTTTGAGCGCATTGTACAGCGCGTCGAGGTCAACCACCGGACCGCGCGACGTGTTGACGAGAACCGCGTTGGGTTTCATCTTCGAAAACGCTTCCGCGTTGATCAATTGATGCGTATCGGGCGTCAGCGGCGTGTGAAGCGAAATGAAATCCGATTCATCCAGCAATGTTTCGAGGTCGACGCTTGCGGCTTGAGTATCGGAGTCCGACCTGTTTTCCAACGGGTCATAATAAATGACGCGCATATCGAAGCCGATCGCGCGGCGCGCCATCGCCTTGCCGATTCGCCCAAAGCCCACCAAGCCCAGCGTCGTGCCTTTCATTTCGATACCGAGCAGTAACATCGGCTGCCACGTTTTCCAATTGCCAGCGCGTACGTATCGGTCGCCTTCGAGGATGCGCCGACCGGCGCTCATCATCAGTGTGAACGCAAAATCGGCGGTGGCATCGGTGAGCACATCCGGTGTGTTGCCGACGGGGATCTTGCGCGCGGTTGCCGCGAGCACATCGATGTTGTCGAACCCGACCGCGAAGTTGCTGATCACTTTGAGTTGTGAGCCAGCCGTGTCCATCACCTCACTGTCAATTTTATCGGTGAGCAGACTCAAGATGCCATCCATGCCGCGCGCGCGGAGCAACAATTCCTCGCGGCTCGGCGGCATATCGCCGCTCCAGAGGTCCACGTCACAAAACTCTTTTATTAATTCAAACCCCTTCTCAGGGATTTGTCTCGTTACAAATACCTTTGGTTTCGACATACTTTTCTCCATGTCATTCTGAGCCCGAAGGGCGAAGAATCTCCGAGCATGTGGGAGAGACTCTTCGCTCTGCTCAGAGTGACATAAGGGTATCTGATATGATAACAGAGATGGACGCGAATCGTTTCGCAACAAAAAGTCTCCACGACCCGCGCATTTTGAGAATTTTATCAGCCGCTTTGAGTGCGGTGGATCCATATCGCGCCGTGAAAAACCATCTGCCGAAGATCACCGGCAAGGTGTATGGTCTTGCGATCGGGAAAGCCGCCCTTCCGATGCTGACCGCCCTGGCGGAATCGACTCCGCTTTCGGGCGCGCTCGCCATTAGCAAGCACGCTTCACCTCCTCATTTCAACCTGTTTCCCGTTCTCCTAGGCGGACATCCCATCCCCGACGCGCGCTCGGTTCATGCGGGTGAACGCGCGATTGAATTTGTATCCTTGTTGAAAGAAGATGACACACTCGTTTGTTTGATCTCCGGTGGAGGTTCTGCTCTGGTGACCGCGCCATTGATCCCGTTGGATGAACTGCAAACCCTCACAGCCTCCTTGTTGGCATGTGGCGCAACTATCCACGAGATCAACACCGTCCGCCGTCACTTGGATCAAGTCAAAGGCGGCGGGTTGGCGCGTGCGACGAAGGCGAGAATCATCAGTTTGATTCTCTCTGATGTGATCGGGAATCCATTGGAAGCGATCGCGTCGGGTCCAACTGCGCCCGATCCAACAACAAACGAAGACGCGTTGATGATTTTGAAAAAATACAAACTTGAAAGCCATGTGCCAATCTCCAGTCTCAAGTCTCCTTTTCCCTTTTCTCGCGTGCAAAACTTCATCATCGGTGATAACAAGCTTGCGGCACAAGCCGCGCTGGAGCAGGCGCAACGCGCAGGGTTTGCCGTAGAAATATTGACCAACGAATTACAAGGAGAAGCAAGTGAAGTTGGGAAGAAGTTAGCCCGACAACTACGCGATGAAACCTCACAACGTTCGCGTCCATTTTGCTTGATTGCCGGCGGAGAAACAACCGTGACCATCCGCGGCAATGGCAGGGGCGGGAGAAATCAAGAATTGGCTTTATCCGCGGTGGATGAACTGCGCGGGTTGGAAAATGTGATGTTGATCTCGCT
>CAZQES010000263.1:0-2932 GCA_964591425.1 uncultured Anaerolinea sp.
CAAAAGAAACTCGTCATGCAAGAGTTGGGCGACAGCGTAAAAGTCATTGGTCGCCATGGTTGCCCAGAAGTGTTCGATGACCTGTCTGTTATTCATGCTTTCCTCTTAACTCGGAGAATTGCGATCTTCGTCGAATGATTGAACGGTGCCGGGTCGGTGATCGGCTCACGGAACATGTTGTAGCCAACAAAACTCTGCGGTACGGGAATCGTTTCTTCGAGCTTCAAATACCCGTCTTTGCATAATTCTTCCAGTGTTTGCATGTATTCTTTCCCGCTGACGTACAACGCGTTGTTGATCGCAATCAAATATCCGTCGTCGTTGACCAGCGGACGCACTTTGTTGATGAGACGCGCGCTTTCCTTTTCCTGATCCACTTTACCTTTGGATGTGGAAGAAAAGAACGGGGGATCGAGTATCACGCAATCGAAGAGCTGTTTTGAATTTTTGAATCGACTCACAGCGGGGAAAAAATCTTGAGCCACGAAATCGTTAGCGTTGACTTGCAATCCATTCAACTCATACGATTGTTTTGCCAAATCGAGAAAGCGTCGGTTCCGATCCACTTGAACGACGCGAGTCGCGCCTCCCGCCAGCGCGGCGACGCCGAAACTGCCCGTGTAGGCGAACAGGTTCAAAACGGATTTGCCTCCCATATTTTCGACGAGCCATTTTCGCAACAGGTTGGTATCGAGGTAAAAACTTGTGTCGCGGTTCATGGAGAGATCGAGCGCGTACCATACTCCGTGTTCGTTGACCTTCGTATCCGGCGAGTCGCCAAAGATCAGTGTCCCGTTTTTCTCTGCCTGTGTCTTACCGTTGCGCGTCTTTAGAATTCCAGCGCGCAGCCAGTTGAGTGAAACCCTCAGGTATTCGACAAGCTCGCGAATGATTTTCTTATTTTGCTCGTTAGCCGGATCGTCCGCGTAGTTGTGAATGACGAATGTACTACCGTACACGTCCACGACGAGATCGGGGTAGCCTTCGTTGAATCCGTTGAAAAAACGGATGGCTGATTCGTGCGGAGGGGTGAACAACGTCAGGCGGGATGCTAAGGCGTGTTCAAGCAGGAGTAGGAGCATGTACGGATTAAGAGCGAATAAGAATTTTAGGTTCGTATTGTACCCTTAACCCTTTTGGGGTACACTTTTTCCGCATTGCATTTATCCCCTGAGGTGACGTATGTCCATGTCTGGATCGAACCCACAAGCGCCAAAAAACGAAATCATGAAGGCGAGCGATGAGAAAGCGAAAAGGAGTCGCGCCGCATACACTGCCAAAGCTTCGAGCGATTTTTACGGGGGCATCGGGTGGGCGATCGGTTTGTTCATTTCTCTATTCATTTCTACGCCGCTCATTTTGGTGTTGGTTTCCAACGCCACGCGTTCGACGCGTGACGAAGTTCTCGCGTTGGGTATCGCCGTTGCATGGTGGTTGAACCCGCTTTCGCTCGGCGGGCTGGGGTACATTTTCAGCAACGTACGCTCGTGGCGTTTTTGGACGATCCTCGCGATCGGGGTTTGGGCTTTCGTAAACGTCTTGGTCACCGCCGCGATCATTGACGAGACCGCGCGCATCCTGATCGCCAACGGATTGATACTGACCGGCTATCTCCTCTTTGCACTGTTCATCCTTTACATTCAATTGCGAGTCTTTCTTTGGGCGGCGGCAGGGAAGCCCGCCCGCTTCTTTTTCGGACTGTTAGGCTGGGCTGCGATCAATGGACTGGTCTACTGGGCGATCATCAACCCGGAAGTGTTGAACGCTGTCCTGTTGTTTTTGGCTTTGCTGTTTCGCATCCTGTTTGCGATTGCGTTCGTTGTCATCCAGTTCGTTGCCATCTTTTGGTTCATGGCGCGCTCCCGCGTCGAGATCATCCGCCCCGGCGACCCGAAGACCATCACCTTCGACGATTACAAAGGTCAGCCGAACCTGTTGAAGATGGTGCGCCAGTGGATCTCACTCCTTTCCGACCGCGAACAATTCCAAAGAATGGGCGGGCAATTCATCAACGGTCTATTGCTTGCCGGCGAACCGGGAACTGGAAAAACACTCCTCGCCAAGGCGATGGCTGGCGAGGCTGGGATCGCGTTTATTTCCATGGAAGGCTCCGGTTTCCGCGCCATGTTCTGGGGCGTGGATGTGCTCAAGATGATCCGCTTCATCAGCCAGGCGCGCAACTTGGCGAAAGAGTATGGCGCGTGTATTGCTTATATTGATGAGATCGATGCAGTCGGAACGTCGCGTGGAAACGTTATGGGCGGCGGCATGATGGGCGGCATGGGAATGGGCGGCATGGGCGGTGGGACTGGCGCTCTCACGCGCCTGCTGTATGAGATGGATGGAATTGGTGAGCTCAGCCGCTGGGAAAAGATTCGCGCGCGTTGGTATCAGTGGCGCAAGAAACCCGTCCCACAACGCAATTGGCACATCCTGTTCATGGGTTCCACGAATCGCCCCGATGTGCTCGACCCCGCTTTAACTCGCCCGGGCCGTTTTGACCGCACGGTCGTTGTCAACAAGCCTGACCGCACCGGTCGCCGCGAAATTGTAAAATACTATTTAAACAAGATCAAAACCGACGACACGGTAGATATCGAAGCCATTGTCAGCGATACGGCATGGGCAACGCCGGCAAGGATCATGTCTGCGCTGACGAAGGACGCTGTCCGTTTGGCGTTGTTCGACGGTCGTGAAAAGATTTCCCAGCAGGATATTGAACTCGCGTTCCAAGAGCAAGCGATGGGGTTGGAGAATCCGGTTGAGGAGATGGAAGAAGATCAGCGCAAGCAGATCGCATATCACGAAGCGGGGCACGCGGTCGTGCAATATTATCTCCGCCCGGATGAACGCATCGTGCGCGTTAGCATAGTGCGACGCTCTGATGCATTGGGATATGTTCTACCGGTGCCCAATTATGATATTTATTCCC
>CAZQES010000264.1:0-2843 GCA_964591425.1 uncultured Anaerolinea sp.
CATGGGATATATTGACCTTCTTCAAGAGTCGCATTTTCCCGTGCCCATTGGAGAGTCGAGTCGTAAAACTCAGGCGGCGTGCGGAAGGGACGCGCGGTCACCATGCCAACATTCGGGAAGGTTTCGAGAACTTCCACGGAACGCGAGAGCCAGTTCGGGGAGAACAACACGTCCGCGTCGGTGTAGGAAATAATTTTCCCCGGCGCGCCAGCGAGCATCACATTCCATGCGCCGCCCTTGCCCATGTTCTTCTCGGAGAGAATCAAATATTGGATTCGTCCCTCTTCTTTTTCTTTCACGAGGAAGTCGCGCACTTCGGCACATGAGCCGTTGTCGAAGACCATCAAGTCAAATGGCAGACCCGCGTCCTTGCGCATGGATTCGAGCGAGACTTTCAGCACATCGAGGGTCTCGGCGTAGAATCCGCTCAAGAAGGGGATGTAGTTGAGCAGCGCGACCGTGATCCGCTCGGGGCGGGCTACATCTTTGACGAACTTGGCGGGGTTTTGACCTTTTCGCATTTATCACCAGTCATTGATTCGCAGTTTTATCATCGGTCGAAGTCTCATCAACCCAAATTGTTTCTGCTGAGGTTTGAGAAACAAAATTTTTCAAGTGCTCGTCAACTGCAAGTTCTTCTGTTGTCATAGTTCTCTTTAGTATCTCTCGCATTTCAGCAATATCTACGTTCAAATCAGCATGAGCAGAAATAGGTGCATGTCGTTCATTCATTCCGGCAAAGAGACCACCAAAAATATACGGTTCAACGATTTGGTCTAAAGCGTTAAATTCTGGAGACAAGTCCACTGGTTGCTTCCAAGTTATTGCTTGGTTTGCTTTATCAAGTAAATCGCGTAAAACTCTTTTCCTAGCTTCTTGAGTATAGTCACAATTCGACTCATAACTGAATTTCCAGCTATTCTCACTTTCCACAATGAAGAAATGGAACCACGTACTGAGTGTGTCAGCCAAGGGATCTTTGCTCACAATGTGCTCTGTTCTGCCCCACAAAAGGAGCAACACACCCTCCAATCCATATATGGAGAACTTTGGCTCATTACCCTTGAAAACAATGTTTATCTTCATTTGATTACTTGAATAGTTTCGTAAATCGCTTCTGCCATCTCTTCGGTCTTACAATGTTCTCGATCATATTCTCAGGCAAAAAGAAGAAAATAGCACGAAGAAGTAATTCCAACTTGCGTGAAAAACGCAACAACGTCATCTTTGGGCGGATAAGTTTACCATTCACTAATTGGTAAGTTGAATCGAGAATCGTATAGCGTATATTGGCTTGTCCACCCGCGAGGCGGATGTTTTCGTTTGTGTCGGGGTGTTCGTAATGCGGCTTACCTTCAGGCAGGTGCGAATAATCATGGTTTTGATGCACGATCATGATGGACGGCGTGCCGTCAATGACTGCCCAGCCTTCCTTGCGGGCTTTGTAGATCATCCAGTTATCCCACCCTGCGCGGCCGATGGTAAAGGGAGGAACATCGTGGAAAGTGGAAAGTGGAAAGAGAAAGAAGTCGCTTCCTGCGGGGCGATGTAGTGAACCCTGACGATGGACGATGGACGATAGACGATTTTGCCAGCCTTCTGTAAATTCGATTGGTTGGGTAACATCTAAATCCCAGCGCTGACTCAACAAAACAAAATTTTGGAGGTTACGTTGTGGTCTCGATACGCCTTCGGCTACTCGACCACCAAAATATATTGTGCGTGTGGCTTCGACAAAATCGGGCAGGAGGATCATATCCGCGTTGATGATGCAGAGCAGGTCACTGTTTGAGTTTTCGCGGGCAAGTTGAAACATGGAGGAGATGAGCGGCACACCAGCTTCGTTCCGCGTTACGTTGGGGATATGTTTGATACCGAGTTCCCGCGCGGCTTCGGCGAGACCCGTCTCTTCGCCGAGCAATATGACTTCGACATCGGGGAGGAGAGTCCACGATTTGATCGCGTTGCGCTGAATCATCGCGATGTGCGGATCGGTGAAGGGCTTGGGGGTGGAGAATAAAGTGATCAGTGGCATGAGTAATCAGTTATCAGTAACCACCCGTCATTGCGAGACCTGCGGAGCAGGTCGAAGCAATCTCCTAATCGTGTTGGGGATTGCTTCGTCGAGCTACGCTCTCCTCGCAATGACGGGTTATTTTTTAAGTGCTCGTTTATCAACATCTTTCAAAGTTTTGTGTTGCACACCCGAATTTATTTTCATCAAATCAGGATTATCGTGAACCAAGTCCAGCACTTCTTTCCAGGAAAAATCGTCTCGTCCGTTGAAACGAGTATACACTTCTCGTATAAATTCCAAATCTTCGGGGGTATCCACTGTCCAGCGGTAGTCGCCGAAGTCGGTGGTGTGGTGGAGGAGGGCGATATTGTATCCGCGGGGAGAGATGCCAGTTTGTAGTGATCGGTTATCAGTGATCAGTTCAACGCCTTCGTAGAAAAAGGGCATGACGTGTTCACGGTGAAACGTCTCTGTGGATTCTTTCCATGCTTTTTCCAACGCGGCAAAGGTGCAGGCTTCCACGTCAAGCCCGATTGGATAGGTTCGTTGGAACGGAGGCGGCAAGCGGTTGCAAACGAAGTCGAACGGTTCACCGTTCACTGATGACTGTTCACTGATGACCGTATTCACCACTTTATCAATTAATTCAGGATCAATGACGGGGCAATCCGCGGTGATGCGGACAACCACATCTGCCTTCGCCTGCTTGGCGGCTTGATAATAACGGTCAAGCACGTCGTAGAGACTGCCGCGCGTGAAAGGGATGCCGCTGAAGTCACAGTATTCAGCGACGGGGTCGTCGGAGGGATCGGCCGTCGTGGCGAAT
>CAZQES010000265.1:0-2741 GCA_964591425.1 uncultured Anaerolinea sp.
GTGCTCGACGTGGCGGGGCTGAAGGTGGAGGATATCCGCTGGGTGGTGCCGCATCAGGCAAACATCCGCATCATCGAAGCGGCGGCGCGTGGACTCAAACTCCCGATGGACCGGTTCGTTGTCAACTTGGATCGCTACGGCAATACATCCACCGCATCCATCCCGATCGCGATGGTGGAAGCCATCGAAAAGGGACAGATCAAGTCCGGCGATAAATTCGTGATGGTCGGTTTTGGCGCGGGCCTCACATGGGGCGCGCTCGCGGCAGAGTGGACCGGTCCGATACCGAGCAAAGGACATGTGCATCCCGAACAATATCGCAGGCTTGGCAGGGTGCGTTCTCTGGTGCGGCGCTTCATCCGATTCGTCGAAGGACTGCTCTATCGCCGGGAACTATAATGCTGAATTAATCGCGATTGTGGTAGGATAAGAGCAAGACTGAACAAAGGAGTAACACATGCTTGGACTACCACGCGGTTCTGAATGGATCATCATTTTGGTGATCGTAATCCTTCTCTTTGGACCCGGACGCATCGGCAAGATCGCCAGCGAATTGGGTAAAGGCATTCGATCGTTTCGCGATGGACTCAGCGAAGGAAAACAAGAGGAAGGGTCGACCGATTCTTCCAGCAACACCGAATCGAAATAGAAAAAGGCTCTCGCAAGAGAGCCTTTTGATTTGAGGGAAATTCCAAGCCGTTGCGCTAATATACCAATTCTTTGACATCCTTGTCTTTCAACATCACCTCCACGAATTTTTCATGGTCGTCTGGTGAGCCGATCGCGCGCCACATTCCCGTTATGGATTTTTCGGTCTTTGTCTGGTGATGTTCAAGAACCATGAGGGAATTCGTTTCGAGCGCACGATGGATTTTTTCAAACCCCGTGGTTTTACTCGTTGGAATAACAATTTTATACGTTCGTGACTCCCGGATACGGTCGATCCTTTTCTCTAGATGAGGGAAGACGAGCAATACCATCAGTGTAACCAGCGTGGAGGCGGAGACGAAGACCAGTTCCCCGGCACCGATGCCCATGCCGAGCGCGGCGGAGAGCCAGATCGTTGCGGCGGTGGTCAATCCGCCGACCTTACCGTGCTCGCGGATGATCGCTCCGGCGCCGAGAAAGCCGATGCCCGTTACAATGTTCGCCGCGATGCGGGTTTGCGTGAAGCCCGGATCCATGCTCAACGAAAAGATGGTGAACAATGCCGAGCCGACGGTGATCAAAATGATCGTGCGAAATCCTGCGGCTTTATCTTGATATTCGCGTTCCGCACCGATCACGCCGCCGACCAAAACTGCCATGCCAAGTTTGATAAGATTTTCGGTAAGGTTTGGGTCCATGCGCCAATTTTACAACAACTCTTTTAAATCCGAGGTCGATGTAACAGGATTTTTGCAAACGAATCTCTCGCACACATACGCGGTTGCTTGTCCATTTTTTAGCGGGCGTTCTTTCAATAACGCCGGCGCGTCGATTGATGGCGGATAGACGGATGCGGCGAGGATGAGATTTGGTCTGTACGCGGATCGGACGACTCGAATCAACTCGGAGGCGGTTCCGCCCGCTTCTTCCACGATGGCAACCTGCTTCACCTTCCCTAAGGCAAAATCCGCCGCCGACAACCAGCGCGCGAACGCGGTCGGGTAGTGGACTGCCATGCCTGCAACCAGCCCTAGTGACTTTTCCGCGAAGTCGCGATAACTCCCTTCGTCAGTGAACGCGGCAAGTTTGAGCAATGCCTCGCGCGCCAACGCGTTGCCCGAGGGGGTGGCGTTATCCTGCACATCTTTGGGGCGAAGTAACAATGCCTCGCCATCTTTTGAAGTGTCGAAGAATCCGCCCGCTGGATCGCTGAACAGCTCGATCATTTCATTGGCAAGTGTTTTTGCAGATGCAAACCACTTTTCGTTGAAGTCTGTTTGATACAGTTCGAGCAAGCCGAGAATCAATGCGGCGTGATCTTCGAGAAATACTTCGTCGGTCGTTTTTCCAGCGCGCCAACTGTGTTTGAGTCTGCCGTTTGGTCGAAGGTTGGCAAGGAGAAATTCCGCGTTACGCGTAGCCAGATCGTAGAATTTGTCATTCCGAGTAGGGCGATAGCCCGACGAAGCAATCCCCTCGCTATTGAATGCAGATTCCTCCACGGAGTTTACACTCGCAATGACGCGCGATGCTTCCGCGACTGTCGCGAGCATGAGTCCGTTCCACGAGGTGAGCACTTTGTCGTCCGTGCCGGGGCGAACGCGTGTAGCGCGATCGGCTAAAAGTTTGGAATGGCAATCGGCTAATTTGGTCGGAACAGTTTCCACGTCAAGTTTGAAGCGGGCGGCGAGGGAGGAGTCGTCTAGTGCGCGTTGCAGTACCGTCTTGCCTTCCCAGTTTCCGCGCGCGGTAATCCCGTATGCCGCTTCAAAGAAATCAGAATCATCTGTAAGTGTTATGCGAATCTCATCGAGAGTCCATACATAGAATTTACCCTCCTCGCCTTCCGAGTCGGCATCCAGCGACGAGTAAAATCCGCCATCGGGATGTGTCATTTCACGCGTGATGAAATCGAGCGTTTCAACAACAATGCGCTTGAAAAAGTCATCGCCTGTTATCTGCCATGCGTGGAGATACGCGCGCGCGAGTTGGGCGTTATCGTACAGCATCTTTTCGAAGTGCGGCACGCGCCAGAAATTGTCCACGCTGTAGCGCGAGAAGCCGCCGCCAACCACGTCGTACATCCCGCCGCG
>CAZQES010000266.1:0-2738 GCA_964591425.1 uncultured Anaerolinea sp.
ACGGGCGGCGCCAGCGCGCAATGGATGCGCTCAAAGCGGTGGGACTTGAAGACCGCATGACGCATCGTCCCACCGAACTCTCCGGCGGACAACAACAACGCGTGGCGATCGCGCGTGCCATTGTCAACAACCCCGCCATCATCATGGCAGACGAGCCGACCGGCAACCTCGATTCCAAAGTTGGCAAAGAGATCATGACCCTGTTACTCAACTTGAACAGGGAAAGTGGCACGACCTTGATCATCGTCACACACGACCCGACGATCGCCGAACAAACCCAACGCGTGATCCGTTTGCGCGACGGCTTGCTGGATGGTGCGTCATGAGCATTGCACAAGCCTTCCTGGAGGCAATCGAATCCTTAAGCGGGAACAAGTTGAGGTCCGGTCTGACCGTGTTGGGGATTGTGATCGGCGTCGCCGCGGTGATCGCCATGCTGGCGGTCGGGCGCGGCGCGGAGGCGTCCATCACCGGCTCGATCAGCGGCATCGGCACGAATCTGTTGTTCGTTTTCCGCGGCGGCGCGGACCAGTCCATTCGCAACACGCGCCCGATCACGCTGGCAGATGCCGAAGCGATTTCCGATCCGTTTGCCGCGCCGTCGGTTGCGGCAGTCGCTCCGCTATTGCAAGCGAACCGTGAAATTTCGTACGGCGGCGAACGCACGACGGTGGAAGTGAACGGTATAACGCCGGAATATTTCGGCGTGCGCAATTATGAATTAACCGAAGGCGAGTTCATTACCGAAGAACATCTGCTCGGGCGCGCGTCCGTGGTGTTGATCGGACCCGAGGCGGCGGATACGTTGTTCGGTCGTCACGACGGCATCACTGGCGAAACGATTCGCATCGACGGTCAGCCGTTTCGCATTTTGGGTGTGCTTGCCTCGAAAGGTGGCGGCGCGTTCGGCAGTGAAGATAACCGCGTTCTGATTCCGTTCACGACCGCGCAGGCGCGCTTGATTCGACGCAACACGCGCGATCAGGTAGACATGCTGTTGGTGCAGGCGGTCAGCGGCGACGCGGTGCTCATGGCATCCGAGGAGATTTCGCAAATCCTTCGCCAGCGGCATCGCACACCGGTCGGCGCGGACGATTTCACCGTGTTCACACAACAGGATCTGCTCACCACGTTTCAATCCATCACGAGCATTCTCACCATCTTCCTCGGCGGCATCGCGGGGATTTCTCTGCTGGTCGGCGGCATCGGCATCATGAATATCATGCTGGTCTCGGTCACGGAACGCACACGCGAGATCGGTTTGCGCAAAGCGCTAGGCGCGCGTCGCCGCGACATCTTGATTCAATTCCTCACCGAATCATCCTTGCTCAGTTTGATCGGAGGCATCATCGGGATTTTCTTTGGCTGGTTGATCTCGTTCGCGGTCGGTCAGATCGCGGCGGCGAGCGGCACGGAATTCATCCCCATCGTCGGCGCGGATGCGGTGTTGCTCGCCACGCTTTTCTCTGCGGCGGTCGGTTTGTTCTTTGGAATCTATCCAGCCAATCGCGCGGCTAGTTTGGAGCCGGTGGAAGCCTTGCGGTACGAATGAATCGTTCGTGCGGCAGTTCAACTGCCGCACGAACACGAGTGAACGCTATCGTTCTTCCCGCAGTTGAACTGCGGGAAGAACACGGACGAACGTAGGGGCGGAGTCACCCCGCCCCTACATGATACAATCACCCTATGCCTGATGTCAAAATCATAATCACCGACGGACTGGATGAAAGCGGTCAGTCCATTTTGCGCGCGCAAGCGAACGTGGATGACCGCCGGGATATTTCGGCGGACGACCTGCTCAAAGCGATTCCGGACTACGACGCGCTCATCGTTCGTGGTCGGACGAAGGTAACTGCCTCGCTCATGGACGCGGCTTCACGCCTCAAAGTGATCGGCCGCGCCGGCGTCGGCGTGGATAACATCGACCTCGATGCGGCGAAGAAGCACAACGTGACCGTCGTCAACGCGCCGATGTCCACTTCGCTGGCGGTCGCCGAGTTGACCTTCGGACTCTTGCTCGCCGTCGCGCGCGAAATCCCGCGTGCGGATGCCGGCATGAAGCAGGGCAAATGGCTCAAGAAGGAACTCGAAGGCGTGGAATTGAACGGCAAGACTCTCGGTTTGATCGGCTATGGTCGCATCGGTGCCGAAGTCGGCAAGCGCGCTTCCGCGTTCGGGATGAACGTTGTTACCTACGACCCGTTGATCTCGGAGGACGAAATCAAACAGCGCGGCGCGGAGCCGGTTTCGATACAGGATTTGTACGCGTGGTCTGATTTCATCTCGTTGCATCTTCCGCTCAACGTGCAAACGCGCGATATGATCGGTCCGCTCGCGTTCTCAGAAATGAAGGACGGCGTGCGCATTGTGTGCGCCGCGCGCGGCGGGATCATTGACGAGTCGGCGCTGGTCGCTGCGTTGGACAGTGGAAAGGTCGCCGGCGCCGCGCTGGACGTTTTCGGGGTTGAACCGCCGGGGTTAACTGAAGCAGTTTCCCATCCGCGCGTGATCGCCACTCCACACATCGGCGCACAGACCGCCGAAGCGCAATCCCGCGCCTCGGAAGATATCGCGAACGAAGTATTGTCCGCGTTGCAAAATAAACCTTTGCGTTGGAAGGTTAATTAGAAGAATATGTCATTGCGAGGAGAAAAGCGACGAAGCAATCTCGTCGAACCTATTTGCAATTGTTAGAATGTGAGTCGAGATTGCCACGTCAGCCCTTCGGGCTTCCTCGC
>CAZQES010000267.1:0-2630 GCA_964591425.1 uncultured Anaerolinea sp.
GGCGCAATGACCATCGGCGGCATTCAAGCATTCGTCTCGTATCTCACCTTCATGATGTGGCCCGTGCAGGACCTGGCGCGCGTCTACGCGGAGATGCAGCACTCCATCGCGTCGGCAGAGAGAATCTTCAAGTTGATCGACACCCCGCCCGAAGTCCACGATCGACCCGACGCGGTCGAGGCGAGGACGCTGATGGGCGAGATCGAATTCGACCATGTGGATTTCTACTACGAAGACCGCAAGCCCGTGCTCACCGACTTTTCGCTGAAGGTCAAACCCGGCGAGATGATCGCGCTGGTCGGTCCGACGGGCGGCGGGAAGTCCACCATCGTGAACTTGTTGTGCCGATTCTACGAGCCACGCGCAGGGACGATCCGCATCAACGAGCGGGATTATCTCGATTACAAACTCGCCTCGATCCACAGCCGCATCGGGATCGTGCTCCAGACACCGCATCTTTTCTCCGGCAGTGTCCGTGACAACATCCGCTATGGGCGATTGAATGCGACCGATGAAGAAGTGGCAGAAGCCGCGCAGGTCGCCGGCGCGCATGACTTCATCGTGACGCTGGAAAAGGGCTACGACCACAACGTGGGCGAAGGCGGCAATTTGCTTTCCGTTGGGCAGAAGCAGTTGATCAGTCTGGCTCGAGCCGTGCTTGCCCGCCCGGAGTTGTTCATCATGGACGAAGCAACCTCCAGTGTGGATACGTTGACCGAAGCGCTCATCCAGCGCGGCATGGAGGCGTTGATGCACGGACGGACGTCGTTCGTCATCGCGCATCGTCTTTCAACCATCCGCAAAGCGAATCGAATCGTCGTGATCGAAAATGGCAAGATTGCCGAGCAAGGCTCACACGCCGAACTGCTCAAACAGCGCGGACATTACTACCGCCTGTACACACAGCAGTTCAGGCACGAGTTGGAAAATCAATACGGCTTTACCGACGCCGTCGGTGGGAAGACTTCCGAAACCCCTGAGACTTCCGAAGTCTCAGGAGAGCCGATGGCAGCGGATTAGCCTGCAACCTGCCCGTTGAGTGTTTCGGCGGGCAGGTTTTACTTTGGAAGAAGAGGAAGTTGCAGACTAGCGCTGAGAGGAGATCGAGTAGCATAAACAACATGGACCAACATATCACCGCCCGTTATAACGACACGATCTTGCACGAAGCCATGCGCCGCTACGCTATTGCGCCCGACCAGATCCATCTGCTCGATTCTTTCGAGAGCATTGTCTACGAATTCGAGCGTGAGGGGAAAGGATTCATTCTCCGCATCGGTCACAGCTTTCGCAAGAGCGAAGCGCTGATTAAAGGCGAAGTGGATTGGATCAACCATCTGGCGCGAGGCGGCGTCTCGGTGGCGCGGGCGATCCCCTCGGAAAACGGAAAGCTCGTAGAAGTCATCGACGACGCGCAAGGTGGTCAATTTTTAGTCACTGCATTTATCAAAGCGAAAGGTCAACAGCCCTGGGTTGCCGGGTGGACTTCCACTCGGTACGAAAACTACGGCAGGCTTCTTGGCAAAATGCATGCTTTGGCGGTGGATTATCAACCTGTCCCTGCCTGGCGTCGCCCCGAATGGAACGATGTCAGCATGCAATTTATAGAAATGTACCTGCCCAAATCCGAGGTTGTTGCGCATCAAAAATACCGATCCCTGTTGGTGCACATCCAGTCCCTGCCGAAAGACAATACTTCCTATGGCTTGATCCACCAGGATGCCCACCAAAATAACTTCTTTATCGATGCAGATGGCGCGCTCACCCTGTTCGACTTCGACGATTGCGCCTACAGTTGGTTCATCAACGATATCGCTATAGTGCTGTTCTATATCTCCATGGATGCCGAAGACCTTGGATACCCAGACTCCGCTTCATTCACCCACGAGTTCCTGCTCCATTTCCTGCGAGGCTATCGCCAATCGTATGCCTTGTCCCCCGCGTGGCTGAAAGAGATTCCTGCATTCCTGAAATTACGTGAACTTGAACTCTACGCCGTTGTCCATCGCGATTTTCAAATCGATGGCGTTGAACATTGGTTACTTGAGAGCTTTAAACAAACCCCCGGTTTCGACGTCAACAACGATGGGCACATGTGGATTGCCAACTTCATGCAAAACCGCAAAACCCGCATCGAGCAGGATCTGCCTTTTATTGATTTTGATTTCGAGTCATTGGTGTAAACGTCTGCAATACGGATTCGATTTTACAACCGGGACGGGTAGGGCGCAACCTCAGCAAGGAAGATTAATGGAGGATCTCACGGCTCCCACTGGAAGTGAATCAGCGCAAAGAGTTTCGGCTCGCCTTGCACATATTCAACACCCGCGATCCACGCGCGCCAATCGAGTCCGCCGTATTGGTCACTGCCGTTCTTGTACACCGTGTAGAAATTGATATTCGAATATTCAGCGGGCCACGGTTCCACCGAGAACGTCGCCAGGTCGCGTGGGTCGTTGCAATGCAGGGAATAATTCGCGCCGAACACCTCCTGTAATTTCGGCAGGGGCTGTTCAGAGAAAGTTCCATTTGTTTCCATGCCGCTTCCGGGTGCGGGTCCCCAACTTACCACGTACTCCGAATCGAACACCCACGAGGCTTCTTCGGGCGAGTAGTTCGCTACCGTGCCC
>CAZQES010000268.1:0-2608 GCA_964591425.1 uncultured Anaerolinea sp.
GGCATAAAGTTCGAGAAGACTGCCGCGCATCGCCCGTTCTGCTCGAAGCCGGTAAGCGACTTCGATGTTATCCAACGCTTTTTCTTTTTGGGCGGAAGTGCCTTTGGTCGCGATCTCTTTCAACATGTGCTCAGGAATGATGCATTCAATGGGGTGACGGTGGCTGTGCATGGGAGGTGTCCTTTCATGACGACTGGCGGATGGATAAACCGAGTTCAGTATACGTCTTTTTGTAACGAATTTCAACCTATCCTAGATCATTCTGCATGGCTGTAGCAAAGTTGAAAGTTTTTAAACGCGAATGCCGCGAATGAGCGAATTGCACGAATTTTTTTGATTTTATTCGCGTCCTTCGCCGATTGGCGTTATTCGCGTTAAATTTACGCCACGGAATCGCAACATTCTCTACAGACTTTGCTACAGGCATAGTTCATTCTGAGGACGCTTCAGCGTCTGAAGAATCTCTACTCATCATTTTGGATGCCCTTCGTGGCGCGAGGCTCCACTCAGGGTGACAAGACTGCGGATCACACCACACTCAACAAAGTCTGCTTCTGCTCGACGCTTTCACCGGGCTTGACCTTGATGCGGGTCACTTTTCCATCGCGCGGCGATTTCAATTCGTTCTGCATCTTCATCGATTCGAGAATGAGCAGAACTTGTCCTTTTTTGATTTCCTGTCCATCCTCGACCGGCACAGCAACTACCAGGCCGGGCATAGGTGCTTTAAGCAGGAATTCACCGCTCTCTGCCACGCCTCCGCCTGCCGCGGCGCGCAATCGTTTTTCGCGTTCATCCTCGACAACGACCGGATACAACCGTCCGCGCAGGAGCACCTGCCAGTTGTCGTCGCCGCGCGCGATGTACGATTCGTGCGATTTCCCGTCCGCGATCAACGAGTAGACCGGCTGTCCGCTGACGGATTCAAAATCGATCTGATAGGTCTTGCCGTTGACGGTGATATGCTTATCGTCAACGATATCCACTTCGAACTCCTTGCCTTCGACGGTTGCGATGTATTTCACCGGTGCATCCTTTCCCAACGGCCGACCCACTTCCAGTTGCTGGCGTCCCTTTCATTGCGTTGCACGAATTGAGCGGCGATCTCCGTTTCATGATGCGCCGCCAACGTGGCAAGTATCGCCGCGACCTCTGAAAGGTCTTCTCGACTCTCTTCCGCCTCCTCCATCGAGAACCGTTCTTCTACGAAGCGCGTATCGTATTGCCCACCCATGAAGCGATGCGAATCCATCATGATCTGGTGGAAGGGAATGTTCGTCCGCACGCCGACGATGCGATATTCCTCCAACGCGCGGCGCATCCGCAAGATGGCTTGTGCGCGCGTCTCACCCCAGACGATCAACTTCGCGATCATCGGGTCGTAGAACGGAGTGATCTCAAAACCGGGGTAGACGCCGGTGTCCACGCGCACGCCGGGACCGGTGGGGAGCAGGCTGTGCGTGATTCGCCCGGTGGACGGCATGAAATTATTGTGAGGGTCTTCGGCATTGATACGGCACTCGATGGCGTGACCGTTATATTTGACTTCCTCTTGTGTGTAACTCAGGGGTCTGCCGCGCGCGATGCGAATCTGTTCCTTCACGATGTCGATGCCGGTCACCATTTCAGTGACGGGATGTTCCACCTGCAGGCGCGTGTTCATTTCGAGGAAGTAATAATTTTTATCTTTGTCCAGCAGAAATTCGATCGTGCCCGCGTTGACGTAATCCACCGATTTTGCGGCTTTTACCGCGACGCTTCCCATCGTTGCGCGTAGGTCGTCGTCGACCGCGGAGGAAAGCGCTTCTTCGAGCAATTTTTGATGACGCCGTTGCAAGGAACATTCCCGCTCACCGAGGTAGATCACATTGCCGTGCGTATCGGCAAGGATCTGGATCTCGATATGCCGCGCGCCGCTGATAAGTTTTTCGAGGTAGACGTTTCCATCGCCGAACGCGGATTCCGCCTCGCGTCGCGCGGACTGGAGGAGGGTCGGCATTTCCTCGAGGCTGGTCACCTCCCTCATCCCTTTTCCGCCTCCGCCTGCGGTGGCTTTGATCAGCAATGGGAAGCCGATCTCTGGCGCTTTGGCGAGCAGTTCGTCGTTCGTCATGTTACCCACATCTTCGGTGCCCGGCACAACCGGCACCCCTGCTTTGATCACCGTCGCGCGCGCTTCGGCTTTATCTCCCATTGCTGCAATGGAGGAAGGTTTCGGACCGATGAAGGCGATACCCGCCTCTTCGCACGCGGCGGAGAAATCTTCTCGCTCGGCGAGAAAGCCGTAGCCGGGATGGATCGCATCCGCATCGGATTTACGCGCGATATCCATGATCTTGTCCATGCGCAGGTACGATTCGCGCGAAGGGGCAGGACCGAGCAAATACGCTTCGTCCGCGTAGCGCACGTGGAGTGCGCGCCGGTCCGCTTCGGAATAGACCGCGACGGTTTCAATGCCCAACTCGCGGCACGCGCGGATGATCCGCACCGCGATCTCGCCTCGATTTGCTACCAGAACTTTTTTGAACATGGCACCTCGGTTTTGTAGGGGCGGAGCATGCTCCGCCCCTACGCATATTTACAACGGTATATTCCCATGCTTCTTCGC
>CAZQES010000269.1:0-2548 GCA_964591425.1 uncultured Anaerolinea sp.
GTTCAAGCGAGCCAACGAGGCGATGCTCAAAAGCCTGTGGTACGCGACGCGTGATCGCCGCGTGCGCAAGCGCGACCTGCGCAAGTTGTGGATCGCACGCATCAACGCCGCGGCTCGCCTGAATGGCACCACGTACAGCAAACTGGTGGCGATGTTGAAGAAAGCGAACATCGACCTTAACCGCAAGATGTTATCGGACATGGCAATCCGCGACCCGCAGGCATTCGCCGCCGTGGTTGCGAAAGCGAAGTAAATTTTTGGTCGGGATAAAATCCCGACCATTTTTTTAACGCGAATTACGCCAATTTGCGAATGACGTGAAAAAGAATAATTGCGTCATTCGTTTTTTCGCGATATTCGCGTTGAAAGAACGGGGTAAAATATTTACGTGAATAACGTTTTGGTCGAGCAGGTTCTACCTACAGGTCAAACGATCCAGATCGTACGAGGCGACATCACCACCGAAGAAGTGGATGCCATCGTCAACGCGGCGAATGAAAACCTGCAACACGGAGGCGGAGTCGCGTGGGCGATCTCGAAAAAAGGCGGTGCGGCGATTCAAAACGAATCGGATGATTGGATTCGCCAGCACGGACCCGTCCCCCACTCGCATCCCGCGTGGACTTCGGGCGGACTCCTCCCCGCGAAGTTTGTCATCCATGCAGTCGGTCCCGTGTGGGGCGACGGCGATGAGGACAACAAGCTCGAATCGGCGGTGACAGGGTCTCTGCGTGTCACGGACGAACTCAAATGTTCTTCGATTGCCCTGCCAGCAATCTCGACCGGCATATTCGGCTTTCCCAAAGACCGTGCCGCGAAAATCATCTTCAGTTCCATTAACCAATATTTTGCGAAGAATCAGGAATCGGTCATTCGACAAATCAGAATTGTCTTGTTCGATATACCCACTTTGCAGGCGTTTATAAAAGGTTGGCAGGCATATATTTCAAAGACAAGGAAAGATAATACGACCCTTGGCGATTGGATCGATGGGATCGATGAACTCTTCAGCTGATTTTTTCAAATGATCACATCTAATCAAAACTCAAGAATCAAACTCGTCCGTTCGTTGATGGGACGCGCCAAGGAACGCCGCGAGGTGGGGATGTTCGTTGTGGAGGGAGTGAGACTCGTTGAAGAGGCGGTAAAAGGAGATTGGAGACTAGAGACTGTTCTGTATGACAAGTCATTGAGCGAGAGAGGCAAGTCTCTAGTCACCAGTCTCAAATCAAAAGGGATTGAAGTGGAGGAAATATCCGCTGACTTGATGAAATCTCTGAGTGAAACAGAAACTCCGCAAGGGATTCTTGCAATTCTCCAATTCTCCCATTTACCAATTACTAATAACTTGAATTTCATTCTTATCCCCGACCAAATCCGCGACCCCGGCAACCTCGGCACATTGCTCCGCTCCGCCGCGGCGACAGGTGTGCAGGCTGTGTTACTTCCGCCCGAAACGACGGATGCCTTCGCGCCGAAAGTGTTGAGGGCTGGGATGGGCGCACATTTCCGTGTGCCGATTCGCGAGATGGGCTGGAATGAAATTCAAGAAGTTTGCAAGTTGGCAGGTTTGCAGGTTTTGGTTGCGGATATGAATGGAAAATCTTGTTGGGAGATTGATCTTCGTCAACGATTGGCATTGATCGTCGGTGGTGAAGCCGAAGGTGTGAGTGAACAGGCGCGCAAGTTGGCAAATGAGCAAATCAGCATTCTGATGACGGGGAATGTCGAGTCGCTGAATGCGGGCGTGGCAGGGTCCGTGTTGATGTTTGAGGTGGTAAGACAAAGAGGAGGTAATAAACCATATGAGTGAGATAAAAAAAATTAAAACAGAAAACTTAACAGCTACTGATTTGCCTCCCCCAAAACCTAGCTGGGGTCAATTCACTCAATTTGCCTTATCATGGGACCCTAGTACTGAACTGGAAGCCGGGCAACTTCCATATTATTCAGTAGATATGTTTCGCTACACTCCAACCAACACCTCAACTATTTTGGAAATTCGATGGTTCCTCTTTGCTCAGCAACGTGGGTGGCACGAACGGGATGATGAAATTGATGCAAAGTCTTGGCAGAAAATAGACCAAGCTATTGAAATCCTCCGAGAAAAACTTCAAACAAAATGAAAATCCGCTCGATCACTTACTTCTGCAATCCCAAATATCCGCTCGAGGAAAAAATCCTGCAAAAGGCGGGGAAGTTTCTCGCGGATGCCAAGTTCGCGTATGAGGCGGCGGGCTACGAAGTGCAGACCGTGAGGCTGGCGACGATTCCGTTTCCCAGATTGTTGGGCGATGAACACATCAACAAATTGCTGGAGCTGACAGGTCAGATCGCAGGAATCGCCGAAGCGCTCAACATCGGCTATATCTCGCTGGGACCCGCGTTGCCCGAATCCCCGCGCAGTTATGAAGTCATTCCCGATGCGATCTTCGTCTCGAAGAATGTTTTCTTCGGCGGCGTGATGGCGGATAAAGCGCGCGGTATCCACCTCGCCGCGATCCGCGCCTGTGCAGATGTGATCGTCAAGTGCGCGCCCATCGAGCCG
>CAZQES010000270.1:0-2520 GCA_964591425.1 uncultured Anaerolinea sp.
TGGATGGTTTCGTAGCGCATGTGCCTATTATGGCACACTTATGCAAGAGGTCTATACAAAAATTCCGTCCTTGCGAGGAGCGACCCTGAGCAAAGGCGAAGGGGAGCGACGAAGCAATCCCCAACAGCGTGATGGAGATTGTGTCGCCACGGCGCCGCGCGACACTTCATCAGCCCTTCGATCTGCCTCGCGATGACGGTACTCTTAAGGTTGCTGGGGCAGGTGAACTGCCCCAGCAACAAGTCATCAATCAAACATCCGTCAAACTGATCGCGACTGTGGAACTCCCATCGCCGAGGTCAACGCTTTGGATGACGACTGCCTTGCCGCTCGGATCGCCATCGAATACGATGCTGAATACGCCATCTTCGATCACGGTCAGCAACGCGCGCTCGGTGTATCCACGCGAAACATATTCGTCGCGATAGAATTTCAAGATATCCTCTTGCGGCAGTTTTGAGTAATACAACACATTTCCATCACCCACATCGATCACGTTGTACGCGTCGGCTGTGATCGGAAATCCTGAAGCAGATGTGTCCGCGTTCCCACCGCCCGAACTGTTATCCTGCGGCGCGGGAGCATCTCCCCCACTCGGCGCAACAGGCGCGTCGCCGCCATCGCCTCCGCCAGTCAACGCGTTGCAAGCCAGTGAAACCAACATCAATATCGCCAGCGAGAGAAAAATTGGTTTGTGTTTCATGTCATCTCCTTTCAAATCGATTCTATCACTCCTAACGAGTACAATTCTCAGAATGAACCAAATGGGTGAAATCGTTTTACGCGAGGGCGATGAGTGGCTTCACTTCGCAAACCCAACGCGCGTGATTCTCGCGGAACGTTTGCAGGATGTCTTGCCAGCCCTGCGCGAGATCGAAGACGCAGTGAACACGAACAGATACCACGCGGCAGGATTTCTCAGTTACGAGTCCGCGCCTGCATTCGACGCGGCGCATCTGACTCGCCCTTCAACTGGATTTCCGCTCTTGTGGTTTGGACTCTACCCTCAGCCTCGCGTCATCTCACTGCCCCAGCCTGATTCGCCCAAACCAGCTCTCACCTGGTCCCCCACCGTTGACCGCGACACGTACAACTCCGCCATCGAGCAGATCAAAAATCACATTGCGGACGGACGCACATACCAAGTCAATTACACAATGCGATTACGAACAGACTTCAGCGCTGACCCATGGAATTTCTTCCTCCACCTCGCGCAGAGTCAAAACAATCACGCCGCGTACATTGATACGGGTCGCTTCGTTATTTGCTCGGCTACACCTGAACTATTCTTTCGACTCGATGGCAAGACTGTCACGTGCCGCCCAATGAAAGGGACGGTCAAACGCGGGCGCACCACGCGTGAAGATGCACAGCAGGCTCAATGGTTGAAAGACTCGGAAAAGAATCGCGCCGAGAATGTGATGATCGTGGATATGATCCGCAACGACTTGGGTCGCATCGCGAAGACGGGAAGCGTGCACGTGCCCGAATTATTCGCTATCGAAAAATATCCCACACTCTGGCAAATGACATCCACCGTCACAGCAAAAACGGATGCGTCACTAACGAAGATTTTCAGCGCACTGTTTCCGTGCGCGTCCATTACAGGCGCGCCGAAGGTCAGCACGATGCAGATCATTTCCGAACTCGAAACCACGCCGCGCAATATTTACACGGGGAGCATCGGCTACATCGCACCACTGCGTAAGGCGGCGTTTAATGTCGCCATACGAACCGCATTAATTGACCGCGAAACTCAAATAGCGGAATACGGGGTGGGCGGCGGCATCGTCTGGGATTCGACCAGCACGGACGAATACGAAGAAGCCTTGCTCAAAGCCCGCGTGCTGACCGAGTCGCATCCTCAATTTTCACTGCTCGAAACCATGCTGTGGACTCCAGAGGAAGGATTCTTCCTGCTCGAAAAGCACATCGCGCGGTTATTGGATTCTGCGGAGTATTTTGATTTTTCAATTACACGTAGGGGCAGGGTTCCCCCGTCTGAGCCGCCACAAGAAACCCTCGAAACATACCTGAATGAAATTTCATCCAATTTCACTTCCCCGCAACGCGTTCGACTATTGTTAAACAAACTTGGGCACCTCGATGGCGAACACGCGCCTTTTCAGTCTACAGACAAACCTTTGCGCGTTCGGCTTGCAAACCAACCGATCAACTCAAATGATGTTTTTATCTTTCACAAAACGACACATCGCGAGATGTATGATTCCGCGCGCAAGGATTTCCCTGACTGCGACGATGTCCTGCTCTTCAACGAACGTGATGAATTGACTGAATTCACCCTCGGCAACCTCGTCGTCGAAATGGAGGGCAAACTATACACACCGCCTGTCTCCTGTGGCTTGCTCGCGGGAACATTCCGTGCGCACCTATTGGAAACAGGTCAGGTAGAAGAGAGAATTATTCGGGTGGACGAAATCGAGAAATGTACGAAGGTTTTTTTCGTTAACTCGGTTAGGAAATGGCAGGAAGCCGAAATAAAACAGTAGGGGCGGAGCA
>CAZQES010000271.1:0-2396 GCA_964591425.1 uncultured Anaerolinea sp.
GCCCAGATGGCATGTTGCTCTTTTGAAAAACTGATCTCTTGATTATCGCTCGTATATTCTTTGGTTGGGTCGATGTGTTGTTCGGCAATATCCCCTGTGTAAATGGTAGAAGCTTGATTCGTCGCCATTGTTTCACCTTTCTTGATGAGGAAGGATCGGCTTACGAAGAAAATATATCACCGCCAAACGCGAGCGTCAAGTTACAGTTAGTTACCAATAGCGAAAGTTCAGACGACAGTTCGATTTGCTTGGCAAATCGTGCCGCCTGCCTTGACACAGTTGAACTGCGTCAAGAACGATAGCCGAACTGGATTACAATCTCAGCAATGACCGATCGCCCGCTGAAAGATAAAACCGTCCTCATCACCGGCGCGGCTCGCCGCCTCGGACGTATGTTCGCACTAGCGTGTGCCCGCGCGGGAGCGGATGTTGTGATTCACCACGCACACTCTGAAGCGGATGCCGGATCGTTACGTGACGAAATTACGCGACTCGGTCAACGCGCGTGGGTCTTTCAAGCGGACTTGAGCGATTCATCCCAAACGGGACGGCTGATTCCCCTCGTCAACGAATCCACGCCTGTGCATTGTCTCGTCAACAGCGCGGCGATCTTCGAGCCTCTCACTTTCGATTCGACAACTCGCGAAGATTGGGAGAGACACCTCGCCCTCAACCTGACCGCTCCGTTTTTGCTCAGTCAATCCTTTGCGCGTCAATCGGGTGAAGGCGCGCGCATCGTCAACATCCTCGATTGGCGCGCCTTGCGCCCCGGCGCGGATCACTTCCCCTACACCGTGAGCAAGTCCGCGCTGGCGGCGATGACGAAATCCATGGCGGCTGCACTCGCGCCGAAGATCGTCGTCAACGGGCTTGCGCTCGGCGCGATCCTGCCGCCTGCGGATGGAAATGTTTCAGCTGACATTACGAAAAACATTCCAATGAAACGCTGGGCGAAGGAGAACGAAGTGGAACAGGCATTGTTGTTCCTACTCACCTCCCCCAGTTTTATCACCGGCGAGATCCTCCACGTGGATGGAGGCAGGCATTTGGTGTAATCGAAAACCCGGTGGTTGAGCGCAAGCAGTCGGAACCACAGGTAGGCATACTAATTCTTGTAGCAAAAGTACACTACGACATGGTGGTTTCGATACGCCCTTGGCTGACGCCTCGGGCTACTCAACCACCTGTGAAAGAATCAAAGGAAAAAAATTCATGGACAAAATACTTATCACCAATCTCGTCGCACGCGGTGTCATCGGAGTCACCGAACGCGAACGCAGGCGGCCTCAAAATATCGTCATCAACGTGACGCTGTTCACCGATACCCACCGCGCCGCCAAATCGGATAGCATCCGCATGACGGTGGATTACAGCGTGATGGCGAAAAAATTGATCGCGCACGCCGAGAACGTGGCGCGGCAGACCGTCGAAGCGCTAGCGGGCGACCTTGCGGAAATCTGCTTGAGCGAGCCGAAAGTCGCCAAGGTCATCATCCGTGTGGCGAAGCCGGGCGCGGTGCGCTTTTCGGAATCGGTCGGTGTGGAGATCGAACGCACCCGCGATGAGTGAGTTTCATCTTGCGTATTTGAGTCTGGGGTCGAACATCCAGCCTGAGGTCAATTTGCCAAAGGCGGTGCAAATGCTATCGCAACATGGGGAGATCGTAAAAATTTCAAGTGTATGGGAGTCGGAACCGGTTGGAGGATTGGGCGGTAATTATCTGAACGCCTGCCTGTCGTACAAAACCACCCTGCCGCAGGAGCAACTCAAGTCCATGGTAATTCACCCCATTGAAACCAGCCTCGGCCGCAAACGTTCAGGCGACAAATTCGCCCCACGGACGATCGACATCGATATCATACTTTTCGACGACCGAGTCATCGTCGGTCATTGGTGGGCGCAGGCGTTTGTCGTTGTGCCGCTGTCGGAAATTTACCCTGAATTTCAAAACCCCGATTCGGGCGAGACTGTCACGGAAACGGCGACGCGCCTCCGCCGTGAATTTTGGATGGAGGCGCGTCGAGGGGTACTAGGCTGACGAGGGCGAAACAGACCTCCCTGATTGTGAAGCGAAACGTTAGAACTGAACGGGTTTTGAGCCGCGGCTGATGTTATCCAAAAATTCCTGCCGCGTCGCCATGTTCGCGCGAAACGAGCCGTGCATCGCCGACGTCGTCATGCGCGCGTCGTGCTTCTTCACGCCGCGCATCATCGCGCACATGTGCATTGCTTCGACGACGACCGCCACCCCTTGAGGCTGTAGTGTGGTTTGCACAAAATCCGCGATCTGGCGCGTCATGCGTTCCTGAATTTGCAAACGGCGCGCGTACATATCCACAATGCGCGGAATCTTCGACAAGCCGATCACTTTGCCCGCGGGGATGTACGCCACGTGC
>CAZQES010000272.1:0-2373 GCA_964591425.1 uncultured Anaerolinea sp.
CCCTCAAATCGAGGAGATTGCTTCGTCGCAAAGAGTAAGAGCGCTCCTCGCAACGACATTTTCACACATTATATATCACCCGGCTCATCCGCCATGCGCACGACGCGCGGCGTGAACTTGCCGACCACATCCACCAGATCGCTTTGCGCGGCGAGCACTTTGTCTACGGGCTTGTATGCCTGTGGTGATTCATCGAGTCCGCCGCCGAGCAATGTGACTCCGCGCTCTTTGAGATACTCATCCCGTTCGCGCTTGCTGATGGAATTCAGCGCGGCTTTCCGACTCATCAACCTGCCCGCCCCGTGGGAAGCGGACTCCAACGATTCGGCCACGCCTCTTCCGCGGACGACGTAGCCTGCATCGCCCATCGAACCGGGGATCACGCCCAAGACTCCCACGCCTGCGGGCGTCGCGCCTTTACGATGGACGATCACCTCTCTGCCATCAGAAAGTTTTTCTTTCCAGGCAAAGTTGTGATGATTTTCCACAACCGCGACTTCTTTCAATCCCACCGAAGCGGCGACTCGCTTATGAATGATGTAATGATTTGCCGAAGCAAATCTGCCAGCCAATTCCATCGAAAGCCAATATTCCTGACCATCTTCTGAGTCAAGATTAAGCCATGCGAGATGACGCACGCTCTTGTCCAAGTGCGGCTGTTTCTCCATGGCGAGTTTGCTGAACCGTTCGGCGATTCGCGCGCCGACTCCGCGCGATCCGCTGTGCGAAAGTAGCGCGAGGTACTCGCCAGGTTTCAATCCGAACATTTCCTCATTGAGTCGAAACGAACCCCACTCGACGAAATGATTGCCTGTTCCGCTCGTGCCGAGTTGGGCATACGCCGTGTCATGCAGTGTTTGCAGTTGACGCGTCGCCTCCCACGCGGGATCATCCAACACAGCGTGTTGCGCGCGCTTCGACCCTGTCCACTTAGCGCCCATGCCGAAGGCGGTCTCGTTCCACAGCGACTCTTCGAAAAACCCCTTCTTCTGTCCGATCAAAATCGGCGAAACCTCGTAGATCGAAAGCCTCATGCGGCAGGCAATGTCCACGCCCACCGCGTAGGGGATGACGACATTATCCGTAGCTAGCACGCCGCCAATAGGAAGCCCATAGCCGACATGCGCATCCGGCATCAGCGCGCCGGTGACCGTAACCGGCAGGCGCATGGAATTTTCCATTTGCTTGATCGCTTCGGGGTCGATCTGATCCCGCCCCCAAATGGGGAAGGGAAGAGGCGATTCGCGTAAATCGCTTGGTGATGGTTCGTCTTTTTGCGCGTTTCGCAAACACTCACGCGCGAGATCTGCAAAAGCAGTGTTAGCTAAAAAATCGCCGGGGTTATTCCGAACCGCGTCCAACTGCGCGAGTGCCGCGTCGCGGTCTAAACCCTGCTCGATAAGTTTATTGCCAGCCTCTTTTGCAAGCCCGATGATCTTCCCGTCTTGCCAGTTGTGATATTTCAGGATTTTTCCTGTGATGATGCCCATGATAGTTCTCTTTCACGTAACGCGACATTTATGTCGCATTTGCACATGGCGACATAAATGTCGCAGTACTAAATTTCGTCAGGCGGCACACAGCCTTCATCAAATTCGATGGTTGTAAATACTTCCGCTCGCAAGACCCATTCTCCGTTTCGTGTTCGCTGCCATTTGGCGGAGTACACGCCTGATGCGTTCAATAATTTTCCGCCAAGTGTGTAACTGCCTTTCCAATTACCAAGTTCCTCCGCCAAGCCCCAAGATTCGTTGATCGTAATCTCGCGCGGCGTACGGATGTAAATCGCCATAGGATCGGATTCAAATACATTTGCCCAGCGCTTTGCTTCCTCGTCTGCACCGTGGTTCTGGTCACTGCGACCCGTGACAATGTGATAGGTCGGTGCGAGCAACGTGCGAATGGTCCCCGCGTCCTTGTTTGCGATGGCGGTATTGAATTTTTCGCGGGTTAAGCGGATTATTTCATTTGAGGTGGACATAAAACCTTTTACCACGAAGGACACAAAGGTCACGAAGGTGGAACGACTGACGACTTAAGCCATTTTCCTTCGTTTGTGTACTTCGTGTCCTTTGTGTTTGAAAATTCTACTCGTTTTCCAACTTCCACAATTCGCGCATTTCCTGGTTTGTTACAAGCAATTCATCGAGCGTGCCTTCGGATTCTACTTTACCATCTTTCAGCACAATGATGTGGTCAGCCCGCCTTAACAACGGACGGCGATGGGATACTACCAGGCACGTCATATCTTTTCCAGATTCGAAAATCCGTTCCCAAAGTTGACGTTCGGTATCCACATCCAGCGCGCTGGAGAGGTCATCGAACACAACCAGTTCAGGCTCACGGATGAACATGCGCGCCGCGGCGGTGCGT
>CAZQES010000273.1:0-2355 GCA_964591425.1 uncultured Anaerolinea sp.
GGATCAACCAACTGCATCCATGTCGTTGCAGGTGCGCGCTTCCTGCCTCTCTCCACGTTGGAGCATCACTTTCTCAACAAGCACATCCGCGAAGAGATGATCGAGCTGTTGAACGCCACGGAAAAGAATTTGCCGACGGCATAAAATAATTTGAATTCTTGTAGGGGTACAGCGTAACGATTTCTGTGTTTTGCCGAAAGATGACTCGCTGTGCCCCTACGCAATTTAAAACAAACACCCGCCGAAAGGCGGGTTCTGTTTTCCCAAGTGAAGAATTATTACTTGAGCGAAGAAACGACTCTGGAAATAACTGCATCCAACACAGCCGCGTCGACTTGACCATCCAATTTTGCCAAAACAGCGGATTTGATCTTCTGCTTCAGCTCCACATCCCCAGCGGATTCCATCCGTGGATACGCCGCGACCAAATTTACCGAGCCGCTGAGTGTCGCTTTCGGCGCGGACGATGAATCGCCGCGGTTGATCTTCATATCATATTTCATGGCGCGTTCCAATGCCGCGTCGGTGACAACCACATTGTCTGTGATGTCCAACGAGGTGGCGCCGCGCGCCTTCATTTCGTCAATATCGCGTTCGGTGTAGAAGATTTTCGCCATAACATTACCTCTGTCATTGCGAGGAGCGTTCTTTGCGACGAAGCAATCTCATCTTTGAGAGGATTGCTTCGCCCTTCGGGCTCGCAATGACATTCTATTTCTCCGGTCTCCCATCCAACCCCTCCAGCGCTTTGACCGCGGAATTGCGCGCCGCGACGATCTCCGCTTCGGAGCCGGAAAGCCACATGCGCCCAAATCGTCCCACAGATGACACATGCAGGATCTTGATGTTCGCGCCCTTCTCGGCTTCGTTACAGGCAAAGTTGATGTATGCGGCGGGGGCGCATTCGAGCACCAGCATCGTCTCGCCGGGGACGAGCATCGAACCGCGGCGGAAGCGATTCAACAATTGCGCCTGGTACGGGTCCACGTTGGTGATGATCTGAACGGAGGCAATGAACGGCTTGATGCGCTCTTCGGGCTTCAGGCTGAGTCGATCGAGCACAATTCGCCCCGCCTCCAACACTTCGGATTGCGAATGCGAATGGATTTCGAACATCCCGAACTCGCGTTCGACGAGTTGCGCGCCCGGTTTGGCTTCAGTGGATTTGACCGCGATGTCAACTAATCGAAACACCTCGTTGCCCGGCGCGACTTCTACATACAAGGATGCCATGCCCTCCGTCGGAAGGTCGCCTTGCGTGATCGTCCCCACGAACGCCGCGTACTGCGGCTGCATCCGGTCGAGATAGGAATACACGCGTAATGAAAATTGATCTGATGCCATTAAGTCTCCATGTGTCATTGCGAGGAGCGCTCTTGCTCTTCGCGACGAAGCAATCTCCTAGTAACACGAGATTGCTTCACGCCTTCGGCGTTCGCAATGACGCGCTTAAAAAAATTAATTATTCATCGCAATCCCAAGCGGCGTGACGAACAACGGATTGCCGGGTAAAACTGTTTTGATGCCGGTCATTTCGCGGATGACTTCATCCATTCCAGGATACGAACATGTGCCGCCGACCAGATACAACGTATCAACCTGATGACCAGCGACATGCCGATCGATGATCGAAGCGACTTTCTCCATCACCGGGCGGACAACGGGAAATAACCGCGTCTGTTCGCTCGGATTCTTTTTCATCACTTCGGCTTCCTCGAAGGTTTTTCCTGTCGAGCCGGCGATCACCAGCGAGAAATGCGTGCCGCCCGTCGGCTCATCAGCGGTGTAGACCACCTCCCCATCGCGGAAGATGGCGATGCCCGTCGTGCCGCCGCCTACGTCCACGATCGCGCCGTCGCGGATTCTCAACACGTTGTTCGCCGCCGTCGGCTCATCGATGAATCCGGTGCAATCCAGGCTTGCGCCGTGTAATACATTGGCAGTTGCACGCCGTTCCGCCTCGGGCACGCCCGGCGGATACGCCGTCGCCGCGGATGTCAGTTTGAAACCAAGCCTCTGCTCGACGCGCGCTTTCATCGAACGCAACAGATCCACCGCGCCGATGAAATCAACAACGAGACCGTCACGCGTCACTTCTGCGAATTGATATTCACCGGCAATCGGCTGATGGTTTTCATCCAGAACGACCAACACAGTGTATGCCGTTCCCAAATCCACGCCGACGTGAATGCGACCCTGATAAACGCCTGAAGGGAGAATCAGGTTTGTGTCGGCGTGCCAGCCGTTCCCGCCGGACATGATGCGGTCAGTTTCAGTCAGAAGAGTCGAGAGATTCGGATTCATCCAATCACTTGTCTGTCATTGCGAGGAGCGTTCTTTGCGACGAAGCAATCT
>CAZQES010000274.1:0-2353 GCA_964591425.1 uncultured Anaerolinea sp.
AGCGCGGCGAGGTGTGGCGGCGCGACGTGGGACGTGGGCGCCGCCGCGGCGGGTGATGGGATACAAGAATCCTGCGCCCACGCTCGCGCGGATCTCGCGCACCGTGATTCGGAATCCCGTCGGCGCGCCTTTCTTG
Organism: uncultured Anaerolinea sp.; assembly: GCA_964591425.1. Classification (GTDB taxonomy): domain Bacteria; phylum Chloroflexota; class Anaerolineae; order Anaerolineales; family Villigracilaceae; genus Defluviilinea. The sequence goes on from CAZQES010000274.1 coordinate 137, forward strand.
GTCGCATCTGTGGTGAACGAAAGATGCGTCTTCGCCATACAGATGGGCAGGTCGCCGAACCCAAGCCGCGTGTAGCGTTCGATCTGTGCCTCGGCTTCGGGCGTGTAATCTACTCCATCGGCGCGGTAGATCTGCGTGGCGATGGTCTCGATCTTTTCCTTGATGGGACGATTCGCATCATACAGGAATTTAAAGTTGCTCTTCCTCTCGGCGGCTCTCACCACCGCCTCTGCCAACGCCTTCGCGCCTTTGCCGCCGTCCGCCCAATGCGTGGACACGACCGCGTCCATCGCGCCGAAATCCAACGCGGCTTTGCGGATCAACTCCACTTCGGCTGGTGTATCCGTGGCAAACGAATTGACCGCCACTACAACGTTCACTCCGAACTTGCGCGCGTTCTGGATGTGACGCTCGAGGTTGGCGAGACCGGCCTTGAGCAGAGCTAAATTTTCATCGGTGTATTCCGGAGCGAGCGGTTTACCTGCCACAACTTTCGGTCCGCCGCCGTGCATCTTCAACGCGCGGACGGTGGCAACCATCACCACCACGTGCGGAATCAACCCGGAGTAGCGGCATTTGATATTGAAGAATTTTTCCATGCCGATGTCCGCGCCGAAGCCGGATTCGGTGACGACGAAACCGTCCTTGCCGACGAGTTTGAGGGCGATCTTATCGGCGATGATGGAGGACTGTCCATGGGCGATGTTGGCGAACGGTCCGGCGTGAACCGTGGCGGGCGTCCCTTCGAGGGTTTGCATCAGGTTTGGTTTGATGGCGTCCTTCATCAATACGGTGACCGCGCCTGCCACGCCGAGGTCTTCCACAGTGACAGCTTCACCGCGCTTGTTCGTCGCGACGACCATTTTGCCGAAGCGGTCGCGCATGTCTTCGAGGCCGGTCGTCAGCGCAAGGACCGCCATAATTTCCGAGGCAACCGTAATATCGTAGCCGGAGCGGTGTTCGAATCCCGCTTCGTCTTTTCCAAGCCCAACTTGCACTTCGCGCAGGAATCTATCGTTGATGTCGATCACACGCCGCCATGAAATGGTGGCTTCGTCGATGTCGAGGCGTGCGAAGCGAGTGCGTTCTTCGGGTGTGAGGTCGTTGGGATTCGTTTTGCGGATGCCAAGTTTTTTCAGGCGGCGCAACATGGAGGGTGAGAATTTGCGGTTGCCTTTCTTGTCGACCGGGCAAAGCGCGTTAAACATTTTCTCGTCATCTTGTTGTTTCTCGTGCATCACGCGCGCATCCAGCGCCGCGGCGACGAGGTTGTGTGCGGCGGTGATGGCGTGGATGTCGCCGGTGAGGTGCAAGTTGAAATCTTCCATCGGGATGATCTGCGAATATCCTCCACCTGCCGCGCCGCCCTTGATCCCGAACGTCGGTCCCTGCGAAGGCTGGCGGATCGCAGTGATGACTTTCCTTCCGAGGTGCGCGCCCAATGCTTGACTCAAACCCACAGTGGTCGTGGTCTTGCCTTCCCCAAGTGGGGTTGGCGTGATGGCGGTCACGTCGATATATTTGCCGTTCGGTTTATTCTTGAGTCGTTCGAGGATTTCAAGTTTGACCTTGGCTTTGTACGGTCCATACAATTCGAGTTCGTTCTCGCGGATTCCCAGCTCTTTCGCTACTTGCACGATCGGTTTGACCTTTGCCGCCTGCGCGATATCAATATCGGACGGGACGGGACGTACAAGTTTGAGTTTGGTCGGCACAAATGCCGCGCTCGTCTTTTTGATAGCTTTTTTGACAGTCTTGCGTGCGGAAGCGGATTTCTTTCCCCGAACGGGTTTCTTTGCCATGTGTTTGCTCCTATTGGATGAATTCTATCCAATTATCAAAACATTTCCCGTTTTTGGCAATGGTGAGATGTCACAGGCTTTGGGGAGAGGTGTCATTTTTAGTTTGACCCCGGTGGTTGAGTAGCCCGAGGCGACAGCCGAGGTGTATCGAAACCACCCGTTACAAGAAGACTTTTGTAACAAAATTACTTTTTTACATGGTGGTTTCGATACGGACGGGAGAAGCACCCGCCCTACTCAACCACCGGATATCAACGTCCCCAGCGTCTCCCCGCCCAGTGCGCGGACCAAATTCCCCGGCTCGTCGCTGGAGAAGATCTGCACGGTGAGGTTCGGGTGTTTCTCCACGAGTTCGAGCATCTGCTTCACTTTCGATTCCATGCCGCCGGTCACGTCCGCCGCGGCGGACTTGCCG
>CAZQES010000275.1:0-2318 GCA_964591425.1 uncultured Anaerolinea sp.
TCGAATCCTACGAAGTGACAATTGTTTCTGGATTGATACTTGGTCTCGCACTTTGGCACACGACGGGTCGTCTCGAGTGGATCATCTTCCCGTTGATGGTGCGCGGTATCGGTGTGTTGTCATCCATCGTCGGCACGTACTTTGTTCGCAGTGACGCGGACAAGGGCGGCGATGCGATGAAGGCGATTTTCAGCGGCTTCCTTACCTCTGCGGTGATCTCTGCCGCGCTGTTCTTCATCGCCGGCTTTTTCTACTTGAACACAGACGCGATGAATGAGTGGGGCGGCTGGTGGCGACTTCCTCTCGCTGTTGGTGTGGGTGTATTGCTTGCAATATTGATTGACCGCTTGACCGAATACTTCACCGGCACGCATGCCAAGCCTGTGAATGACATCAAGAAATCGGCAGACACGGGACCCGCGACTTTAATCCTGAACGGAGTATCGGTCGGCTTCGAATCTTCGGTCTGGTCTGTGTTGGTGATCGCCTTGACCATCGTCGCTTCGATTTTCATCTTCGGCACCATCCCTGGTGTCGCGGGCATCGATCGCGCTACATTCATTTTGTACGGGGTCGCGATGACCGGCATCGGTATGCTGACACTCACCGGTAACAACGTCGCCATGGATTCCTTCGGTCCGATCTCGGACAACGCGAACGGTATCGGCGAAATGGCATGGCATGGCAAGACTGACAAAGCCACCAAGGACGCCCAACAGATCATGGCTGACCTCGACGCGGTGGGCAATACCACGAAAGCAATTACCAAGGGAGTTGCCATCGGTTCTGCCGTGATTGCGGCTGTTTCCCTCTTCGGCTCTTTCCTTGTGGACGTGTCCCGTGCGCAGAACGCGCTGGGCATTCCTGTAGACCAGCAAATTCAAACCATCGGTATCCGCGTGGATATCCCGCAGGTGTTCGTCGGCATGTTGATCGGCGGCGCATTGCCGTGGCTGTTCTCCTCATTCGCGATTCAAGCAGTCGCGCGCGCGGCGTCATTGATCGTGCTGGAGGTCCGCCGCCAGTTCAAATTGGGCGTGCTCAAAGGTAAGGTCAAGCCCGATTACAAGCAGGCTGTTGGCATCTCTACAACCGCCGCGCAAAAGGAACTCGTTTCGTTGGCATTGCTCGGCATCGTCACACCGATCGTTGTTGGATTGACCTTGCAGGTGGAAGCGCTTGGCGGGTTGCTGGCGGGCATCATCGTATCCGGTCAATTGCTGGCGGTATTCCTCAACAATTCCGGTGGCGCGTGGGATAACGCAAAGAAACTCATCGAAGATGAACCCAGGAACCCTGCCAAGAATCTTGGCAAAGGCTCCGAGCGCCATAAGGCAGGCGTGGTCGGCGACACCGTTGGCGATCCGTTCAAAGATACGGCGGGTCCCGCGCTCAACCCGATGATCAAAGTGGTAAACCTCGTGGCGGTCATTGTCGCCCCCATCGTGGTGCAGTACTCCGGCGGAGGCTCCATTTGGGTCTGGGTGATCGCCGCGGCTTTGGTCGGCGTTCTCGCTTGGGCAGTTGTCCGCTCGAAGGCGCCGGCGGAGGAAATGACGAAGTAGATCCATTTGCTTGTTTTCAACGAACTCTCAAGCCGAGCTTGAGAGTTCGTTAGTTTAACGGTTCTGTAATTTTGGGAGAAGGTTGAAAAGCTGTTGTAAGACTATAATTTTCTTGCCACTGGCAAGTACCCTGCCAAAAAGGAAAGAAACACTCACAAAATGCAGCGGATAAAAGAATCTCTCCTTACGAAGAAAACGGTTTTGTATTGGGGCATTGTCTGGGTTGCGGCATGGTTCCTGCCATGGGGGAAGTTTATGTCATTCGATTCCAGTGTTTACGGGATGTTTATTTTGGATATGACGAAGCTTGGTGTCGCTCTTGGGTTGTTTCTCATGCCCGGTGTTCTTCTTTTCATAATTCTCCAACGCGGAATCGATGCAGATCCCTCCTGGTCGTCGACCTTGCCGGTGGGATTTGCATTATCCGTAGCGCTGATCGGGATCTTCGGAATTCTAGGCCGTATTTTTGGGTTGCCCTTTTTGTTCGTTAAATCTACCTTTGCGCTATTAGGCTTGGGTGGGATATTTTTACTGCCTTTTCTCGTATCCAGAGTTGGTATGAAGAAATTTGATGTCTTCGGCGGCTTCAAGAGACTCGCGGAAAACACACCGTTGTTGATGGCAATGATCCTTTCCATTGTCATGGCATTTAATGGACACCAGTTTTTTATTGACGACACAACCTATGCGGCATATGCAATGAACTGGCAACATTCCACACAGTTGGGATTTAGGAACATCGTTCATCAAGTG
>CAZQES010000276.1:0-2294 GCA_964591425.1 uncultured Anaerolinea sp.
TGGTGATGCGGCGGTACTGAATAAAGTAGTAGCAGTCAACACAGTGGTTCAGAGCTTTTGTATTGGCTGTTTTTGTTTTCCTGTGCTTGAACGTCCCGCAGGTTTGTGGAAGAGTTAATCTCCTGCGATAAAACCTGCGGGACGTTAAGACTTTGGCGCACGATGCCAAAGAATCATTCTGGGCGAAACGCCTTCTCCAAAACGAAAGGAAAGAATGACCGGTCAATATTATTCCCATCTCAACCCGAAATGCGATTCGGGCGCGTTCGAAGAGAAAGGCGGATGCGGCGTGTTCGCCCGCGAGCCGATCAAGAAAGGCGAATTGATCTGTTTGTGGGGTGGGCGCATCGTCGCCGAAAACGAACTCGACCCCCATATGGAGTATTTCACGCAGCGCATTCTGCAGATCGAAGAAGGGTTGTATCTCGAAGCGCCGCTTCCGCTCGAGCCCACCGATTGTTTCAACCATTCGTGCGAACCCAACGTGGGTTTCACGGGTCAGATCGGTTTGGTCGCCATGCGCGACATCAAAGCGGGCGAGGAACTCAATTTCGATTACGCCATGTGCGACGGCTCGAACTACGATGAATTCACCTGTTATTGCGGGAGCGCCAATTGCCGCGGTCAGGTGAAAGGCACCGACTGGTCGAAACCCGACTTATGGGAAAAATACGACGGGTATTTCATGCCATACCTCGCGCGGCGCATCGAACGACTCAAAACTCAAACGCGCGTGAACGCGTAAGCAAAACGGATTGCACGGTACAATTGTGCAATCCGTTTTATGTTTAAATCCTTCGCGTTCAAAATTTATCTCGTTGCTCTGGTCTTACGATTGGTCCCCGTTATCGCGGCACGCGGGTTGGGAATTGGACTGGACGACATGTTCCAATACGACATGCTGGCGCGTAGTCTCGCGCAGGGACACGGATTCCGCTGGTATGCCGAAGCCGACCTAGCCCAGCTCGCCTCCTTCGTGGATTTCGACCTTTCTAGCGTTAGGGAATATGATCCCCTCCTCGGCGTTCCCACTTCGTTCCGTGCGCCGCTGTACCCTGCTTTTCTCGCCATCGTTTACTTCCTCAACGGAATAGACTTCTCGCGTTTCTTCGCCGCTCGGCTGGCACAGGCGATCCTTCTCGGCGCGCCGCTTGCACCGCTGACGTATTGGGTGGCACAACGGCTTTCCACTTTCCACTTTTCACCTCCCACCAAAGTAGAAAGTGGAAAGTGGGTTGAGCGCGTCGCGCGCCTCTCCGCGTGGCTTGTCGCCGCGTACCCGCTTCTTCTCGTTTACCCTCTCGGTCTGGGCACAGAAAATCCATTCTTTGTCCTCCTCCTCGCCTCTTGCCTGATTCTTCTTTCCTGTATTGAAAAGCCAACCACTTTCCACTTCCTAGCATCTGGCTTCTTTCTAGGTCTCACCGCCCTCACGCGGTCCGTTATTCTTCCGTTCGCAGGGCTGGCAATTCTCTGGGTTTGGTTTTCGCTCAAACAAAAACGCGGGGCGATCCTTGTTGCACTTGCGTTTTCCCTGACAATTGCTCCATGGGTGATTCGTAACTCGCTTCTACACGGCAAATTGACAGGGATTGAAACCTCGATGGGCTACAACCTTTACCTCGGTTATCATCCACAAGGCAAAGGCTCGTTCGTATTCGGCCCGTCGCTGGATCTGTTGCCCATCCTCGATGATGCCGAACGTGATGAGATTGGCACACAAAAAGCAATTGAGTTCATCAAGGCGCAGCCTGAACGGTTTATTCCGCTGGCATTCAACCGTCTTGGTTTCTTTTTTGGATTGGAAAAGCGCGTGCTGATGTATTTTTACGGGAACAACATTATCGGATTCGTTCCGCTTCCATTATTGCTCACGATCTCTGCCGTTTTGTTATTGCCTTTTGTTTTCATCTCTACCTCAGCCGCGCTAGGTTTGTCCCTGTTTCGCTGGAATCCGCAAACTTGCCTATTTGCACTTTTGCTGATTTTTTACACCCTCCCGCACGTCATCATCCTCTCGGAGGACCGCTTTCATCTTGCGCTTGTACCATTCATCGCCATCCTCGCCGCGCAATTTTGGGTGAGTGGCTTCCAGGCATTATCTGACCGCTGGCACGAATCGCAAACAGGAAAAATCCTCACAATCCTCTCGATCCTATGTGTTATATTCCTTGTCACCAACTGGGGAATTGAACTCGCCCGTGACTGGGATAAAATTACCCAACTCCTCAGACCAAACGGAAATCAATCCTACTTCCCTTACTGACACTGCTCACTGATTACTGCTCACTATG
>CAZQES010000277.1:0-2221 GCA_964591425.1 uncultured Anaerolinea sp.
GCAAGGAACCCATGATTCAGGATCGCGTCACGCGACCGGTATTTCAAGAGCGGAACGGTGCCCAGTGCAATGCAAAGATAAAAGACGCCGAAACTTCGAAGCGTGAACAGCGACATGACTTCGGGAAAGATTCCTCCGTTGGTGCCCACCCAACCGTTCTGCGCTATGCATCCGTAAACTCCCAGAAAAGTGACAAAGATGATGAACAGCACGAGGAGAGTATATTGCAGTCGATTCGTTGTAACGCCGGTTGGTTCGAGCCGGGGACGATGCCGAGCCACTTCCACCACACCGACGTATGCCGCTCCGGCGTTCGTGAGCAGTGTGACCAAATATAGCCATGCAACGGGATGCTTCAAAACCAATTTGTCGCGGAAAAAATATAACACCAACAACTCTCCTGCGCCGAACAACCAAAGATACAGCAACGAGGTGAATACTTTTTCCCACTTCCAGCGGCGGGCGGCAAAAAATGCCAGCCAGGCATTCCCCAAACACCAACCGCCGATCGTCATCGTCATGAACGGTGTGACCTTCCATGCAAAGACCGGCGCGAGCTGCTCTGGCATAAAGAACAACAGCGCGCCGAGGATAGCGTACAACACAGCGAGTAAATAGGTGAGAAAACGAGAGACATTGGAAAGCATGGTATCTCCAAAATAATTTGTGTGGGCGGGCGCCGCAAAGCGTCTAACGTCCGCTATCGTTAACCAGTAACAAACAAGCGGCGCGATGCGTTTCGCTCAATTGCATCAACTGCGGGTCTTGGGCTTTGCAAATTTCGATCGCCACAGGACACCGTGGGTGGAAGCGACAGCCGGTCGGCAAATCAATGGGATTCGGCGTTTCTCCTTGCAAAATTACGCGCTTCTTTCTCATGCGCGGGTTGGGAACCGGAATCACCGAGAGCAGTGCCTGCGTGTATGGGTGCTGTGGACTCTCCAGCACTTCGGTCATCGTGCCGATCTCGACAATGCGACCAAGATACATCACCGCGACGCGATCTGCAAAATAACCGACCGTGCCAAGATCGTGCGTGATGAAGATGACGGAGATGCCGCGCGACGCGCGTAGATCTGCGAGCAGATTGATGATCTCCGCGCGAATGGATACATCCAACATCGAAACCGGTTCATCGGCAAGCAAAAGATGCGGTTCGAGAACGAGCGCGCCGGCAATGACCACGCGCTGGCGCTGTCCGCCGGAGAGTTGGTGTGGGTACCGCTGCATGTAACTGTCCGCTGGTTTCAAGCCCGCATCTTCCAGCGCGCGCCGGACGCGCTCGCGGCGTTCATCTGGATTCGGCGCAATGCCATGAACGACCAATGGCTCAGAGACAATTTCCTCGATGGTCTGGGTTGGGTTCAGCGATTCGTAGGGGTCCTGAAATACCATTTGAATTCGTTGGCGAATTGCCTTGCGCTCTTGATGGCTGGCATGGGTGATGTCTTTGCCTTCGAAGAGGATATTTCCTTCTGTGGCTTCTTCTAATCCCATCAACGTCAATGAAAGGGTTGACTTGCCGCATCCGCTTTCGCCGACGAGCGCGATGACTTCTCCGCGTTTCAATTGCAGGCTCACATCATCCACAGCATGGATAAAGTTATCCGCGCGCGAAAACCAGCCGGGCCTGCCAGCCTTGAAATATTTCTTCAGGTTCTTGACTTCGAGGATGAAATGATTCTCCATGCTTTTTACCACAAAGGACACAAAGTACACGAAGGAAAAACCAGGCAGAGACTTCTTGTTGCGCCAGCCTACAAAACTTTGTGACCTTCGTGTCCTTTGTGTTTAAGAATTTTCAACCAAATGACAACTCGCCAGATGACCATTACCCAATTCGTGCAGTTTTGGCAATTCGGTTGAACAACGTTCAAACGCCAGCGGGCAACGCGGCGCGAAACGACACCCAAGTGGAAGCGCATCCAATTTGGGAGGATAACCGGGAATGGAAACGAGTCGCCTATCGGGTTGTGAAAGGTCGGGGAACGCCTTGAGCAACTCTTGAGTGTAAGGGTGGCGCGGCGAGTTGTAGATCGTGTCCACGTCCGCGTATTCGGCGGTCACGCCGCCGTACATCACCAGCACCGAGTCGCACATCTCGGCGACCACGCCGAGGTCGTGAGTCACAAATATCACAGCCAGACCAAGTTTCCTGCGGAGCGAATCGAGCAATTCCAGAATTTGCGCCTGAATCATCACATCCAGCGCGGTGGTCGGC
>CAZQES010000278.1:0-2211 GCA_964591425.1 uncultured Anaerolinea sp.
TGCTTCGTGGCGCGAGGCGCCACTCGCAATGACGGACACTACTGGAACATCGAACATGAAACTCTCCTTCAAATCCTACTGGAACCTGCTCGCCTCCCACATCCGCCCCCAACGCGGACGTTTCACATTGCTCGCCGCATTACTGTTCGGCAGTATCGCCTTGCGAATTTTCGCGCCGCAGATCATGCGCCGCTTCATCGATTCCGCGCTTGCGGGCGAAGCATTGCAAACCCTCACATGGACCGCGCTTGCCTTCATCAGCATCGCGCTGATTCAACAAGTCGTTGCGATTGGAGTCACGTATCTTGGCGAAAACGTCGCATGGACAGCCACCAACGCCCTCCGCGCTGAACTTGCCGAACATGCCTTGCACCTCGATATGAAATTCCACAACGACCATACGCCCGGCGAACTCATCGAACGCATCGACGGCGACGTGACCGAATTGGCAACGTTCTTTTCGCAATTCGCTTTGAATCTCATCGCCAACGGGTTGCTTCTCGTGGGCATACTCATCGCGCTGTTCATCGAAGATTGGCGTGCGGGTTTGGCTTTCACAATTTATTCTTTCCTTACCATTTTCATTCTTGGCAAAGTGAAAGACATCGCCGTGCCACATCAAAAAGCGCGGCGTGAAGCCGAAGCGCAATATTACGGCTTCATCGAAGAGCAACTCGCAGGCACCGAAGATATTCGCTCCAGCGGCGCGGTCGGCTTTTCGATCCGCGAATTGTTCCGCCATCAACGTGAGATCCTCGCACACAATCGCAAAGCGCATTTCAAACGCTGGATCATCGAAAACGCGATGGGTCTCGCGCTCACGCTCGGCACATTGCTCGCCATCGTCAGCGGTTATTGGCTTTTTACCGCGAGTGTCATCACCATCGGCACGGTCTATCTTTTTGTGCATTACATTAATTTGCTCGAAGAACCTTTCTGGGCGATGACTCACGAGATCGAAAGTTTTCAAACCATCGGCGCGTGCGTCGAGAGGTTGACCGAGTTCAAAGCGCTTAAGCCCGAAGTCAGGAACGAAGCGGGATTGGAAGTGGAATCACATCCGATCCAGTTGACATTTGACGATGTGACATTTTCATACAACGGCGACGATGCCGTCCTCACTCGCCTCTCTTTCGACCTTCAACCTGGTTCTGTTTTAGGTCTGCTGGGTCGCACGGGAAGCGGTAAGACCACCATTGGACGATTGATCTTCCGTTTGTACGACGTGAACACAGGCAGTATAAAAATAAACGGCACCGACATCCGCGAACTGCAACTCGAATCGCTTCGCCGCGACATCGCCATCGTGACTCAGGATGTGCAATTGTTCAAAGCATCCGTCCGTGAAAACCTGACCTTTTTCGACCGCTCGATCTCCGATGAAAAGATCGTCGGCACGCTCGAAGAACTTGAACTTGGCGATTGGTATCGAAACCTGCCGAACGGCTTGGACACTGAACTGGAAACCGGATCAAGATCACTCTCCGCAGGTGAAGCGCAGTTGCTTGCCTTCACACGCGTCTTCTTGAAGAATCCAGGATTGGTGATTCTTGATGAAGCCTCGTCCCGCCTCGACCCTGCCACCGAAGTCAAACTCGAACACGCAATCGACAAGTTGCTGAAAAACCGTACAGCCATCATCATCGCGCACCGCTTGGACACCATCCAGCGCGCTGACGAAATTTTGATTCTTGAGCGCGGCAATGTCTTGGAGTACGGCAACCGAAAAGAACTCGCCGAAAACCCTAACTCGCGCTTCGTGCAACTTCTGCAAACTGGAATGGAAGAAGTATTGGCGTAGATACTCTGGTGGTCGAGTAGCCCTGAGCGCTTGTTGCGAAGAGCATATCGAGACCACCAATGTTCAAGAAAACTCTTATTACAAAATTTCTTTACGGCAAGGTGGTCTCGATACGGCGGCGGTGGTTGAGTAGCATTCGTCGCGTATCGAAACCCGCCGCCTACTCGACCACCGAGTAGAAATGGAATAGGAAATTTTTATGATCGAATCAACCATCACCCAGGAAGCGCGCACGCAGTCTGCGTTACCGGGCTTCGTACCGCGAAGCAGGCAAAGTCAACGAGCAATAAACTCTGTAAACCATAACCATCTTCATCCACCCGTAGTGACCTTCGTGTCCTTCGTGGTAAAAGGATTTTGAAAATGTCCGAAACAACTCTCGCACAAGCAGAACTCAACACCCCCTCCCT
>CAZQES010000279.1:0-2193 GCA_964591425.1 uncultured Anaerolinea sp.
GGACGGTGATCTGGAGACGCCTGTCGGGCTCACGTCGCGTCACGCGCACGTCTGCTTCGAATCCCATCGCCCGCTCAGTTTTTTCATGGCGTCGTGGCCAAGTGGTAAGGCAAGGGTCTGCAAAACCCTCACCACGGGTTCAAATCCCGTCGACGCCTCTAACGATTTACGATTTTTGATTGACGATTTGTGATTGATAGACGCCGCGAGGCGTCTTTTTTTTCTGGCTGAAAGGGAATTGTCAGACTTCGCGCGGAACTTCGGCATATAATGGCATACATGCCAGCCTTGGAGAGGAAATGCAAAACCGCGGAATGAGCCGTTAGAGCCCAATGAAATTATTGTATGTGGAAGACGAACTCGCACATGTCGCGTTGACGCGGCGAACGCTGGAGGAGAATCCCAACCAGCAGTTCGAACTGCTTCATACAGAAACGATCGCCGGCGCGCTGGACTTGCTCGATTCCACTTCGGACATCGATCTGATTCTCTCCGATCTGCGTCTGCCCGACGGAAGCGGACTCGACCTGCTTGCCAAAGTGAATCTCCGAAATGCGCCGCCTCCGGTGGTGCTGGTCACCGGGCAGGGCGACGAGCAAGCCGCCGTTGCCGCTCTCAAAGCCGGCGCGGCTGATTACCTCGTCAAACAGACGGATTACCTGCACCGTTTGGCGGTTGTGATCAACAACGTCGTGGCGCAAAGCCGCCTCGCGCGCGGTCAAGCCGCCCTGCACGATGCAGAGATGCGGTATCGATCGCTGATCGAACAAACTCCCGCCGTCGTATTCCTCGATATGGCAGATGAAAACGAAACAGGGATCTACTTTAGCCCGCGCGTGGAGGACCTCACCGGTTACGCCTCCGACGAATGGCTTGCCGACTCAAACTTGTGGGATCGATTAATTTACGACGAAGATCAGCCCCGCATTGCGGCGGCGTACGAAAATTCCCATCAAAATCACCTGCCGTTCGTCGAGGAATATCGCATCGTTCATCGGGACGGTAGGATCGTCTGGATCAAGGAAAACACACACCTCATTCACGACGAGGCGGGGAAACCGCTCTACTGGCAGGGAATTTTACTGGACATTACAAAGGAAAAAGAAGCGCAAGCCGCGATCCGTGAAAGCGAGGAGCGATTCCGTCGAATCTTTCACTCGTCGCCGATCGCCACGTGTGTCGTATCCCTCGAAGAGGGAAAGTTTATCGACGCGAATTCTGCATTCGTCGATCTGATCGGAATCCCGTTAAACGACCTTGTCGGGCGCACATCGATTGAACTCGGCTTCTGGTCGGACGATGTGAAACGCAGCGAGTTTATTCAAACCCTGCAAGAAAAACGTTTTTTGCACGGCATAGAGATCCGCTACCCAAACAGCCCTAACGGACCAAGGGACACGGTCGCTTATTATGAAGCTGTCGAACTGGGCAGAGAACCGTGTGTCCTGGCAATGTTCTACGATGTGACCGACCAGAAAAAATCACAACAAGCATTACAAGCCGAGAGAGATTTCGCGTTACAGGTTCTCAACAACATGGGACAGGGGTTGACGGTGACAACGGAAGAAAATCGATTCGAATATGTTAATCCATCTTACGCGCTCATGTTGGGATATTCGCAGGAGGACTTGATTGGGAAACAACCTGCTGATGTTACGAGCGAAAAGGTCAAGGATCTACTTCTACAACAAAGGGAATTGCGGAAACAGGGAAAGGTTTCAACTTACGAGTCATTGCTGATCCATAAGGATGGCCGCGAGGTTCCGGTGGTCATCACCGGCGTCCCGCGGTGGAAAAACGATCGAATTGTGGGGGCGATCGCGGTCATCACCGACCTGACCGCTATCAAGCGCGCAGAAACATCGCTGGCGCGGCAGGTGAAGGAACTCACCGTTCTGCATTCCGCGGCAATTGCAGAAGCGGAAATCGCTTCGTCGGAGGACGAACTCATTGAACGCATCACTACGATCATCAGCCAGTTATACAACGAGGTCTGCGGGATCCTGCTCCTCAACGAAGCAGGCGATACCCTAACGCCTCACCGTTCCTACCTTGGGGCAGATGTATCGAATTGGCAATCGGGTTATCCGATCACCGAAGGTGTAACAGGAAAAGTGGTTCTGTCGGGGAATCCCATTCGGCTGGGCGATATCACAAGCGACCCCGCGTATATCGAGATCGCCTCGGGGATAC
>CAZQES010000280.1:0-2161 GCA_964591425.1 uncultured Anaerolinea sp.
TTGGATGGTTTCGTAGCGCATGTGCCTATTATGGCACACTTATGCAAGAGGTCTAGTATTAAATTTGACCGTTTTCAAACAGGAAATATTGCGGTTATTTCAAGTCAACCTTCGCACGCAGAAGCGCGGTTAGCAATTTGACTGAGTTTTGCACATCCGTGTAATCCACCATTTCGGATGGCGAGTGTACATAACGAACAGGTATGGAGAGACAACCGGCAGGCACACCTGCGCGCACGAGTTGCATGGCGCGTGCGTCCGTTGAACCGACCAACAAGACCTCGCGCTGGTACGGAATCTTATTTTTTTCCGCCGTGCGGATCATCCAAGCCACAATGCGCGGATCGGCGATCATGCCCGGGTCTTGAATCTTCACGCAGGGACCTTTACCCAGTTTCATTTCCATCTTGAAGGCGTTGGGCGTATCCGCCGCGGGCGTAACGTCGATCGCGATTCCCAGATCGGGGTCGATGCCGAATGCCGATGTCCCTGCGCCGCGCACACCAACTTCTTCTTGCGTGGTGAACACAAAATACACGTCATGGGGTGTAGATTTGAGTGCGCGCAATGTTTCGATGGCAACCAGCACACCCACGCGGTCATCCATGGATTTGGCGACAAGGCGATTCCCCATTTCTACGAACGATCGGTCGAACGCGGCGACATCGCCGACCTTCACAGGACAATCCTTTTTGCTCGTAGCGCCGACATCAATGTAGACTTTGTCCAACGCGGGCGCTTCATGCATTTTTTCGAGGCGATCATATCCAATGACGCCTGTTACGCCGTTCAGAAAGCGGACGCGCCCTCCCAACACATATCTCCCAAACACACCCCCGATGGATGAGAATCGCACGAAGCCATTCTCGTCGATGTGACTCGCCATCAGCCCGATCTCGTCCATGTGCGCGGCGACCATGATCTTCTTTGTATCTTTCGTATATTTCCTTGGGCGTTTGCGAACAATGAGGTTACCGAGCGCGTCCACCTTGATCTCGTCGGCGAGGGATTTCACTTCCGCGCGCACCAGCTTGCGGACGTTATCTTCATAACCTGATGGACCAAATGTTTCAGTGAGTTGTTTGAGAAGAAGTTTCATATAAGTTCCTTGAAAATACCTTTGGACGCAGATGAACGCTGATTCACGCTGATAAATAAAATCTGCGTTTGTCTGCGTTTATCAGCGTCCCGATTTTGAATTTTTCATTCAACTGGAACAAGTTCGCCAACTTTGTAAACTTTGTCTTTATCGCGCGAGAGGAGATGGACAGTGCCCTGCCCCATCACCTTCCATTCGCCGCCAAGCCTGCCGACGAGGGCAGTATTTTCATCCACGCCGAGCATTTGCTCACCTTTCTTGAGTTGTTTTCTCAAAGCAAAGATCAACGGTTTGAACACAAGCGGGGTCGCATCGAAGTGTGGGACGATGAATTCGACAGGGACGATGCCAAATCCTTCCATCGTTTGGGCAAGCCGAAAACTTGGTACGCGCTTCGAGAGGATCATCGCACCTGCCGAACAACCCGCGTACACCGCTCCCCTGCTCCACGCTTTTTGCATGGAAACCCACGCGCGCGAACCTTGCAGGGTCTGGAATAAATGTAACGGGTTGCCGCCGGAGAAATAAATGAAATCGGCATGTTCCAAAGCCGAATCAAATTGCGGATCGTTCGCGGACTCTTTGTCAACGATGCGGAGAGGTTGCACCTCCGCGCCGAGTTTTTGAAAGTGTTCCACTCCCATGCGCGACCAGCGATTGATGCTATCTTCACTCTCCTGCCCAGCCGCGGTGGGAAGGCAGACCACGCGCGGCTTTTTCGAGTCGATGCTCGAAAGCAGATAGCGATCCGTATCTTCCATCACAGGGAGGTATTCACCAGCGCCAACGAGGGCAATGAGTCCGTTCATGGGTGTCCTTCGGATCGTACACAAGTAGACATGTAAACAAGTAAACACGTGCGCTTGTAAAGATGTAAACCCATTTCGGAAAATACCTGTTTCCTTGTGTACGTGTTTTCGTGTCTACGTGTGTACATGTTTACCTACTCCCAACCAACTCAGGCGTGATCTTCTTCAACGCGGCTTGCAATAAATTCAACGTGTGCTTCCAATCGTCCACGCGAGAAATGCTGACGGGGGAATGTGTGTAGCGATGCGGCAC
>CAZQES010000281.1:0-2111 GCA_964591425.1 uncultured Anaerolinea sp.
CGGAAAGCAAGGTGGTGTGGGCAGTGCCGTGTGATTACATCGTTTCCTGCTAAAGCTCGCCGTACGTGTGC
Organism: uncultured Anaerolinea sp.; assembly: GCA_964591425.1. Classification (GTDB taxonomy): domain Bacteria; phylum Chloroflexota; class Anaerolineae; order Anaerolineales; family Villigracilaceae; genus Defluviilinea. The sequence goes on from CAZQES010000281.1 coordinate 72, forward strand.
TTGGGCGTTCCCTTCTTCAACTGGGGTCCGGCATACCTTGAAACCATCCAATCCGCCGCGGAAGGCACATTCACTTCCAACTTCCAGTGGAACGGACCGGACTGGTCTGACTTGAACAACCTCGACACCAGCGCGGTCGGATTCGTGAAGGGCAATGGCCTTTCCGCTGAAGACGCCGCGACGCTCGATGCGTTCATCGCGGACCTGGCGGGCGGGCTCAACCTGTGGACGGGTCCCCTCAACCTGCAGGATGGTACTGCCTACCTCGCCGACGGCGAAGTGGCGACTGACCAGCAGGTTTGGTACCTGCCTCAATTGCTCGAAGGCATGGAAGGACAAAGCGTGCCTGAGTAATTCGCTTGTAAACGTGGGAAGGCGATTGCCTTCCCACGTTTTTTATTGTATAAAGGGGAAAATTTTGCTCGCTGTGTTCGCAAAGGAAAAAACAATGAAGGTCGAACTGCGCGGCATCCACAAATACTTCGGCAAGAACCACGCCAACGACGATATCACGCTCACGATTCCCTCGGGGACCATTCAGGGAATCCTCGGCGAGAACGGCGCGGGCAAAAGCACGTTGATGAAGATCCTTTCGGGCTTCATCCACGCGGATGGGGGCGAAATATTGCTCGATGGAAAACCGGTCACCATTGCATCCCCAGCGGAGGCGATCCACAAGGGAATCGGCATGTTGCATCAAGACCCGCTGGATTTTCCTCCTCTGCGCATTGTGGATAACTTTATGCTTGGGCAAACCGGCGGACTCTTCCCCAACCGGAAACACGCCTTACAAGATATCAGCCTTCTGCAAAAGGAATTCGGTTTTTCACTCGACCCCGAAAGTTTTGTGGATTCGCTCACCGTAGGGGAACGCCAGCAACTCGAGATCATGCGTCTGTTATTCTTAGGCGCACGCGTCTTCATCCTCGATGAGCCGACGACCGGCATCAGCGCGGCACAAAAAGCAAAATTGTTCGAAACGTTGAAACGATTCCCCGAACAAGCCATCACGGTCATTTTTGTTTCGCACAAATTGGAAGATGTGGAAAACCTGTGCGATCAGGTCTCGGTCTTGCGGCAGGGAAAACTCGTCGGCGAGATGAAGAAGCCGTACGACCAGAAAAAATTGGTGGAAATGATGTTCGGCAAGGAAGTTCCGCTCGGGGCGAAGCAGGCATCCCGTCAGGAACGATGCGTGTTGAAGTTGGACCGCGTTTCGATGGAAGACGCGCGGCTGAAAGTCAAGGATGTCAGTTTTGAAACGCACGCGGGCGAGGTCATCGGCTTGGCAGGCATGGAAGGGAGCGGGCAGGATCTTTTCCTGCGCGCCTGCGCGGGGTTGCTCCGCACGGTGGCTGGCAGGGTGAAAGTGAACGATCTCGATCTCACGGGCAAGTCGTATCACGCGTACAAAAAACACGGCGTGGAATTTTTGCCCGCCGCGCGCCTCGAACAAGGACTCGTGCCGGGCTTGTCGCTGACCGAACATTTTATCCTCGCCGAAAAACAGACCGGTGTGTTCATTGACCGCGAGCGTGGTGACGCACTGGCTCAGGAGCGAATCAAAACATTCAACATCAAAGGCACGCCGGTCAGCGCGGTGGAATCGTTATCGGGCGGCAATCAACAACGGACTTTATTATCCTTGTTGCGCGACCCGCTTTCGTTGGTCTTGGTCGAGCATCCCACACGCGGACTCGATATCGAATCGGTGATCTACATTTGGGGCAAGTTGAAGGAGCGATGCAAGCAAGGCGCGGCGATCCTGTTCATGTCTTCGGACCTCGATGAGATTTTGCAATACAGCGACCGTGTGCTGGTCTTTTACAACGGGCAGGTATCGCAACCGCTCGATGCGAACAAGACGAGCGTCCAGCAGTTGGGCGAACTCATCGGCGGCAGAGGCTGGAGTTGACAATGCCAAAGAATTTAAACACAAAGTACACAACGGTCACGAAGGAACACAAACTTTTTTTATTTAATTCACCCAAGTTGCGACCTACCAAAGGAAGTTGATGGAGCAGGCGAGCACAAAGAGTG
>CAZQES010000282.1:0-2093 GCA_964591425.1 uncultured Anaerolinea sp.
TGAGGATCTCGGATTGATTAGCCACAGAGTTCTCTGCGTTTTTTTCCTCAATGGTCTCGGTGTGCTCCGTGGTTTTCATTGCTCTTCTCAACAAGAATTCGATCGTCATCGGTTGCGGAAATTTTGGTGCAGAACCCCAGCCGCCGTTGCCCCAATCGTAGTTATCGAGCAACGACTTCACCGCCGCTTCCAGATGTTCTTGCGTAAATGCCGAATCAGATTGAATGTTGACACTGAGCGTCTGAACCAAGTGATTTGAAACTTCATCCCCAACGCGCGTGGCTTCGCCGTGTTGTTCCTTCCACGTGCGGGCGATGCCCGCCAGCACGTCTTTGAAAGACGGCATGTTGTAACGCGGCACAGGCGGGAAATAAGTTCCCGAATAGAACGGTTTGAGATCGGGCGTGAGAAAAACCGACATGGGCCAGCCGCCTGACCCGGTCATTGCGACCGTGGCTTGCATGTAGATCGCGTCGAGGTCCGGCCGTTCTTCCCGATCCACTTTGATGTTGACGAAGTGTTCGTTCATGAACGCGGCAGTTTCAGCATCTTCGAATGATTCGTGTGCCATGACGTGACACCAATGACACGCGGCATAGCCGATGCTGAGGAAGATCGGTTTGTTTTCCGATTTTGATCTGGCGAGCGCGGCTTCACCCCAGGGATGCCAGTCCACGGGGTTGTGCGCGTGTTGCAGGAGATACGGGGATGTTGAGGTTGAGAGTTTGTTCATAGTTGTGTAATAAGTGGATTATAGCGCAGGGGAAAGATGCCATGCGGATTCTGCGTCAAACTCCTTGAAAACAAAATGGAGGATGTCATGGCAGATTCAAAAGTTACCGTCTACGGCGCGTATTGGTGCCCCGATTGCCGCCGCGCAAAGAAGTTTCTCGGTGAGCAGTTCGTCCCTTACCGATGGATCGATATCGAGCAGGACAAAGCGGCAGAGGAATACGTGTTGAAGCGCAATAACGGCAAGCGCATCATCCCCACGATCGTTTTTGAAGATGACACGTTTCTCGTCGAGCCAACCAATGCGGAATTGGCGAAAAAGCTGGGACTCAAGACCGAAGCCTCGAAAACCTATTACGACCTGATCATCATCGGCGGCGGACCTGCAGGTTTGACTGCCGCGATCTACGCTTCACGCGAAGGTGCGGATGTGCTTCTCATCGAGCGGTCGGGACTTGGCGGGCAGGCTGGCATCACGGTGGGACTTGACAACTTCCCCGGCTTCCCCGAGGGTATCAGCGGACAGGAATTTTCCGACCGCGTGGCACAACAGGCGCGGCGTTTCGGCGTGGAAATTTTGCAAGCCGTGGACGTTGAGCGACTCGAAATGGAAGAGGGCTATCACGAGGTCTACACTTCGGATGGCAAGCATTACCACTCGCTGGCTGTTTTGGTTGCTACCGGCGCGTCGTACCGAAGGCTGGAAGTCCCCGGTGAGGATGACTACATCGGCGCAGGGATTCACTTCTGCGCGACGTGTGACGGTCCGTTTTACAAAGGCTCGAAGGAGATCGTTGTGGTGGGCGGTGGCAACTCGGCAGTAGAAGAAGGATTGCACCTCACAAACTTCACCGAGAAAGTGACCCTGCTCGTGCGCGGCGACAAACTCACCGCGAGCCAGTTCGCGGTGGACAAAGTCAATGAGCCTAACTCGCGCGTGGATGTGAAATACAACGTGATCGTGGATGCTTTTGAAGGAAAAGATTCGAAACTCAAATCGATCAAATATCACTTCAAAGATAGTGACAAAACCGAAGAAGTTCATCCCGCCGCGGCGTTCATCTTTATTGGGCAAACTCCGAACACGGGTTTCTTGAAAGATTATGTGGAATTAGACAAATGGGGATTCGTGCTGACAGGGCATGATCTCACACATGATGACCATGCGTCTGTGCACAAACCACTTCCGTTCGAGACGAATGTGTCGGGAATTTTCGTCGCAGGCGATGCGCGGCATGGAAGCACCAAGCAGGTCGCTTCGGCGGTGGGTGAAGGCGCGGCGGCTTCGATTTCGATCCGAGAGTTCTTGAGACGAAGCGAATAAATATTGTAGGGGTGGGGTAGGGGCGGAGCATTGCTCC
>CAZQES010000283.1:0-2089 GCA_964591425.1 uncultured Anaerolinea sp.
GCTTCGCCCTATCGGGCTCGCAATGACGGATTATTTTTAACTTACGTCACCCTTCCCCTCGCCCCAGAAGCGACCGAGCGCCTCGGCGAGGAGTTTGTGGTCGGGTTGACCCAGATCCGCATCTTTCTCGAAGACGGCTTGTGCCTGTACCCGCGCTTTCTCGATCAATTTGACATCGGTGATGCTTGCCATGCGGAGTCCACTGGCGAAGCCTGCCTGGCGCGTTCCCAAAAATTCGCCGGGACCGCGGATCTGCAAGTCCTTTTCTGCCAGCACGAATCCATCGTTTGACTCAGCCATGATTTGCAGGCGTTCGTTTTCGGTCGCGTCTTCGCGCGTGGGGATGAGCAAACAGTACGATTGATCAGAACCGCGCCCGACTCGTCCACGGAGTTGATGCAATTGCGCCAGACCAAATCTATCCGCGCCTTCGACGAGCATAACGGTTGCGTTGGGTACATCCACGCCGACTTCGACGACGGTTGTTGAAACGAGGATGTGATATTCCTTGTCGCGGAATTTCAACATCGTCTCATCTTTTTCACTCGGTCGCATCTTGCCGTGCAACAGCCCCAATTTCAAATCCGGGAAGACTTCTTTCGAGAGAGTCTCGTAGTCGTCCACGGCGGCGCGGGCTTCGATCTTTTCACTCTCTTCGATGAGCGGATAGATGATGAACGCCTGTTTGCCATCCTTGATCTGACCGCGCAACAACGTGAAGGCGCGCTCGCGTTCCTGCGGACGCAACACAAACGTGTTGATTGGGATTCTTCCTGCGGGCATTTCATCCATGATGGAGATGTCGAGGTCGCCGTAGAGAGTGAGGGCAAGTGAGCGAGGAATCGGCGTAGCGGTCATCACCAGCAAATGCGGATTCGTCCCTTTGCTCCGCAACTCGGCGCGCTGTTCGACGCCGAAACGATGTTGTTCGTCAATGACGACGAATTGCAAGTCTTTGAATTGGACATTCGGTTCGATGACGGCGTGAGTGCCAATGACGATTTTGATCGAGCCCTCGGCGAGACCCGTACGTATCGATTCTTTTTCCGATTCGGGTGTATCGCCAACGAGTAAACGAATCTCTTCGGGTTTCAAAACATCTTTGAGAAGGTTTGTAAAGTTACGATAATGTTGTTCCGCAAGAATCGAAGTCGGAGCCATGATCGCGGCTTGCGCGTTGTTGGAGGTGATCATCGCTGCGGCTAACGCGGCAACGACTGTTTTGCCTGAACCAACATCACCTTGCAGGAGTCGATTCATGGATTTGCCTGAGTCAAGGTCGGCGCGGATGTCTGCGATAGCGCGTCCCTGTGCGGAGGTCAGGGCGAAGGGAAGGCTTGTCTTTAGTGAATCAAGCCAACCATCCAGAACAGAGAAGCGACGCGCGTCCACTGATTGCCAATCGCGGCGTTGGCGCAGAACTCCCATTTGCAGGTAAAAAATTTCGTCGAAGGCGAGTCGTTCACGCGCGGCTTTGAGTTTATCCTGCGACGAGGGGAAGTGCACTTGCAACAACGCTTCACCGAGCGGCAGAACGCGCGCCGCGTTGCGAACGCTTTCGGGAACCGGGTCAACGACCGCGGGCGCAAAATATTCCACGACCTGCTTCATCACGTTGCGCAGCCATTTCTGCGTAATGCGTTCGGCAAGCGGATAGATCGGCACGATGCGATTCGTGTGCAGGTTCTCGACCTCCACCGATTCCCAATCGGGGCTATTCATCACGAGGCGACCGAGGTATTGATCCACCTTGCCCGAAACGGAGATCGCATCACCTTGTTTGAATCGATTCGCGAGCCACGGCTGATTGAAATACGAGAGGCGCAATCCGCCTGTGCCATCGCTGATGATGACTTCAACGATCGAAGCCTTGCCGCCGCGTATCTGCCGCGTGTGCACGCTTTGAATCGTCCCAATCACCGTCACCTGCTCGCTGTAAAACAGATCCTTGATGGGTTTGAGTTGCGAGTAATCGTCGTAACGGCGCGGGTAGTAATACAACATGTCGCCGAGCGTGAGCATGCCGAGCTTCGCAAGCGTTTCGGCGTGCTTCGGACCGACTCCTTGAAGCACGGTCAACTTGGCATCG
>CAZQES010000284.1:0-2027 GCA_964591425.1 uncultured Anaerolinea sp.
GCAGAAGATCTTCCACATCGAAGATGAACAACGCGCTGTGGACTACGCCATGGGTTTGATCGCGCGTTCGTGGGGGTACTTCGGCGATTTCCAAAATAACATGCGTGCGCGGCAGGATGAGACAAAAGTAAAACAAGTGAGCAAACCAATTGAGTTGATCTGTCCGCGTTGCGGCGCACCCATCCCTGTGGACGCGGGCGGGATGTTCAAGTGTAAGTTTTGCGGGACGACGCTCAAATTGTAACTTCTGTTGGTCGAGTAGGCGGTGTTCGTCCGCCGTATCGAGACCAACTGGTACGCATACATAATTTTGCAACAAGATTTTGCATGTGCCATGATGGTTTCGATACGCCCTCAGCTATCGCTTCGGGCTACTCAACCACCATTTCTTCTATGAAATTCTCCGCCATCGTCACCACGCCTCCGTACGCGGACTTCCTCGCTGAGGTCGCCGCGCATCCCATTGTGAGCGGATTCCGCTTCAACACGGTCATGCCGTTGCGCGAGAGTCATCGCGAGGTCTTACAACGGTTGAACAAATTTCGCCAGCCGGTATGGGTGGATCTGAAAGGACGTCAATTGCGCGTGGTCGGCGCGGCAATTCCACCGTACACCGAAGTGAAGTTGAGTCATCCCATCAAGGTCGAGACGCCTGTAGACGCGTATTTTTCCGACGGCAATGAACGCGTGAAAGTTGCGGCTGTGGACGGCGACCGACTCATCCTTGCCGACGGTCCGCGCCGGCTGGTGGGACCGGGCGAATCGGTCAACATCATGCATCCCTCCTTGAAGATCGAGGGGACTCTCACCAACACAGATAAATCCTATCTCGCCGCGATGAAAGAACTCGGCATGACGAAATTGATGCTTTCGTACGTCGAATCCGTGGAAGATGTGGATGAGTTGAAAAACCTTTTGCCAAACGCGGAAGTGATTCTCAAGATCGAAACGCAACGCGGACTCGACTTTGCCAAGAAACAAGGCGCGAAGCACGGACATCTCATGGCGGCGCGCGGCGATCTATATATCGAAGTGCTTCGACCACACAAGGTGGCGAATGCGGTGAAGACCATCATCAACGCGGATAAAGACGCGGTGGTGGCGAGTCGCATTTTGGATTCGCTGGCGTATCAGCCTGTGCCCGTCAGTGCGGACATTGGCGACGTGGCTTTTTTACTGGAGATCGGTTATCGCACGTTCATGCTCGGCGATCAGGTTTGTTTGCGGAGGGATACAGTGCTGGAAGCGTTGAATTTGCTTGAGGAAATGGGTTCGGACATGTCATTGCGAGCCCGATAAGGCGAAGCAATCCCGTATTTATTGGGAGATTGCTTCGTCGTCGCTTCGCTCCTCCTCGCAACGACATAAAAAATTATGAAAATCGCCATTGCCCAAATCAACACAACTGTCGGTGACCTTGAGGGAAATGTAAACCGAATCATTTCTGCCGCGAGGGAGGCTGCGCCGCAGAAACCCGACCTTATCGTCTTCCCCGAATTGACCGTGTGCGGATACCCTCCGCGCGACATTTTGTATGACGCGTCGTTCGTTGAAGCGGTTCAACTCGCGACAAAAGATCTGGCGCGCCAAGCCAAAGATTTACCGCCGCTTTTGGTGGGATCGTTCGCGCGCGCCGAACAGAAATTGTACGAACATCCATCGCTGAACAACGTCGCCTACTTGATGCAAAAGGGGGAAATGAAGATCGCGCAGATCAAACAGTTGCTCCCGGTCTATGATGTGTTTTACGAGCCGCGCTGGTTCCTACCAGGGACGAAGACTCTGCCTCCGATTGACATCGCAGGGACGAAGGTCGGCGTGATCATCTGTGAGGATATGTGGGACGAGGAATATCCCGTCCACCCTGGCGCGGACTTGAGGGCAATGGGCGCGGAGATGTTGATCTGCATTTCCGCTTCGCCGTATCGGAGAGGGGCAGGGGAGGGGAGGTTGTATCATGCGAAGAGACAGGTGGTCTCGATACATCCCGCGACAAGCACGCGGGACTACTCGACCACCGAGATACC
>CAZQES010000285.1:0-2007 GCA_964591425.1 uncultured Anaerolinea sp.
GTGATGGAATATCTGCCCGGCAAAGATCTGAAGACCATCCTCCGCCAGCGCGGCAGGTTCACCGTCGAAGATGCGATTCCGCTGATCGTGCAAGCCTGCGCCGGCATCGGCTATGCCCACCGCGCCGGGCTTGTTCACTGTGACGTGAAACCGCACAACATGATCGTCACCCCGGATAGCCGCCTCAAAGTGACGGACTTCGGCATCGCGCGCGCGTTGTCCACGATCCAGCCGGACGAACGCGCCGACGTGGTCTGGGGCTCGCCGCAATATTTTTCGCCCGAGCAAGCTGTTGGCGAGGCGCCTTCGCCATCCTCCGATGTTTACTCGCTCGGCATCGTTCTCTACGAAGTTCTCACAGGCGCTCTGCCCTTCAACGCGCCAACGAGTGAAGACCTTGCGCGCATGCACCTTGAAGAACAACCCATCCCCATCAGCGAATACATTCCCGATGTGCCCCCCGCGCTCGAACAGATCGTGACCAAAGTATTATCGAAGGAACCATCCGCGCGCTATCGCACTGCCGATCAACTTGGACGCGTCCTCCTCAAGTTCGGGACGCAACGTGAGACGACGCAGGCTCCCGCTTTGAATCTTACTCCCGAAGCGGTGACCACCTACCGTCAGCCAGAACCGCCTCCATCTTTCGAAACGGTTCAAGCCGACCCTCAGCCTGCCTACCCAGCCCCGGCATCGTCATCCCCCGAAATTGACTGGGGCTCGATCGGGCTGGCATTGCTCGCCCTCATCTCGCTGGGTGGATTGATCCCGTTTTGGATCTACATTTACTTCGTCTACAACCCGCGCTAATCGTGTTCTTGCTGCCGTCCTCGGCGGCGAGACACCTCCACGAGCAACTTGATCATACCCCTTCTCGCCCCCTCCATCCTCTCCGCAGACTTTACGCGACTCGGCGACGAACTCGCCGCGTGTGAATCTGCCAACGCGGATTGGATTCACGTGGATGTGATGGACGGTCATTTCGTCCCGAACATCACCATGGGACCGTTCATCGTGGAGGCGTGCCAGCGCGCCACGAAACTTCCGCTGGATGTGCATTTGATGATCGAAAAACCCGAGCGCCATCTCGAAGCGTTTGCTAAAGCCGGTGCAAGCAATATCACGGTTCACGTGGAGACGTGCCCTCATTTGCATCGAACCCTGCAACAGATCAAATCATTGGGATGTAAAGCAGGGATTGCGTTGAACCCGGGTACACCGTCTGCCGCGATTGACGCAGTTTTATCAGAAGCGGATTTGGTTTTGGTGATGAGCGTCAACCCCGGGTATTCGGGTCAGAAGTTTATTTCGTCAACCGTCTCGAAGGTGAGCGACATCCGAAAAAAATTGGACGCGTTGAATTCCCCAGCCTGGCTCGAAGTGGACGGCGGCATTGACGCGAAAACGCTCCCCATAATGAAAAACGCCGGCGCGACTGTGTTCGTCGCTGCGACGGCTGTGTTCAAACACCCGCAGGGGACAGAGGCGGGTATCAAAGCCCTACAAGACAAAATACGCAATACGTAGTACGCAGTAATCTATACTTCGTATTGCATACTGCGTATCGGCGTTTAAAACAAAAATCACGGCATTACGCCATGATCCTTGTTGCGTGAAGTGATCTTTACTCTTTACGCGACAGACTTGCCCATCGCCTTGATGCACTTGGTGCACAGCACCTTGCGCACCACGCGTCCTTGCTCCATCACGATCGTCTTCTGCAGGTTGGGTTTGAACTTGCGATTGGTGGCGCGCTGGGAGAACGAGCGATTATGCCCGAATGCCGTAGACTTGCCGCAGTTTGCACACTTAGCCATGACTTGCTGTTTCCTTTCCTTGCTATAATTCCGATACGTCTGCCCTTGTTCAAGGCACGGCATTTTACCACGTGACTTAATGGCAGGCAAGATGCTAAAATAGACACAACCCGTCATTGCGAGTGGCGCCTCAGCGCCACGAAACAATCTCCCAGCAGGTGAGGGGATTGCTTCGTCGGCTAAAGCCTCC
>CAZQES010000286.1:0-1959 GCA_964591425.1 uncultured Anaerolinea sp.
GGCGATTATAACCGTAGAGCCGTCCAACGAGGACGGCTCCATGTGTTTAAGTGAACTCGTTGGTTGAGTAGCCCCGCATGTTCGTTGCGGGGCGTATCGAAACCAACAGGCACAATGCAACTCTTGTAACAATATTGTTTTACGGCCCTGGTGGTTTCGATACGGGCGAGAAAATCACTCGCCCTACTCAACCACCGGGTTTTACTTTAATAGCGACGGAATCTCTTCCGGGTGCTTTGCCACTTTCACACCCGCGGCTTCGAGGGCTTTTACTTTTCCTTCTGCGGTTCCTGCGCCGCCTTCGATGATCGCGCCGGCGTGGCCCATCCGTTTACCGGGAGGGGCGGTTTGACCGGCGATGAACGACACGACCGGTTTGGTCATCTTCGAGGCGATGAATTCCGCGGCTTTGTCTTCGTCGGTTCCGCCGATCTCGCCGATGAGCACAACTTTTTCCGTGTGCGGATCGTGCTCGAACATTTCCAACACGTCGATGAAGTTCGTGCCGTTGACCGGGTCGCCGCCGATGCCCACGCACGTAGACGCGCCCATGCCAACGAGTTTCAGCGCGTACAACACTTCGTAGGTGAGTGTGCCGGAGCGAGATACAACGCCGATGTTGCCGGGAATAGCGATGTTGCCCGGGATAATACCGACTTTGGATTCACCGGGCGTCAACATGCCGGGACAGTTGGGTCCGACGAGACGCACCTTTTTCTGGTCGAGATAATTTCGCACGCGCATCATATCCTGCACAGCCACGCCTTCAGTGATGCACACGATGAGCGGAATTCCTGCGTCTGCGGCTTCGAACATCGCGTCGGGGGCGAAGCGTGCGGGGACGAAGATCACCGCGCAATTCGCGTCGGTCGCGTCCTTTGCGAGCTTGACCGAATCGAACACGGGGACTTTTCCATCCAGCACCCATTCGCCGCCTTTGCCCGGCGTGACGCCCGCGACAAGGTTCGTTCCGTAGGCAAGCATTTGCGTGGAGTGAAAGAGCCCTTCATTGCCAGTGATACCCTGCACGAGCAGGCGTGTGTTTTTGTTAATAAGAATGCTCATCTCGCCGCCTCCACAGCCTTTTGTGCGGCATCTGCAAGCGTCTCTGCCGTGATCATCTTTGCGTTTTTCAAAATTTGACGTCCCTCTTCAGCGTTTGTGCCGACGAGCCGCACGACCATTGGCACTTTCGGTTTGACCTCGTCCATCGCGACCAAAATTCCACGTGCCACTTCGTCGCAACGGGTGATGCCGCCGAAAATGTTGAAGAGAACCGCCTTCACGTTCGGGTCGGACAAAATGATTCGCATCGCCGCCGCTACTTTATCCGATCCCGCGCCGCCGCCGATGTCCAAAAAGTTCGCGGGCTCGCCGCCGAACAATTTGACAATATCCATGCTGGTCATCGCCAGCCCTGCGCCGTTGACCATGCAACCGATGTTGCCGTCGAGTTTGATGTAGGAAAGCCCAAACTTCCGCGCTTCGGTTTCGGCAGGCGCTTCCTCATCGATATCGCGCATTTCATTGAGGTCTGCATGACGGAACATCGAGTTGTCATCGATCATCATCTTGCCGTCGAGCGCGACCAAACGCTTATCTTTTGTGATCACCAGCGGGTTGATCTCTGCCAGCGTCGCATCGGTTTCGAGGTAGGCTTGCCATAACCCCGCCGCGATACGGCTGAACTCGCGCCAGTGATCACGCGGCAGATCGATCGAAGCCGCGATGTCGCGCGCCTGATAATCGCGCAAACCCAACAGCGGATCGATGTGCACCTTGATGATTTTTTCAGGGGTTTTCGCGGCGACTTCTTCAATATCGATGCCGCCTTCGCCGGAGGCGATCATCACGGGCTTTTTCGCGGCGCGGTCGTTGGTAATGGCGAAATAAATTTCATGCTCAATGGCGGCGGCTTCGTCCACGAGCACTTTGCGCACGGGCAAGCCTTTGATCTCC
>CAZQES010000287.1:0-1927 GCA_964591425.1 uncultured Anaerolinea sp.
TGGATGGTTTCGTAGCGCATGTGCCTATTATGGCACACTTATGCAAGAGGTCTATTGAACGTTCTAACCTTCAAAAGTGGAACGTTTTTGCGGCGGCTCATAAAACGGAAGTTTCACAACCTTCGCAGGTGCGTGCTGACGATGATGTTCCACCGTGATCTCCATTCTCACCTCTGTGCCAATCTCGTAATACGGCTTTTGGAGATGCGCCAATGCAATATATTTTTTCAACAGCGGCGACCAACTTGCCGTGGATGCATATCCCACCTGCACATTGCCAACGAGGATCGGCATACTCGCGCGGATCGCCGTCCCGGGGATCTGCGGTGGCAAACCGACCGCGGCATACAACGCTTCCATGCCAACCCAATCGATCTCGATGCCCATCATTTTCCACGCCGAGCCTTCGCGTTTCTCACGCTCCAACGCGCGGCGACCGACGAAGTAGCCTTTTTTATCAAGTGCGACCGTCCAATCGAGTCCTAATTCAAACGGTGATGATTTTTGCGATTCGATCCACGCGTGAGTCGTGGACATGTAATCCACGTCGAGCATGAAGAGACCCGCTTCCACACGCGCCATATCCATGGCGAGAATGCCGACGGGCAAAACGCCGTAATCGTGTCCCGCTTCCATCAGCGCGTCCCAGATTTTGAGCGAATCTTTTGCATCCATCCAAATCTCGTAGCCAAGGTCGCCGGTGTAGCCGGTGCGCGAGATCGTAACTTCTGCGCCTTTGATTTTGTTTTTCACCAAGCGGAAATATTTCAACTCATCTACTGAAACTTCAGCAATTTTGTTCAAAACGTTTCTGGTGTTCGGACCTTGAAAACTGAGCGCGGCAATTTCATCTGTCACCTCGGTGATCTCCACGTCCATGCCGACCGCGTTCAGCATCAACCAGCGCAAGTTTGGTTCCGCCGCCGTCAAACGGAAGGTGGTCTCATCGAGTCTGGCTACTGTGCCATCATCGATCAGCTTGCCTTCGTCATCACACCAGCCCGTGTAAGCGACTTGTCCCACTTTCATTTTGTGGATGTCTCGTGTGGTGACGCGATGCAATAATGCCGCCGCATCTTTTCCTTTGATGATGTATTTCATCAACGGCGAGACGTCAATCAGCGCCGCCGAGTTGCGGATCGCCCAATACTCGCGGTCGATCGTGTGCTCATACGACCCGACGACATAATATCCCGCCCACTTGCGCCAGTTCTGCGGCTGGCACAACGCGGACGTCCGTTCGTGGAAGGGAGTGGTTTTGAGTTGGAACATTTATTATCTAGCCTTTCGACTATTGAATTCCATTTCCATAAGGATTCTCAATATATGAGTCAGTGCTTTGAGCGGGAAATATATTATGGATATTCGAACCGCTATAGTAATTATAGTAAACACATCGTTTGAAAGAGATTGGGATACTTCAGAAAAAGACAGCGGGAAACCTTCAAGGAGCGTTCTGACAAACTGGAAATTCAGCAGACCGAGGAAAACATATACAACGATCGCCGCGTTTGCTACAAAGTTAATATTATCTCTCAGTTTCAATACATCCAAAGGGTCATAAAGTTCTGGTTGACTTTCGTCATCCAGCAACTTTGTTTCCCATGTTTCGAGCCCGTCATTCTCTTTTTGTACGTGAAGACCTTCTTTCATTCTTCTCCTCCCTCAACATTTTTCTCCTTATAATTCATGTCTGTTTCTACAATCATGTTCAATCCCAAAGCAATCCCTCTTAAAGCTAAATAATAAACAGCGCCTTGAGTAAGAACTCTACCCATTTGGAAGAGCACGTCTAGAATATATATGGGGTGTTGGGAAAATAAACCCATCAGTGTGGTTTGGAATTGTTCACGAGCTAGTTGACTGTATCTATATGCCTCTCCAAAGCCGAGGAAGGTATACACAATAACAATAATGTTAGATAAAG
>CAZQES010000288.1:0-1921 GCA_964591425.1 uncultured Anaerolinea sp.
GAAGGGAATCAACTCAAAAGGTGGGAGGAAGCGGATGGAATCCCCGTCATCGTTGATCCGGATGCTTCGATACTTTCCGCTTTTGATTTTCCAGTCGTCGTGGATGCGCGACTCCTCAAATCTCCTCCTCAACCTCTCCCCGCCCCGGTTCCGCTTCACATCGGACTGGGACCCGGGTTCCACGCTGGACAGAATTGCCACGCCGCCATCGAAACCCGCCGCAGTCACACGCTTGGTCGGGTATTCTGGGACGGGATCACTCAACCCGATTCCGGCGAACCCGAGGGCGATCGGCGCCGCGTGTTACGCGCACCGGCAAGTGGCGTTTTGAGGAGCAAAAAGCAGATCGGCGATCCTTGCGAGGAGGGCGAATTAATTGCTATCATTGAAGGTCAATATTCTGTGATCAGCCCGTTTCGCGGGGTATTGCGAGGGATGATGCGAGACGGCTTGCGCGTCACAAAAGGATTGAAGATCGGCGATGTGGACGCGCGCAACGATGCCAGCACATGTTTTCTTGTTTCCGATAAATCGCTCGCGATCGGCGGAGGCGTGCTCGAGGCGGTTCTTACTCCGCCGGACATTCGCAAGAAATTATATTCACCGTAGCCGCCGGATCGGTCGATAGAATTTTTCATAAAGGTGTGGGATAATTTCACTGTGGACGACGGACAGGAAAGCATCGCAACCGCCAACAGACCCAGAGACTACGCCAGCCTCTTGTGGATCTTCTTTGCCGGCGCGCTTGGGTTTAGTTTGTTTTGCGCTACATCGGCAATTGCATTCTCCGACCCCACCTTACCTACACCGATCGTCATCGAACCGGGCAATATTGCCGATCTGGCATTCTCGAATTTGAACACGGCGGCGGCTCTAACCTCCGAGGCGTTTGCCGAACTTGTGGCTACTGCCACTCCCACGAATACATCCACTCCTACGGCAACGTACACTTCGTCGCCAACTTCAACACCCACCTACACACGCACACCTTTCATCCCTTCGAGTACTCCGACAAAGCGCGAAGAACCACCGCGAATAATCATTCCTCCAACTTCGACTCGCACGCCAAAACCAACTAACACAGCCGTGATCATCGTGCCGATCACTGGTACTCCCACAGTTGTTGAGCCTGCAACAGATACGCCGGTGCCAGAGCCACCTACGGATACGCCGGAACCACCTCCTCCACCTCCATCAACCATTTTGTTTCCAAACCGTGATTTTCACTTTGGTATTTTCTTTACTTGACGCAAAGAAATAACGGGTATATACTCGAATTAATCAGATTAATCATATGATAGTTCGAGACAAGCCTTCCCCCGACATTTCAGAATTTATGAGGTATCTAGCCTCGCATGAAGAGGCAGAGAACGGACTCCCCACGCTCAATGAGTTGAGCGAGGAGTTGGGCGTAAGTCTCGCGTCACTGCGCGAACAACTGGCGGTGGCACGCGCACTCGGACTTGTCGAAGTCAAGCCGGGGCCGGGAAAGACGCGTCGCCGCGCATTTTCATTCTCGCCTGCGATCCGTCAAAGTCTGCAATACGCACTCGCGCTCGATGATGAAAATTTCCGAAAATACGCCGAGTTGCGGAATCATGTTGAATCCGCCTATTGGTTTGAAGCGGTGGAGAAGCTGACCAAAAGCGACAAAGATGAATTACAAACGCTGATCCGCCGGGCGCAAGAAAAACTGGGGCGAACTCCGGTACAGGTTCCACACGAAGAACACCGCAATTTGCATTTAAAAATCTTTAGCCGCCTTGAAAATCCATTTGTATCGGGAATTCTGGAAGCGTATTGGGACGCATACGAAACCGTCGGCTTGAACATGTTTACGGGTGGATACGATTACCTGCAAGAAGTTTGGAGATACCATCAAGTGATGGTTGATTCGATCTGCAATGACGACTATCACGCT
>CAZQES010000289.1:0-1899 GCA_964591425.1 uncultured Anaerolinea sp.
GATACGCTCGGAGTTGTGCGTCCCCATCCGCGTGAATGAACGGATCATCGGCGTGTTGAACGTCGAAAGTAAAACGCCTAATGCCTTCCACGAAAGCGACGAGCGTTTTCTCACGATCATCGCCGGCGGATTAGGCAGTGCGCTCGAGCGCATCCGTCTCTTCGCGGCGGAACAACACCGGGTGCGCGAACTCGAAATCATTAATCACATGTCCGCCACACTGCGAATGGCGCAATCGGTCGGCGATATGCTCGAAATCCTTCTTCAACAAGCGTTGGATTTGATCCGCACACCGCACGGGTCCATCTGGCTTCACGACCAGTCGTACGATGTACTCGTTCAACGCGCGGCGCGCGGCGCTGAAAGCAAACTCAACGTCACCTCTCTCAAGCCGTGGGATGGAATCATCGGTCGGGTATTCACGCGCGGCGAGAAGCACGTATCGACCGATCTAAAAACGGACTCGCTCCTTATGGAAGAAAACCGGGAAAGCATGCAAACCGGACTCGGCGGTATCACCCTCCCCATCCAATCTACGGCGGGGCCTGTAGGCGTGTTGAGACTTGGGATCGAGGCTGGCAGGCAAGTCACCCCGGCAGAGATCAATCTTTTGGCGATCCTGGCAGAGATCACCGGCAATGCGATCCATCGGACGGAATTGTTCGACCACAGTCAGGAACAGATCCGCAGGCTGACGGCTCTGCGCGACATCGACTCAGCCATCGCCTCTTCCACAGATTTGCGCGTGACCCTGAATATCCTCTCGGAACATGCGCTCAGACACCTCAAAGTGGACGCGATGGATATCTTCCTCTATCGCCCCGAAATTCAAAGCCTCAACCTGCTATCGAGTGCGGGTTTCCGAACCCCTTCGCCTTCCCGCCCGATGTTGAGACTCGGCGAAGGGTTGGCGGGGCAGGTTCTCGTCAAGGGGAGAATCGATCACGTCATCGATCTCCTGAACTCTGCGGAAGCCAAAAAAGATCCCATGCTGGCCCGCGAGAGATTCGTCACTTACATCGGTGTTCCATTGATCGTGAAGGGACAGATCAAAGGCGTCTTCGAGGTGTTCCATCGTTCGCCACTTTCGCCCAGCGCGGAGTGGATGCAGTTTTTGCAAACACTGGCAGGGCAAGCCGCCATCGCGATCGATAACGCGCACCTGTTCGATAATCTTCAAAAAACGAATCAGGAACTCACGCAGGCATATGACATCACCCTTGAAGGGTGGGCGCGCGCGTTAGAGTTGCGCGACCGCGAAACCGAAGGTCATACAAGACGCGTGACCGATATGACCCTTCGACTGGCAAGGTCGATGGAGATCAACGATGAAGAACTCGTCAACATCTACCGCGGGGTGCTCCTGCACGATATCGGCAAAATGGGCGTTCCCGATCATATTCTCAAGAAGACGGGTCCGCTGACAGATACGGAATGGGATGAGATGCGCCGCCATCCGCAATATGCGTACGATCTGCTTTCACCGATCAGTTACCTGAGACCGGCGCTCGATATTCCTTATTGTCATCATGAACATTGGGATGGAAGCGGCTACCCACGCGGCTTGAAGGGCGAGCAGATCCCGCTCGCCGCGCGGATCTTTTCTGTGGTCGACATTTGGGACGCCCTGCGCTCCAACCGCCCTTATCGAAACGCGTGGCCCATTCACAAAGTCCTAGAATACATCAATGAGAGCGCCGGCACGATTCTCGACCCCAATATCGTCAAGGTATTTTTGAGATTAATCAACGAAGATGAAACACAATCCTGAGCGCGAGCGCCTCCCGCGAGTGGATTCATTTCACACGCACAAATTTCCGCTTCCCCACTTGTAACACCCCGGGGTGCGGAAACGGAACCTCCCCGCGCTCCAGCGTTTCCCCATCCAAACGCACCCCT
>CAZQES010000290.1:0-1891 GCA_964591425.1 uncultured Anaerolinea sp.
CGGCTGGAGGCGGGAAGGAACGTATCGTTTACGATGTGAGGAACGGCACCTCCCTGCCCGGCACACCCGTCCGCAGGGAGGGCGATCCGCCCACCGCCGATGCGGCGGTCGATGAGGCATACGACGGCAGCGGCATCACCTACGACCTCTTCAAGGATGTGTACAACAGAAATTCCATCAACAACAACGGGATGAGGCTTGATTCGAGTGTGCATTATCGGACCGGTTACGATAACGCGTTCTGGGACGGCAAGCAAATGGTCTACGGCGACGGCGATGAGAATCTTCCCGTTGGCGAAAGGCTTTTCAATCGCTTCACCATCGCTCTGGATATCATCGCTCACGAACTCACGCACGGCGTCACGCAGTTCGAAGCAAAACTGGTCTACTCGCAACAACCCGGCGCGTTGAACGAGCACATGTCCGACGTGTTCGGCTCACTGGTCAAGCAGTATCAACTGCGCCAGACCGCCTCCGAAGCGGATTGGGTCATCGGCGGCGGTTTGCTCACCGAAAATGTGAACGGTGTCGGCATCCGCACGATGAAAGCGCCTGGCACCGCGTACGACGATCCTGTGCTAGGCAAAGACCCGCAACCCGCGCACATGCGCGATTACGTCAACACGATCAGCGATAACGGCGGCGTGCACATCAATTCGGGTATCCCCAACCACGCATTTTATCTGGCGGCTGTGGAGATCGGCGGCTACGCGTGGGAAAAAGCCGGGCAGATCTGGTACGTGACCCTGCGTGACAAACTCGGCGAGAACTCGAACTTCCAGCAATGCGCGGACCTCACGCATCAGACGGCGGGAGAGTTGTTCGGCGCTGGCAGCCTCGAACAACAGGCGGTCAAGCACGGCTGGGCGGGAGTCGGGCTGACCATCGGTGGCAGTGGAGGGACAACCGAACCCGGGTGCCTCGAAGCCGCCTTGCGTTTCATCGGCGCCGCGCCTGCTCGAAGTGGATAAACACCTTCATGAGAAGAAGATAGGCGGCAGTTGCACTGCCGCCAGCCTTGACGCAGTACAACTGCGTCAAGATCTTGTTTTCGGAAAAGTAAGGAGTCCTAATGGATGTAGAACGAATCAAATTCGAACGCACCGGCGGATTCGCCAACATGCGCCTCGCGGCTGACCTCGATATGCACGACCTCCCCGAAGAGCAAGCGGACACGCTCAAAGAACTGCTCGACGATCTGGATTTCGCCGAACTACCCGCAAAATTAAATAGCGATAAAGCTATGCCAGATCAATTTACCTACACCATCACCGTCGAAGCGAAGAATTGGCAACACACCGTTATTACCAGCGATTCGCCCGACGATGAGAAGATGCACGAACTTCTCGAACTGCTCAACCGACTAGCGCGAAAGCGATTGAAAAAGAATTAAAAAATAAGCCCTCCGAGTTAACTCGGAGGGCTTATTCATTACACCTGCGGTCCCGCTTCAAGGACTTGCTTTGGGGTTTGGTCCGCAAAGCTCTTGAAATTTTCAACGAACTTCTGGGCAAGGGCTTTGTACTTGAGTTCGTAATCTGCCTTGTCCTTCCACGAAGAGGATGGGTCAAGAACTTCATTTGGAACATCGGGGCACGTGACGGGGACTTCAAAGCCGAACACTGGATCAACTTTGTATTTCACCGAATTGAGTTTGCCGGTCAATGCTGCGCTTAGCAACGCGCGCGTGTGCTTGATCGAAATGCGACTGCCGACGCCGTAGGGTCCGCCGACCCAGCCGGTGTTGACCAACCAGCATTTGACTCCGTGCTTTTCGATCTTCTGACGTAACAACTCCGCATACTTCGATGGATGATGCACCATGAACGGACCGCCGAAACACGCGGAGAACGTTGGCGACGGCTCCTTGCCCAGCCCCGCTTCTGTCCCT
>CAZQES010000291.1:0-1887 GCA_964591425.1 uncultured Anaerolinea sp.
GCGCGACGGCGTGCTCGTCACTCCGCCCGTAACAGACAACATCCTCGAAGGCATCACGCGCAAGACCGTGATCGAACTTGCCCGCCGCGAATTAGGCATCGAAGTCGTTGAACGATCCATTGACCGCACGGAAGTGTTCGCCGCGGAGGAAATGTTCTTCACGGGAACTGCGGCTGGGATCACTGGCATCACCAAAGTGGACCACCGTGCCATCGGCAGAGGCGAAATGGGACCCGTCGCAACAAAGTTGCGCGCCTTGCTCGAAGACGCAGTGAGGGCGCGATACCCAAAATACGAACATTGGAACGTGGCTGTATAAAAAAATGGCGACCCGGTGGGTCGCCATTTTTATCGTTAAAACGCAAGTTAGTTATTCTTCTTGAACCGTACTAGCACAAGATTCTTCGTGCACTCTCCAGACGTGGGAACCGAAATCTTATCGGAAAGCGGAAGACCGTTGAGATCCACAAGTTGAACGTAAAGCGTGGTGGACGCGACCGGTGTATTCCCAAGCACGAACTCAAAACCCGATTCGCCGTACGCCTTATTGATTCCGCTCACGGTTTGTTGTTCGATGGACTTGCCATCCAATGTGCCGCGCAGGACGATCACCTGCCCAATGATGGGACTGTTATTGGCATTGACCACTGTCCCGCCGATGCCAGCCCAATTACAGGCAAGGTCGGGGTAGATCAAGGTGCTCTCCACTTGTGAGGTCGACGCGCTGAATGGCGCCTTGGGCGTGTTGGTCGGTCTCGGTGTCCGCGTCGGTGGGAAGAGCGAAACTGGTGTATCGGTTGAAATTGGTGTGAATGTCGGGCGAGGGGTCTCGCTCGGCGTCAAGGCGATGGTGGGGCTGGCAGTCCAAGTCGGTTCGAGTTGCAGGGGTGTGATCGTTGCCGTTGGAGGTTGCGGGGCAAAACCCGCGCCGCCTGGAGGCAAAACATTCAGGCTGGAGGTGGGGTTGAGAAAGATCAGCACAAAATAACCGACCGCGCAGGCTGTGGCGATCAATACAATCACGGTCAACAGATCCCACAACTGCAAGCCTGCTCCGCGTGCGCGGGATGGTTTGCCATCAAAATCGAATTCGTCACTCATCGAGATATGCTCCGTATAAAACTATTGCGGCACCAGCACGATCGTCGCCTGTTGTCGCTGTTCCTCGATCCAGGCGATCAGCGCACGTTCCTGCAATGCCAGCCTGGCATCCGGTGAAAGGGCGCGCGCGGGATCGCGCGCCAGGATTCGTAAGATGTGAAAACCGACCTCTGTGGAGATCACATCGCTATGTTCACCCACTGTCAGATCGAACGCCACATCCTCGATCGTTGGCTCGAGCAAATAGCCTCGCGGCACCCAGCCAAGATCGCCGCGCGTCACCGGGTCGGCATCAAAAGCGAGATCATCGAAATCGGCTCCGCCATTTAATTGCGCCAGAAAATTCCGCGCGGTATCTTCATTATAGAGCAGAATTTGCTGGAGGTGGACTTGTTCAGCAGTCTCAGGCACGGATGAAATGATTTTGTCACGCATCCACGCGGATTCAGCCGCACGCTTCAACGCGGACAGGAAATCTGCATCGCTGTACCCTTGATTCGTTTTCCACGTTTCGAGCGCATCAACTCCGCCGAGTTGTTCGGCGAGCGAATCAACGCGCGCCTGCAATGCCGCATCATCGAGCGTGAAGCCCTGCGCGCGCGCGGCTTGTGCGAGGAGCAATTGCGCCACAAGATCGTCGATGACCACACTGGTCGCGGTGAACGGATCGACCGTGTTCCCCAACGCGGACTGGGCGGCGATGTAACGCGCCACGTCCGCGTCGAATTCGACGAGAGTGATGCCCTCGCCATTGACGGTCAACGCCATGGGTTCAGAGGTCGCTGT
>CAZQES010000292.1:0-1849 GCA_964591425.1 uncultured Anaerolinea sp.
TTCGCGCACCAGCTTCACATCGCCGAGATACTCGGCTTCGTAACCGATGATCTGAACACGCCACGCTTCACGTGCTCGCGCGGAAATACAAAAACCAGCCGCTGGCGGGACATTCCAACCCGACGGGTTTTTTTCTGCTTGGCGATGTGCAAACCGAAGACGTGAATGAAGCGGCGACGGAAGCCATGGCGCGACTCAATGCCGGCGAAAGCGGACTCGCCGTGCACGAGGGATGCGGCACCAACCTCGTCGTTGGGGCGGTTCTTCCCGCGACGTTCGCCTGGATGCCCCTTCGTCGAGCGCGTTCCACCTTTTGGCGCGTCGGGCTGATTCCCTTCGCGTTGGTGCTCGCACTTTTCGGGTATCTGTTGAGCCGTCCGCTTGGACCGTGGTTGCAAAAGTACATCACCACCGAAGCAGACTTGGGCGCCATGCAAATTGTGGATATTCGCCTCATGCGCAAAGGCGTTCATCGCATCATCACGAAATGATTCTTTACCACAAAGGACACCAAGTACACAAAGGGAAATCTGCGGAAAGGCGATTCGCTCCTCGTTCGTCCACCCTTCGTGACCTTCGTGTCCTTCGTGTTTAAAAAAATTCCATGCCTAGCCTCTATTTCCTCTTCGGCAACGACGAATTCGCCATCTCGCGCAAACTCAAGGAGTTCGACTCTGACTTCACCGATCCCACCAGCGCGGACATGAACACGGCGCGCCTCGACGCCCGTTCGATGACCGAGAACGACCTGAATAACGCGGTCAATGCCATGCCGTTCCTCGCCAAGAGACGTTTAGTTTTGTTGGCAAATCCTTCCTCGAAATACAACAACGCCTCCTCAAGAAAGAAATTTTTCGAGTTCATCGAGAAAGCGCCAGAGACGACTCGACTCGTAATGTTTGAATCGGTCGAGCCGCGCGATGCAGATAAACACTGGCTGGTGAAATGGGCGGAGAAGAACAGCAAGATAATTCAAACCAAAGCGTTCATGCTCCCGAAACTCAGGGATATGTCAGGCTGGATCGTCAACGAGACAAAGCAACAAGGCGGACAGATCGAGCCGCGCGCCGCAGAGATGCTCAAAGACATGGTCGGCGTGGACACGCGTCAGGCGGGGATGGAAATCTCAAAGTTGCTGGCGTACGTCAATTGGGCGCGGACGGTGACAACCGCCGATGTGGAAGCGGTATGCATCGTCACGTCACAACAATCGGTGTTCGATTTCGTGGACGCGTTATCGAACGGCAATGGCAAATCGGCGCAACATTTGTTACACCGTTTGCTCGAAACCGAAGACCCATTTTTGTTGTGGGGGATGGTGGTGCGTCAATTCCGCCTCTTGATTCAAGCGCGTGAAATTCTCGATGGACGCGGCAACAAGGATGATGTGGCGCGCGCGCTGGGTGTTCATCCGTTCGTGGCGGAGAAGACCACACAACAGGCAGGGCGATTCTCGATTGAGTCGCTTGAAAGCATTTATCGCAAGTTGTTGCGGATTGATGAGGGGGTAAAAACAAGCCAACTCACATTAGAGCTGGCGATGGATACGCTGGTGGTGGAGTTGACGGGACAATCTGTGTAACTGTTGCTACTGCAAGTTTTGACGAATCTCCTGCCAAACTCGCAAGTGTTCTCTTTTAATTCCACTGGCACGTTGATATTCAAATTCAAGCTGTCAACCTCCCAATATTAGTGCCACTTGAAAGTAGAAAAATCAGGCGTTTTGGATTGCATACTGGCGGGGTGGCAAGCCCTGTAGTGCCTCATGTGGGCGGATGGTGTTGTATTCCTGCAACTGTCAACCTCCCAATATTAGTGCCACTTGAAAGTAGAAAAATCAGGCGTTTTG
>CAZQES010000293.1:0-1846 GCA_964591425.1 uncultured Anaerolinea sp.
CGAAGTCGCCCAGGAAGGCGTAGCGCTGCACGCCCTGCGCCTTGGCGTGCGCCAGCACCTGAAATCAATCCTACTTCCCTTACTGACACTGCTCACTGATTACTGCTCACTATGAACTACATCCTCGGCGAACGCCTAAAATTCGATTGGAAGATCGTCACCATCACAATCGTTTCCACGTTATTGTTCATGGTGGACTTTTATCATCGGAAACTCTTGTTCGATCAGTTTGGGCATTGGTTTCGAGTTGTTTTGTATCTTGTCATTCCCTTATTTTTCGTGTTTGCGATCTTTCGCGAAAGCCCGAAGGAGTATGGATTTGGTTTTGGCGATTGGAAAGCGGGGCTTATCATCACTGCCATTGGAATTGTCGTCATGGCTCCTGTGATCTATTTTCTTGGGAGCGGCGACCCGTCCATGCAGAAATATTATCAACCACATGTGAATGGTCTACCGTGGAGCACTTTCCTCGATTTGATCGGATGGGAGTTCATTTTTCGCGGATGGATTCTGTTCGGTTACGCGCGAAAGTTTGGACCTGAGTCGCTGTGGCTGCAAGCCGTCCCTTTTGCGTTGATGCACAACGGCAAACCCGAAGTGGAGACCCTTTCCACGATCTTTGGCGGGTTCGCCTTTGGTTGGGTGGCGTGGAGAACAAATTCCTTTCTTTACCCGTTCTTGATCCACTGGTTCATCGCCACGTTCATTATCATCGTCGCGGCTGGACTAATTTGACAACTGGCTATCAAACGATATGACCAACTTTACTCTGCGCCGCGCGCGCGAAACAGAATCACGCCAAATCAAGGATTTAATTCACATGGTGGGGATCAACCCCATGGATTTGGATTGGAAGCGCTTCATCGTCGCGGTGGACGCCGACGGCCGCGTCATCGGCACAGGTCAGATCAAGCCACACGGGAAGGAAATTCTAGAACTGGCTTCGATCGCAGTCCGCCCTGAGTTTCAAGGGCAGGGTGTTGCGCGTGCCGTTATCGAGCACCTGCTAAAGGACAGCCCGCGACCTCTGTACCTCACTTGTCTTTCCATTATGGAGCCGCTTTATCAAAAATTTGGTTTTGTCGCATTATCGCATGAGGAGATGCCGCGGTACTATCAGCGATTGAGCAAATTGGCAAACACAATGATGACCTTCACGCGCAGGGATAAGCGAATGCTCGTGATGAAGTTGAAGTAAAATATCCGCAATGCAAACCATAAAATCCATCTTGTACATGGCTTCAGGAACGTTATTCGGCTTGTTCGTTGCCGCGCTGATCTGGGTGGTGGCACGCAACCCAAGCGGGGAGGCGGTGACTCTGCGCCCGGTGCCAACCGATACGCCGATCGTCGTTCATATCACAGGCGCGGTGCCGCGCCCCGGCGTGTACGCTTTGCCGCAAGGTGCGCGCTTGCAGGATGCCATTTCCGCCGCCGGTGGCTTTTTAGCGGATGCGGATAAAACGGGCATCAATTTGGCGCGTTTGCTCGAAGATGGCGAGCAATTGGATATTCCTTTTGGGGAAGGCGCTTCACTGGTGATTCCCACCCCCGGTGTGGAAGTTGTTGAGCCTTCTGAAACGGAATTGATCAACATCAACACGGCTTCCCAGTTCGAATTGGAATCACTGCCGGGGATTGGTCCGACTACGGCGGAAAAGATCATTGCTTACCGAGAAGAGAATGGACCGTTTCAAACGATCGAAGACATCATCAACGTTTCCGGTATCGGACCCGGCACATTCGAACGCATCAAGGATTTGATCACGGTGGATAGGTGAAGTTACGTCGTATGGTAACCCTCCCCTAAAATAGGGCCAGTGAAAAGTAGAAAACTTCTGGCAAA
>CAZQES010000294.1:0-1825 GCA_964591425.1 uncultured Anaerolinea sp.
ACGATGCGCTTGAGGTCTTCGTAATCCTTAGGTTCGTGGATGTTCGCGTCACGGTACTCGGTTGCCCTTTTGAGGAGGGCGGCTTGAATCTCTGTGAGAAGCAGGTTCACCGTCGAAGAAAGACCCGTTTGCGAGACGAAGGTCTTGCCCTCCTTGCCGGGTTTATCGCGTCGGGCAAGCGCGACCGATCCTTTTTCCACATCCTTTGGACCGATCTCCACGCGGAGGGGGACACCGCGCATCTCCCAATCATTAAATTTGAATCCACTGCTGACGTTATCGCGGTCATCCATTTTGACGCGGATGCCGGCGGCTTTGAGTTCCGTGAACACGCGGTCGGCGACTTCCATCACTTTTGTTTTCTCGGCGTCGTTCTTGAAAATGGGAACGACGACGGCCTGAATTGGCGCAAGGCGCGGAGGCAGGACGAGTCCCTGATCGTCGCCATGCACCATGATCATCGCGCCGATGATGCGGCTCGAGATCGCCCAGGATGTTGTTTCGGCAAATTGAAGTTCGTTGTTCTTGTCGAGGAATTTGATGTCGAACGCCTTGGCGAAATTTTGACCGAAATAGTGCGACGTGCCGGACTGCAACGCGCGCTTATCCCACATCATCGCTTCGATGGATGTGGTGACCTGCGCGCCGGGGAACCGTTCCGATTCGCTCTTGGGACCTTTGAACACGGGAATCGCGGCTTCTTCGAGACAGAACTTTTCGTAGATGTCGAGGATGCGATACATCTCCTCGATGGCTTCGTCAGCGGACGCGTGCGCGGTGTGACCTTCGTGCCAGTAGAATTCCGCTGTCCGCAGGAAAAGTTTCGTGCGAATTTCCCAACGGAGAACTGAACCCCATTGCACGATCAGGATCGGCAGGTCGCGCCACGACTTGACCCATTTGGAATACATGTAACCGATGATGGTCTCGGAGGTGGGACGTACCACAAGTTTCTCTTCAAGTTCTTCGCCGCCACCGTGCGTGACGACAGCCAGTTGAGGCGAGAATCCTTCCACATGTTCTTTTTCTTTTTCAAAGAAAGAAAGCGGGATGAGCGTGGGGAAAGCCGCGTTGACGTGTCCCGTCTTCTTGAACTCGCCATCGAGCCACGAGGTGATGTTCTCCCACAGCGCCCAGCCGTAGGGTTTGACGACCATGCACCCGCGCACGGGCGAATAGTCCGCGAGGTCAGACTTTACAACGAGTTGGTTGTACCATTCGGAAAAATCTTCCGCGCGGGTGGGTAAGCGCTGTGTTGAGCGTGTCGAAATATTATCTTCAGCCATTTTTCCTCTTTTAGGTTTACACGGTGGTCGCGTAGGGCGAAACCCGTATCGAGACCACAGGTGTTCAATAATATTTTTGTAACGAGAGTTGCACTACGGCATGGTGGTCTCGATACGACACTCGCTATCGCTCGTGCCTACTCGACCACCGAATTATTTTAGAAACTCCACAGCCCTCTGCACATCCTCTGCGAACAACAAACTCTCGCGTTGGCGCATGGGCATGTAATACTCGAACGAATTGAAAAATTGGTCGAGTGTCGATTGCCACCCTTGCCCGACCAGTATCAACGGCCTCCGGTATAAAGACTCTACGACCATCAGATTCCACATGATCGAAATCTCTGCCAGCGTGCCGACTCCGCCGGGTAACGCGATCGCCGCGTCGCATCCCTCGATGATGGCTTGCATGCGCTCGAGCAGCGTTTTCTTCCGCCATTCCTCTTTCACCCAAGCATTCGCTTTGACCCCACGCCAAGCCTCGATATCTTCACACGTCACCCCGATCACGTGTCCGCCCGCTTCATGCGCGCCGCGCG
>CAZQES010000295.1:0-1825 GCA_964591425.1 uncultured Anaerolinea sp.
CTCCATGGAGTTTGGTCTGCACGAGACATTGCCGATCTATTCAGGCGGTCTCGGCGTGTTGGCTGGCGACCATTTGAAAGAAGCGAGCGATCTCGGCTTGTCATTGACCGGCGTGGGCTTCATGTACGCGCAGGGATATTTTTCACAACGCATCAGCGAAGACGGCTGGCAGGAAGCCTTGAACAACATGCTCGTGTTCGAAGACCTGCCCGTCTTACTCGTAACCGAAAACAACGAGCCAGTAACTGTCGAAGTCGAATTTCCCGATAGGCATGTGACGATGCAAATTTGGGAAGCGCGCGTGGGACGCGTGGCTCTATACCTGCTCGACTCGAACGTGGTCGGCAACTCTGAAATGGACCGCCTGCTCACGGCGCGATTGTACTGGTCTGACCTGGACCGCCGCGTCATGCAGGAAGTGTTGTTGGGGATCGGCGGCGTGCGCGCGTTGCGTCAGTTGGGATACAGCCCGTCGGTGTGGCACATGAACGAAGGGCACGCGGCTTTCCTGACGTTGGAGCGGGCGCGTGAACTTGTGGCGGGAGGCGCTTCCTTCGAGGATGCCATCGAAAAGACGCGCGGACAAAACGTCTTCACCACGCACACTCCCGTCCCTGCGGGGAACGATGAATTTCCGCTCTGGCTTATGGATAAATATCTCGCCGCGATCTGGGAGCAGTTGGGGTTAACGCGCGAGCAATTCTTCGATCTGGCGCGCCACGAACGCGGTCACAGCGAATCATTCAGCATGGGCATCCTTGCCTTGAGAAACTCGAATGGGCGGAACGCGGTTTCTGAACTGCATGGGCACGTTTCGCGCAAGATGTGGCATTTCTTGTGGAGCGATAAACCCGAACAGGAGGTGCCGATCGGCTATGTGACAAACGGCGTCCACACCGCGAATTGGATGGCTCGGCGCTTGAAGAACCTTTTCAATCAATATCTCGGCTCGGATTGGTACGAGCATCTCGATGAGGCAGAATTTTGGTCGAAGGTTGATATGATCCCTGACGCAGAGTTGTGGGATGTCCGTTTGCATTTGAAACGCAAACTTGCTTTTTATCTCCGCGAACGCGTCCGTGACCGCTGGGCGCATGGAGGCTTCCATCCTGTTCAAGTCGTTTCGTCTGGTGTGATGATCAATCCCTATGCGTTGACCATCGGCTTCGCCCGTCGCTTCGCCACGTATAAGCGCGCCAGCCTCGTGATGCGCGACGTGGAGCGGTTGCTGAATATCGTCAACAAGCCGAATATGCCTGTGCAAATTTTATTCGCGGGCAAGGCGCATCCCGCCGATGAAGGTGGAAAACAATTAATCCAGCAGGTCTATCGAACAGTGAAAAAAGCGGAGACTGGCGGGCGCATCGTCTTCCTCGAAGATTACGATATGAACCTTGCGCGCTATCTTGTGCAAGGCGTGGACGTTTGGATGAACACGCCGCGCCGTCCGCTGGAGGCGAGCGGCACATCGGGAATGAAAGCCGCGCTCAACGGCGCGTTGAACTTCTCCGTGCTGGATGGCTGGTGGCGCGAGGCGTACAATGGCAAGAATGGTTGGGCGATCGGTGAGGATAAAGAATATGAATCCAGTGACGCGCAGGATGCCCTCGACGCCGAAGATTTGTACTCCACGCTCGAAAACGAGATCATCCCGTTGTTTTACGACCGCGACCCGAAGGAAATTTCTCACGAGTGGATCACGCGCGTGAAGGATAATTTGAAGACGAACATTCCTCAATTCTCCACGCGCCGCATGGTGAAACAATACGTGGAGAATTTGTACGTGAAGGCGTTGAAATAATTCTCGATAACCGGTGGTCGAGTA
>CAZQES010000296.1:0-1820 GCA_964591425.1 uncultured Anaerolinea sp.
GGCTGCGTCCTAGTCCACTAGACGATGGGGGCAGGCAGTAACATCGCTGACTCATGTCAGCGATGTAGTCTGTGTCGGCTTGAAGCCTCCCAGACTAAGCGGGCGGATTTTATCATCCCGAAGTATATCGGTCAAGCAATTGGGTTACATATCGCCGAGCATTAACGCGAATTACAAAAACAGGGTGAATTTTGCGAGATTCAAAAGGATTCGCGCCATTCGCTTTTTTCGCGACCTTCGCGTTAAAAATTCCCGACTTGTAGAACGCCATGCTGATTACCTTACACAAAGCTTTTGGGACGCAGACCCTTGCACCGTGGCGCCAAGGCGCCATGAAAACGCTGATTTTCGCTGATTTAAAAAGAAAAATCTGCGTTTTCAGCGTGCATCAGCGTCCCGATTTTGAAAGTGTAAGGTAATCACAACGCCATGTTACTTATCCTCTTTCGCGCGCTGGTTGAGCAACGACATCATGTCAATATGCTCGCGGTTGAAGAGGATCGCCGGGCTTTCCACTCTCAAGTTGGGGATCAGGATGGCGGTCAACAGACAATCGAACACGGGAATGAAATTGCGCGTTTTATCCGAGATCAAGACGGCGAAGTCGAAGCGGCCCGCAACCTCGAGTTTGCCTTCCACTTCATACACTTGGGTGGTGAGCCTCGCCGGTGTGCTTGCCACGTTCGAATAGCCCCCGCGCACGACCGCTGTGGGACCGAGGTCTTCGCGCCGCGCGGCGCACAGCGCGAAAATATGCACTTTCACCAACCGCACCACTTCGAAATGATCCACCAGTTTGGTGGGCATGTGAATACGCGCCAGCCGCGCATCGTGCACTTCCAAATGTGATTTCGTGGGGTCGTTCATCGTGCCCATGATGCCGCTTGTGCCCGCCATCACCTTGCCCACGATGCGATAGCCGGACGTGTAAAGGTCGGCGGGGAGAAAACGATACGTGCGTGGAGAAGTTTCCATGGGTATCCGATTCAATCCAGCGGGGGCAGGGGATGAGTCCCTTTGGGCGGGGCAGGCTTCACGGTCCGTTTGAGGCGGCGGGTGGGCTTGCCCGCTTCGGGGCTGAGGAGCATGGTCAGCCACGCAATGGCGCGTTCGTCGTATTCGCGCCTGCCGCACACGTCGCAGATCCACGCGGGGAAACTCGGAACCGTGATCAATTCCTCACCGAGCCACGTGAAATACGTGATGTGACGCAGGCGCATCACTCCCGCGCCGCAATGATTGCAGGGAATGTGATCTGGATTCGGCGAACGATGGACGGATGTTTCATTCATGGTGAGTCTCCGGCTTATTGCGCGGCGGTGGCCGGTTGCACGTGGTCGATCACTTCCCATTTTGGCGGGGGCCAGTAGATGAGCACGGCTTTGCCGATCACATTTTCCATCGGCAACAAGCCCCACTCGTGCGAGTCTTTCGATTCGTTGCGGTTATCGCCCAGCACGAACAATTGCCCGTCGTTCACCACCCACGTCCCGTTGTAAAACGGGGCGGCGGCGATGTAAGGTTCTTCGAGCAGAATCCCGTTCACCGAAACTTTGCCGTCCTGCACGGAAATCGTTTCACCGGGCAAGCCGATCACGCGTTTGATCAGGTCCTGGTTCGGGTCGAGGGGAAAACTGAAGACGACGATGTCGCCGCGTTCGGGTTCGCCGATGCGATAGGCGAGTTTGTTCACAAGGATGTATTCCCCGTTTTCGAGCGAGGGATTCATGCTGAACCCATCCACGCGGACGCGGGCAGAGACGGCGTTGATCCCAAAATACAGCACGACGGCAAGAAAAATAGTCTCAAGGATATCGAGC
>CAZQES010000297.1:0-1803 GCA_964591425.1 uncultured Anaerolinea sp.
GCTCAAGCCCTGTCAGCGCTGCGATGATTTTATTGTTGAAAATAAAAAGATTTGGGAAACGATTGGACCGTATTGATTCTTTAAACACAAAGGACACCAAGGTCACGAAGGAAATAAACCCTTAAGCCTTAAAACCTTTGTGCACTTCGTGTCCTTCGTGGTAATAGATTTAGCTCAAATCGGAAAACATATCCGCGCGATCGTCATCGTCCCACGCGCTGGCTTGATTGAACGTATGCAGATCGGCGGCAGTGAACGTCGCGGCGGCGATGGGAAGAGCAACAGGCATATCGAGTCCCTGCTGGCACGCAAGACACACCCGCCCCTCACGCGTATTGTTCGTATGCTCATCGCAAAATCCGCGCCCACACTTGATGCACTTCCCCAACGCGGGATTGTCACACCGATGCGGCACCAAATAACCAATCACCATCTCACATTGTTCAGCCGTTTTTTCTGCCATGAAGATTGCGCTCCTCACTGAAAAGTATACACCCGACATCGGCGGACTGGCAATCTCCTCTGAGAGACTCGCCCGCCTGTTAACTTCTGCAGGACATTACATACGCGTCTTTGCGCCGACGTTGAGCCTGCTCCCCTCCGACCAGCGGACTCACACGTCCAACAGAGTCACCGTCACGCGCTTCGGCGCGCACAAACGCGTGGACGATACTCTCGTCCACTGGTTCGACCTCATCACCGAAGAACACGCCCGCGATCCCTTCGATGTACTTCACGCATACTTCCTCACCCAAGCAGGATTCATCGCAACGTTCGCTGGAAGGTATTTGAACATCCCAAGCGTCGTCTCCATCCGCGGCAACGACGTGGACCGCGCCGCGTTCGACCCCGCCCGATTCTCTCACTCGATGTTTGCGTTGCAGAACGCGAACGTCGTCACTGCCAACGCGAACGCGTCAATTCGCAAAGCCAAAGCATTTTTTGATCGTGAGATCATTTTGATTCCCAACGCAGTGGATGTAGAGCATTTCAAGCCGATGGAGAGGAATGAAGCGCTAGCGGAATCATTGGGGCTGGAAAGAAAGAGGAAAGAAGAAAGAGATGATGTTGGAAAGTGGAGAGTGGAAACTGATGGCGCAGTGATCGGGTTTGTCGGTGAATTGCGCGAGAAAAAAGGACTCAAGACTCTCTTATCTGCCTACGCGCAGGTAAACAAGAAACAGGAAACGACTCTACTCATCGTCGGCGCCATACGACAAGGTGAAGATAAACAAATCTTCGACGAGTTCATCACAGCGCATCCCAACTTGCAAATTTTCGTCACAGGGTACATTCCCCCAAGCGACCTCCCCGCTTATTATTCAATGATGGAGGTTTTCGTTCACCCATCTTTGCACGATGGGATGCCAAATGCGATTCTTGAAGCGATGGCATGCGAAAGAGCAGTCATCGCGACGCCTGCTGGCGGCACAAAAGATATTGTAGAGGATGGAAAGAATGGTATGCTTGTCAACGTCAATGACGCAAACATGCTGGCAGAAAAAATTCTCGAATTGTTAGATGATCGTGAGAAGCGCAAGTCGCTTGGCAAAAGTGCGAGAGAATTCGTGATCAGCAAGTTCAAGCCAGAACAGGAATTGACAGCGAATTTGGAAGTTTATCGAAAACTAGGATTGAAAGTGCAAACAACATACCGTGTCACCCTGAGCGACAGCGAAGGGTCTCTACGATAATCTTAGAGATTCTTCGCCACGACCCTGTAAAATATCAGGGCAAGCGAACAAGGCGCGGCTCGCGCGTGCATGCGCTCGGTGCAGGCAGAATGACATATCAAAAATCAGG
>CAZQES010000298.1:0-1761 GCA_964591425.1 uncultured Anaerolinea sp.
ACAGAACGTTCCGACTCAACGACAACCATCTCACTGATGGTTATGACAATATCCCCGAATTCACCCAATAACAAAAGCGCACGGGCAGCGCCGGTATTCGAAATGGCGCCTGCCACCAGCGCGCTGCTATCCAGAAAAATATTCGGCTTTTCCACGCAAACTTTCCCACAGCCTACTTCTCGACATAATGTTCCTGATAATACCGCTGACGGTCTTCATCCAGCGCTTCCAACAAATCATCGAGAGTAACATTGTCTTCTTTGAGTTGCTTTGCGATCTTATCGCCCAATTTATTCACTTGCGAAACCATGGGCTTAATTAGGATAGAGCCTTCACCTAAATCAATAATGGTAAATAGTTCTCCATCCTCAAGTTTGTATTTTTTACGCAAACTGGCAGGGAGTGTAATTGTCCCTTTACCGCGCATTTGAACAGTAGTCATGGTTTCTCCAGAAAATCAGAATTCCAGAATTTCTGGAATTCTACCATAAAGCCCCGCAACCTAGAGAATCAATACTTCCTCAACCTCATTACCAACCTTGTCAACCCAAGCGCGGCTAACAACACCAGTCCGACTGCCACCTCAAAAGCCAATCTGTTGATTCGAATCACCAAACTCAACAACGCGATTCCCAACCCCAGCGCGGCGACCACGCTCACGCGCGCCAGATGACGGCGTTCCATGCCAACGATATCATCCGTCGGTGCGGCGTAGCTTAGGCGACGGGCAAAGTCTGAGAGGTCCCAGCCGAGCAAGCCGCCGAGCGCGCCGAGCAACATCCAAACCGTGGGGAGTCCGTTCCACACGCCGTATGCCGCGCCGAGAACCGTGAGAAAAAACGCGAGCGAGGAAACCCAGTAGTATTTTCGCCAGTGCGAGACAATCCATACGATGCCGAGCAGGATGAACCAACGTACGGGATCGGTCATGCCTGCTTGTGAGTATCCGTACGCAAGCGAGGCTGTTCCGAGGAGGATGCTTGCTGTCATGGCAATGATCGTCATTCAAATCTCCATAAACCTTTACCACGAACCCCGCAAGAGCATCGGGGCAGGTGACACGAAGTGCACAAAGTTTTTTTGACTTAAGGGTTTAATCCTTCGTGACCTTAGTGTCCTTTGTGTTAAAAAATTATCTTCCAACCGCCCTCAACCACGCGGGCGGACGCGACAACTTCCGTTTCACCACCAGATCGAACGGCTCGGCTACGTCCCAATCCAATACCTGAATCCCAGCGCGCTGAATTTTTTGCAACAGCAGGTTGCGTTCCATGTGAATCACGCGCCCAGCCAGTTCCACATTTTGATTCTTCGGCAGATACGATAACTCGAACTTTACCGGGTTTGGGCTGACGATCAGTACCTGATATCCCTGCGCGCGCAAATACACGAGCGGCATCAAGTCATCTTCATGCAGAGGCGAGACCAAAACAATTTGCGACTCAGACGGGAACAAACGCGTCGGCAATTGCTGAAAATCGGCAAACACTTCACTTCCGCCGGGCCGCGCGTGTGCGAGCGAAAATAATATTTTCTCGCGCTGAATTTTTCCATAGCCTGGCAACGTCCAACGCAGGTACGCGGCATACACCAGCAAGCCCACGCGGTTGCCCTGAGTCAACAACGCGTCAGTCAGCGCGGCGGCGGCTTGCACCGAAAACTCGAACAACGAATGTCCGCGCGAAAATTCGTTCGTCCGCAGGCGCCCGTCCAAAATGATTCCCACATCTGCCACGCGCTCCTGTTGAAATTCATTCGAAT
>CAZQES010000299.1:0-1514 GCA_964591425.1 uncultured Anaerolinea sp.
GTGTGCAATCATTGCCATGACCACGACCGTTTGATGAAACAAAAAGTAATCACGGGCAAGGCGGGCGAAGAGTATTTGCAAAAACTTGTCGAGCAAATGAAGCGCGACGGGCGCGGCAAACCGTATGACTGTCTCATCGGCGTCAGCGGCGGCGTGGACAGCACGTATGTGGCGTACCTCGTGAAGAAGATGGGGTTGCGTCCGCTGGCTGTGCACATGGATAACGGCTGGGATTCGGAACTGGCGGTGAAAAATATTGAAGAGACTCTCAAACGCCTCGGCATTGACTTGCATACCGAAGTGCTGGACTGGGAAGAGTTCAAGAGTTTGCAAGTGGCATTCCTCAAGTCTTCTACGCCTGATTCAGAGATTCCCAGCGACCATGCCATTTGGGCGGTGCTGGGCGACTTGGCGGATAAACTCAAAGTGAAATACATTGTTTCAGGCTTCAACGTGCGGACCGAAACGCACCTGCCGCGGGCCTGGTCGCAGGGGCATTTCGATTGGAAGTACATCCGTAGTCTGCATCAACTCTTTGGGCGCGGCAGGCTCAAGACCTTTCCGCACATTGGCTTTTTTACCTACTATCGTCGCCTGCTCACGCACCGCCGCGTGGATATCTTGAATTACATTGACTATAACAAAACCGAAGCCATGAAAATTTTGGAACAGGAACTGGGTTGGCGGTATTATGGGGGCAAGCACTATGAATCAATTTACACGCGCTTTTATCAGGGCTACATCTTGCCCGTGAAATTCGGCTACGATAAACGACGTTCGCATCTTTCGAGCTTGATCTGTTCGGGTGAGACCACGCGCGATGCGGCGTTGAAAGAACTCGATAAACCGACGTATCAACCTTCGATGCAGGAAGAGGATCGTGAGTATGTGGTCAAGAAACTCGGTCTCACCGATGAAGAGTTCGAGGCGATCCTCAACGCGCCGAAGAAAACGTTTTGGGATTATCCGTCGTACGGGCGCATTGTGGAGGGTCCCTGGTTGAAGGGGTTATATAACATTGGGCGCGATTGGTATCGCGCGCGGCAAAAACGAACCCATCAGGCTGAGGCGTAAATGCGCATTGCGTACGTCAGCCTGCACTGGGCGCGCACAAAAAATTCGGGTGTAGGGAAAAAGATTCAAAGTCAACTTGAGGCGTGGCGCGGCATGGGGCACGAAGCCCGGTTGTTCATGCACACGTCCACGGGCGAACCAGCCTCCCCTTTGATCGAAGCGGAGGTCATCCCCTATGAATCTCGTGGAAAGATTCTAGCCGAGGTCAATCGCATCCGCGCGGCGCGTCAACTCGTCAAAGCAGTGGAAGCATGCAAGCCTGACATCATCTATTTGCGTTACGGGATTTATGTGTACCCCGCGCATCGCTTGATGCAAATCGCGCCAGTCATCGAAGAGATCAACACCAACGATTTGACCCAACACGAGGATTTGGGCGGGATCTATAGTTTGTATAACCGCCTGACGCGCGGACTCTTTTTACGCCGCGTGCGCGGACT